>JBEKDJ010000296.1:0-6208 GCA_050014415.1 Thermodesulfobacteriota bacterium | reverse complement strand
GGAAAAATGGAAAAGAAACGGAGGGTTCGATGTCCAATGTAACAATGAAAGAACTTCTGGAGGCAGGGGTTCATTTTGGTCATGAGACGAAGCGTTGGGACCCCAAAATGAAGCCATACATCTTCGGGGCAAGGAATGGCATTTACATCATCGATCTCCAGAAGACTGTCCAGCTTTTCAAGGAAGCCTATCAATTTGTTCGCGATATCTGCGGCAAAGGGGAGTATGTCCTCTTCGTCGGAACGAAGAAACAGGCGCAAGAGACGATCTATGAACAGGCAACTCGCTGCGGCATGTTTTATGTGAATCACCGCTGGCTGGGAGGCATGATGACCAATTTCCAGACCATTAAACGATCCGTCGATCGACTCAACAAACTGGAGGCCATGAAAAATGAGGAAATCTACAATCTCCTTCCTAAAAAGGAGGTCCTCGAATTAGAGAAGGAGAGGAGCCGGCTGGAAAGATCCCTGGGAGGAATCAAAAATATGGACCGACTTCCCGGGGCAATTTTCACCGTAGATCCGAAAAAGGAAAAGATCGCTGTCAAGGAGGCGAGAAAGATTGGCATTCCCTCGATCGGCATCGTCGACACCAACTGCAATCCTGATGAACTAGACTACATCATTCCAGGCAATGACGATGCGATCCGAGCGATCCACCTCTTCGCCTCCAAGATTGCGGATGCCTGCATTGAGGGAAGACAGCTTTATGAAAAGCAGCTCCAGACGGAGGAAGCCAAAGAAGAAAAAGAGAGTGTTGAACGGGCTGAGCCCCCTGCAGCGATACGGGTGGAAGAAGTGATCGAAGGAGTGGAGGAGGAATAGGACTAAATGGAAATCTCTATCGAATTGGTAAAAGACTTGAGGCAGAGGACAGGGGCCGGCGTGAACGATTGTAAGACAGCGCTCCAAGAGGCCAAGGGGAATGTCGATGCTGCGATCGAATATCTTCGGCGGAAAGGATTGGCCACTGCCGCCAAAAAGGCAGGACGAATTGCCACAGATGGTTTGGTCTCTTCCTATATCCATGCGGGAGGAAAGATTGGGGTCCTTGTTGAGGTCAACTGCGAGACCGATTTCGTGGCTAAGACAGGAGATTTTCAAACCCTTGTAAAAAACATCGCCATGCAGATTGCTGCCGCCAATCCCCAATATATCAGGAGAGAAGAAATCCTAGCAGAGGATTTGGAAAGGGAGAGAAGGATCTATCGAACTCAGGCCCTGGATTCAGGGAAACCAGAAAAGGTGATCGATAAGATCGTTGAAGGCAAAATGGAGAGGTTCTACTCCGAAGTCTGCCTTTTGGAACAGACTTATATCAAGGATTCTGATTTGACGGTTAAAGACGTCCTTGATGCCATGATCGCTAAGGTGGGAGAGAACATAAACATCCGTCGGTTCACTCGATTCCAACTAGGCGAAGGGTTACATGCACGGTCAGAGCCTGCCTGCTCCTCTTGGGTCCAAACTTCTTGACATCTTTAAGATTGATGAATTGAAAAAAGTATAACACCCTAGCTCTTGGCAATGGAATTGGATGGGTCTCTCAGTTCCCGCCAAAGACGGGACTTCCAAAGCCTTAGAATGTGGGTTCTTTCTTTTCTTGCATTGAAATGGAAAAAGTGAACGAGACGCTGCAGTGTTTTGGGAGCTATTTGAATGGTCCAACAAAAGGTTTCCACCCTGCCTTCGCCGACCTGCTCACCGAACCCATCCGCCGTAATAGAATGACTATGGAGGGCGGCCAAGCTCTTTGGTGGGCAAAAGCGGCTACGTGCAGGCAGGACTAAGACTCCTCCAGTCACGCCCCCGGCGGGAGTCGGTATCCCCTTGGGTTGATTCTGCAAAGCATCGGAGTGCTACGAAAAAGTAAATGGCCGCCCCCCATGAAGAAAGCACAATATAAGAGAATCCTCCTTAAAATCAGCGGTGAGGTTCTGACTGGGAAAGGAGATTATGGAATCGATCCTGTGGCCATCCAGCAGATCGCGCGCGAAGTTAAAGAGGTGAAAAACCTGGGAGTGGAGGTGGCTATTGTCATCGGGGGAGGCAATATCTTTCGTGGAGTCGCGGCGAGTTCCAAGGGAATGGACCGGGCCTCCGCGGATTACATGGGTATGTTGGCTACTGTCATCAACGGCATTGCCCTTCAGGAGGCCCTCGAGAAGATTGATGTTCCCACGCGAGTCCAAACAGCAATAGAGATGCGTCAGGTGGCAGAGCCCTATATTCGACGTAGGGCGATTCGCCATTTGGAAAAGGGCAGAGCGGTTATCTTTGCCGGAGGAACAGGAAATCCGTACTTCACCACGGATACGGCAGCATCTCTTCGTGCCATGGAGATCGGGGCGGAGGCAATCTTTAAGGGTACAAAAGTCGATGGCGTCTACGATAAGGATCCGCTCCTGAATAAAGGGGCTCGGAAATATAATGAACTCTCTTACCTCGATGTCTTGAAGAGGCAGATTAAGGTAATGGATGCCACTGCTATCTCCCTGTGCATGGGTCATCAAATCCCCATTATCGTCTTCAGCTTGAAGGAAAAAGGGAATATCAAACGGCTCATTCTGGGAGATCGGGTGGGAACAAGAGTGAGGGGATAAACAATGGAGGAGAAAACTGTCAAAGAGGTCGAAGCCAAGATGGAGAAAACCCTCTCCGCCCTAAAAATGGACTTAAACAAGGTGAGAACAGGCAGGGCCTCCCCGGCCCTCTTTGATGATATTCGGGTTGATTACTATGGAACATCCACCCCTCTTCAGCAAGTGGCTACATTGGCGACCCCAGAACCCAGGCTGATTACCATTCAACCGTGGGATACAAGCATCATCGGTGAGATTGAAAAGGCCATCCTCAAGTCGGAACTTGGATTGACCCCTGCCAGCGATGGGAAGATTCTGCGGATCACCATCCCGCGACTGACAGAGGAACGGCGGAAGGAACTCGTCAAAGTGGTAAAAAAAATGGCTGAAGCGACAAAGGTGGCGATCCGAAACATCCGACGGGAGGCCAATGAGCAATTGAAGGGGTTGGAAAAGAACAAGAAGATCTCTCAGGACCAACTTCGTCAGTGGATGGATAAGGTGCAAGTCTCAACAGACAGATTTATCGAAAAAGTGGATGGGGTGCTCGCGGCCAAGGAGAAAGAGATCCTAGAAATCTGATGACAAAGGGGGGTGATGGAAGTGGCGTATGTGATCACCGAAGAATGCGTGGCCTGTGGTACCTGTTCGGAAGAATGTCCTGCAGAAGCGATTGAAGAGGGAGAGCCCTATGTAATTAATGAAGAGAAATGTACCGAATGCGGAAGCTGCTTTGAGGCATGCCCTGTCGAAGCGATTGTTGAAAAATAGCAAGAAGGGGGTCGAGAGTACTCTCCTCCCCCTTTGCTCTCTCGTTCCTCTCTCCTTCCAGCGAATCATTCCATCAACGAAATTTTTGCGTTGAACTCTGGCGTGTGACAACCATTGACATCCAGCACTGGTTTCCCCGACGTTATCTAACTATCTGAATCCTTCTGACAGTGCACTCTCGCCCTTTTTCCACCTTAATCCCAAACGAAGCACACTTGGGACAGGAATAGGGAACGAGATGCCGGAAAGGATCCTGCTGATCAAGGTTTATCCCCCCCTTGTATCCGCACGACTCACATGTAATGTAAGCCTTTATCGTTTTTACCCTCACCTTTGCGCCTTCAGCCGCTGATCCTTTGAATAATTCATGAATCCAAAAAGTGACCTGTTCCACATTGAGAAGGGCCAACTCGCCAATTTCTAATTGGATAGAGAGAACCTTCTTCCCATTATTTTTTTTTGTTGTCTCTTGGACAGTCCTTACGATCTCAGAGGATATGGAGAATTCGTGCATATGCAAGAATGAGGCTACCAGATGACCAGGGTATCAGGAAAATCTAAGATTTTGAGATTCACAATGCTTTGCTTCCGCAATTTCTGAATTCTGATGTCCCGATAACCACAACCTAATACTCTGGAAGCCTGATATCCTGGTGTCCTGATAGCCTGCCCGTTTGTTTACCCTAGTGTTGCAAAGACTGAGCTGTATGAACCTGGACAGGCCGGTCGGAAAGGCTTCGAGGCGAACCTTTTGCCGAACCAGCACCTTCAAATCGTTTCATGATCAGTGATCAGAGGTCACTTAAAGTAAATTCCTCCCGTTTCCTTCAAATCTCCTTAGAACCGCCATCCGAAGTCCCGCCGGGGGCGGGATTTGTCCGGGTTCATTTCTGCTACAGGTGGGTCTATAACCCCAGGGCTGTGATGACCTTTGATATCCCTATTCCTTTACGGGCATTGATCCTAATGAAAGGAACGTGGGGATTGATTTTTCTGGCATCTTCTTCGAGTTGGCTGGGTCTGACCTTCATTGCCTTGGCGAGATCGATCTTATTGAGTGCGATGATGTCAGCCTCCTTAAAGATATAGGGGTGCTTCATAAGGGTATAGGGACCCTCCGTCACCGAGACAAGCACCAATCTTTTGTGAGCACCCAAGGGGAACTCCCCTGGGCAGATAAGGTTTCCCACATTTTCAATGAAGAGAATCTTGACGCCATCCAGCTTCATTCTCTTCACAGCCCGACGAACGAGATGGGCATCGAGATGACATTCCTTTCCAGTATTGACTTGAATCACGCGGGCTCCCTCTGCTTCAATTCTTTCCGCATCGATGGTGGTGGTAAGGTCTCCTGCAATGACCGCCACTTTCTCCCCCATTTGGAGTCTTTTTAAGATCGCCTTAATCAGAGACGTCTTCCCTGAACCGATCGGACCCATGATGTCTACGGTCAATATATTCGAGCGATCAAACCTCTTCCTATTCTCTTTTGCCAAACTTCTGTTTCTTGCTAGAAGGTCTTTTTCCAACTCAATATCGAATATCTCAGGCCCTCTCGATTTTATGATTTTCATCGTCCACACTCCTTTTGAGCTCTTTCCTCTTTCCCTCCAACGTGACAGGCAACCTTAATAACTAGAGCAGACAAGCACATTAAAGATGACAAATTATAATGGAATTGGTGGTGAAAGGAAAGCGAGACTCTTGGGGGGGAGAGGGAAATGGTGAATCGCCGACCTTCGCAATGTTTTCTTGACAGACACACCATTGGTGGTGTTTTTCAGAGCGTTTTTCGGTCCCTCTGTGTCGGCCCTTCGCCAGTGGCATTTCTTTCCGCATTTGTATTATTATTGACAATATTCTAAGGATTCAAGGGGTCGAGAATTCAGGGAATCGGGAATGGGCAGTTGAAAATAGAAAGTGGTTAAACATATTACTTTCCATGTTCGAATTTCTGAATCCTTTTTTCAACTAAGTGGTCTTTTTCAGAAATATGCTAACGAATTATTTGCTCACCGCCAAGACGCAAAGGTCGCAGAGAAAAGGGTTTTTTGCTCTGGCGGTGAGAGGCCGCCAGAGCAAAAGCCTCAACCTCTTCGAGGCTAAACGCTTTGTGCAGATCTCTGCCGGAGACAGAGAGGCTGCCTTTTATTCGGCCGCCTCTCACGGTCGGATAAAAGAGAACATCAACCCTTTGCGTTCTCGGCGGCTCTGCGGTGAATACGTTACCGAATTTATGAATTGATATACTAAGCTCAAGAAGGAATTTGCATATTACATTCTCAGTTTTTGAAAAGGGGGACCTTTTCCAACATTCCTCTTTGTTCTTTACCGTTGAAGATAGGGGCCTATGAATTTCCAAGAAGCAAAATGGAAAATGAGATGCGTGATCTATGATTGCGATGGAGTTCTCTTCGATTCCATCGAGGCAAACAGCAGATTGTATAATGACCTCTGCGCCTCGGTTGGCAGGGAGCCCTTAGAACAGGAAGAACTGAAGGTGGTGCATACTCGCACGGTCTACGAAGCCGTCCACTTCATGTTCGGAAAAAACGAGGAATCAGAAAAAAAGGCGCTGGAGCTACTGAAGCAGGTCGATCTAAGGGATTATATTGTTTACCTCAAGATGGAGCCCCATCTCCTCCAAGCTTTGAGCAAACTCAAGGAGAATGGAATGATCAGGGTCGTCAATACCAACCGGACGACGTCGATGAAGCATGTCATGGATCGATTTGGTCTTTGGCCTTTCTTTGACATGGTCGTCACGGCCCTCGACGTAAAAAACCCCAAACCGCACCCCGAGTCCGTCGAGAAGATTCTGCAGGCATTCAACCTGAAGAGAGAAGAGGCCGT
>JBEKDJ010000295.1:0-6477 GCA_050014415.1 Thermodesulfobacteriota bacterium | reverse complement strand
GTCTTTTTCACCCCTTTTTCAGCGGCATATTCAATAATTTCTTCCGCTGTAACAACCACAGCCTTTCCTTTTTGTATCCTCTCATTTATTTCTTCAATGGTCTTCGCCATTTCTAGCCTCCCCAGATTCATTTTAGATTTCAGATTGCAGATTGAAGATTCATGCTAAATCCTAAATCTCAAATCCTAAATCGAATGGGTTCCCCTTTCGGGGTCGTACATGATCCATAACATGTCGCCACCTTCTCTGATAAGTCGTATCGGGGAGGATGACGACGATCATCTTGCCTTCATTCTCCTCTCTCTTGGCAACCTCAATCGCTGCCCATGCGGCTGCCCCGGAAGAAATCCCTGCCAAAATCCCCTCTTCCCGGGCCAACCTCTTCGTCAACAAGCCGGCGTTCTCATTCGATACCTTGATCACCTCATCGACCAAATCCATTCGCAGCACCTCGGGGATGAACCCGGCACCAATTCCCTGTATTTTATGCGGTCCAGGTCTGCCTCCGGAAAGAACAGGCGAGGTCTCCGGCTCCACAGCGATGGTCCTGAATCCCGGTTTCTTCTCTTTGATCACTCCTGAAATCCCCGTAATGGTCCCCCCAGTTCCCACACCCGCCACCAAGATATCGACCTTACCATCCGTATCTTCCCAAATTTCTAAGGCCGTCGTCTTCTTGTGGATCTCTGGATTGGCGGGGTTCCTAAACTGCTGTGGAACAAGGTATCGCGAATCCTTTTCAGCCATCTCTTCCGCCTTCCTCACCGCACCCGCCATACCCTCATGGCCATCCGTCAAGACCACCCCTGCCCCAAGCATTCTGAGCAGATGGATCCGTTCTGTCGACATTGTATCTGGCATCGTCAAAACCAAGGTATATCCTTTTGCCGCGCAGATAAAGGCTAATGCAATCCCTGTATTTCCGCTCGTGGGCTCCAGAATGATCGTATCTTTTTGGATCAGTCCTGCTTTCTCTGCCGCCTCAATCATTGAGACCCCGATACGGTCCTTGACGCTGCCACAAGGGTTAAAGGACTCCAGCTTCGCCACCACATCTCCCCGACAACCCCGGGTGACTCTATTCAATCTTAATAACGGTGTGTGTCCTACCAAGTCAGAAATGAGGTTGGCTATTCTCGCCATCGGTAGTCTCCAAGAATTCCAAATCTGAATATCTACTCCGGCCAAGGGGGGCCGAACAGATTTGTGATTTCTGTTTATATGTCGTACATCGGAGGAACCAGATTCTCTTTCTCCCCTCTCCGATTCAGCATATCTTCTAAGGTGATCGAATGAAATACCCTTTGTATCGCTTCCTGAACATCTTTCCAGATATCACGCGTTACACAGGTCGGGACTTTTCGACAGGCCGTTGGGTTGCGCAAACATTCGATCAAATCGAGAGGTCCTTCCAAAGTCTCAACCAGATCATTCAACAAGATTTCAGAAGGGGACTTGGCTAATGAATACCCGCCTTTAGAACCACGTATCGCTTTGACCAACCCCGCTGTCCGAAGGGGAATAATGACTTGCTCAAGATATTTTATTGAAATATCTTCTCTTTTCGCGATCTCTTTAAGTTCAATAGGGCCTTTTCCATAATGAGAGGCAAGCTCCAACATCGCTCTTGCCCCATATCGGACTTTCGTTGATATTTTCATGAGTTACAAAATCATACTTTTTCTATAGGAAATAAAACTAATTAACCCAATTCAGAATTGTTGTCAAGAAAGAATAGAAGGGTTTGCAGGGCAGACGCCTAAAGGAGGGATCAGAACTTCAACGGTCTCCTTCTCCAATTCACGAAAAAGATTCCAATGCAGACTAAAGGCAGGCCCACCATCAAGGAAACAGTCAATTCCTCCTTTAGGAACAGGATGCCAAAGAGGACTCCGAAGACCGGGGTAAAGAAGGTGAAGGTAGAGAGTCTGCTGACCGAATAGTTGTGTATCAGCTTGAACCAAATGAAGTAGCTCATAAAAGCGACGATGACCGATTGATAAAAGATGGAACAGGCGATAGTGGGATCTAGTTTGTAAATCCACCTCGGCTCGAGGATGAAACTAACGATGAAGAGGATGGGAATTGAGAAGAAGAGTTGATAGAGAAAGGTGTTGATCGGGTGGACTTTCTCCGCCATAAACTTCTTGATATAGAGAGTTGTTACACCCCACAAGAAGGCCGCTGCGACCTCCAAGAGATCCCCAATCAACATGGTCGCTTTGGCTGTCTTGGGCCTTCCGGAGAAGACATAGACGATGCCCGCAAAAGCCAGGAGGAGCCCCAAAGTCTTTAGAAATGTGAGCCGGTCTCCCCTGAGAAAGAAGTGCGCTCCTACAGCCACTACGAAGGGACTCAAGTAAACGAAGATGACCGAGCGGGCAGCATCGGTGTAGAGCATCCCGAAGTATATACAAGCGAATTCGATGCCAAACAAAAGGCCAACCATAAACCCATGAAAGAGCATGATATCGGTGTGAAATAGCCTCTCTCCCTTTCTCAAGCAATAGATCACCCCGCAGATTGAGGCGATGACAGAACGTAGGGCACAGGCAAAGACTGGGGAAATTCCTTGGTTGGAATATTTGATGGCAGTATAATTAAGACCCCAAAGCAATGTTAATATGAGGATAGCAAAGACGGCCTCGGAATCCAAATACTCCTTGCTCTCGGTAGTAGGCAACTTCTCTTCTTAGCCCTCCATAGGCGTGACCTTTTCAAACCGATGATGAACCTTTGAACACCTCTTTAACCTCATGTTGTGGGCTCACTAAACGAACTCTATTCTCAAGACCTTTTCCGTCTTCTCCGTAACCTTTACCCGTTCATTGATTCTGTGGCCAACAACCCACACAATCATCTCCTCCGAGGTCAGCAAAGGAATCCTTCCTCTCTCAAACCTTGGGATCTTGTGGTCGATAAAGAACTCCTTCAGTTTCTGTGTACCCGTGATCCCCATTGGTTGAAACCGATCACCGGGCCTGAAATTCCGCATCCTCAACGGAAACTTGAGATTTCCGTAATCCAGAAAAGCGATGTTACGAGGATCATTCTGATTTCCAGATCTGATGTCCCTGCTGTCAGTTTCCTCAATCAACACCTCTCGGCCAATCTCCTCTATCAGAGTGCGGCCTGGAGAAATCAGCTCAACTTCGAACGGCAAGACTACCTTGACCCTCCCCTTTCCCAGTGAGACCCTATCATACCGCTTCTCAACAAGGATTCCGTGAGGTAACTCGACGAGAAAGCTTGTGGAAGGCTGCTGTAATCTCCTATAGATTGAGCTAATCTCCCATCTCTCTCCTCCTTCGATCACTTCTCTATCATAAATCTTATCCAACATTTTCTGAAGAACCCTCTTCTGGACCGCCTTATGAAGGGATTCATAATCCGAGAATCCAAAGGAGAGAGAATCCTTCTCCTCACGGACGATCTTTTGATATGCATCTTCTCCTCCTCTCTCCAAATAGTCATTCTCTTCTCTGAGGATGGTCGAGGCTCTCATAACAACCGCTTTGAAATTGGTCTGGTATTCCCTTTCAATCAAGGGGATGAGGACCAGACGAAGCCGGTTCCGAAGATATTCTTTCTTAAGGTTCGAAGAATCTAAAAGACAAGGAATCCTATTCTCTGTGGCAAAAGACTCGATCTCTCTCCTCCACACTTCAAGCAGGGGTCGGATCACCCTCCCGTCTCGAACAGGAAGCATCCCCTTCAGGCCCTTTAGCCCTGATCCCCTCATCAGTCTTAAGAGGATGGTCTCCACCTGGTCATCGGCATTGTGCCCCAGGGCAATCTTCTGGGCATGGTATTTCGAGAGAAGATTCTTGAAGAAACGAAAGCGTATCCTTCGACCAGCATCCTGAAGGGAGAGTCCGGCCGCCTTCTGAAACCCCTTCACGTCGAACTGTCCATATTCAAAAGGCAAGCCGAGTCGTTCTGACTCCTTCTGAACCAGTTCCGCTTCTCTTTCTGATTCACCGGGCCGGAGGCCGTGGTTGACATGGGCTACGACGAGCGAGAGATCCAACTCTTGACGAAAGGCATCTAACACATGGAGGAGGACCATTGAATCCATCCCTCCGGAGACACCCACGATCACCCAGTCGCCTTTCTCCAACAGATGATAGAGATCAATGGCCCTTCTGACTTGATCTAACAACATGGCAGGCTCTTACATCTTCTTTTCTCCCAATGGACCGACTTGAATCTCCACCTCAGTCATTCCATACCATTTCTCGGTCATTTTGATCGTACAGGTCTTATCGGGTTTTGAAAAATTAAGTATAGACTCCTTTCCCTTAAAACTATTCACCAGTTTCCAATTTTCCTTTTCCATATTATAGATGAAGAAATCGATCAAGGAGGGTACATCGACCCGCCATTTCGAAAAATGCAAAATACCTGCTTTAAATCTGGAGGTTTCGTAGACGAAAGATTTGTTCGGTTTGTAATTTAATTCGCTTGGCACACGAACATCATCAAGATAATACTTACCCATGCCCTCCCCTTCTGTCCTTGTCTCTCCTGTTGCTCCGGTTACAGGTTGACCCTGTTGCCGCTCTTTAACCGTCGTCGAACAGCCCGTCCACAACATCCCTAAAAGGATAGCCAACAGCAAAGTAATAACCGATTTGCTCTTGAAGATATTTGGATTCATGATTTTCCTCCCTCATTGTGAGATAATAAAAATTCTTACCATTCCGCAGGAAGAAAAGCAAGAGTAAATAAAAAAGGCCCATTGTGTGGGCCTTACAAAACTCAACGATCTTCATCAAATCCGATAGGATTCTAGTGGGCCACATTCATGGGATTTGGGGATCCACTTGGATATATCTGATAGAGATTGATAAAAACATTACCTAACTTTGCGTTATCCCCCTGGTCAAAGGGAGGAGGAAGCATGTACTCATATGGAGACTTGACTCCGGACTGAAATGTAAATGGGAGAACTACCTCGTTGCTTTCTTTTCCGGCCTTGTCGAAAACGGAAACCTTCAGAGTGATTTGGGTCCACTCCGGGAGATAGAAGGCATATGAACCGAAGGTATTCCATTGGATATACCCTCTAAAATGCTTTTGATATTGTGGTTTAAGATAGAGCCAATCGGTAGGATAACGACCATTACCGAGTTGCTCCACAACAGAGGCAATTCTGAGCATGCTGCCATCAGGGTCTTCTCCTTCAATGTAGATTCTCCAGATATATCCGAAGTAGCCCTTATCTACAGCAAAAGCATGGGTGATGATAGGTCCTTTTCCCTCTGGTTTGGGTTGTGTCCATGCACGGGGAACAGTGAAAAACATTATCCCTAGAATTAGACTCAGTAGTAAAAGTGATTTCATATTTTTCATTGATCTCACACTCCTTTCATTTAGAAGTATAAGCCCTCAGGGTATGAATTTCAAGGATGGCTCGGTGAGAGAGCTAGATGCAGAGCATTATTTAATAGTTACAGTCCTTTTCTTCAGCAGGGTCGCTGCTAATCTCTTCGATTCTTCAAAAATGTCCTTGAGCGGAATCCCCTTCTTTAGAGCTAATCTCTTGCAATCCTCATATTCAGGAGAGACGTTTACCACTTTCCCTTCCAATCGGGCCAATTTGAAATGAACCTCCCCGTATTTTGTCCGGAAGGCGACGATTTCTCGATCAGCCTTTGCTCTCTCTTCTTCATGCCACCTCAACCCGAGAGTGGTCGTCTCTTTGAGAAGAAATTCTATAATGGTAGAGAGTTTTTCGCAGGAACAAATGACTGTGAGAAGTGTGGCTGGTCGGTTCTTTTTCATGGAGATAGGAGTGAGAAAGACATCCAAGACCTCCATCTTCAGCAGCCGCTCCATCACATAATCGTAAAACTGGGGGTTCATGTCATCGATGTTCGTCTCGACGACCGCGACCCTCTCCTTTCCGGAGGTGACGTCCGGAGTCCCAATCATCAACCGGAGGAGATTGGGATGTGGAAGGTCATGCCACCCGGCCCCGTATCCAATCCGCTCCACCTTCATTGAAGGCATCTGGCCAAATTCGGAGGCTAACGAGGTTAGAATGGCGGCTCCCGTAGGAGTGAGAAGTTCCTTTTCCACACCCGAGGAATAGATGGGCTTCCCCTTCATCAAAGATATCGTCGCAGGTGCAGGAACTGGAAGGATTCCATGTTCGCACTTCACGAATCCTGCTCCCACATTTACCTTTGATACATAAAGTCTTTCAATCCCTATCTGGCGAAACCCCCAAACAGCCCCGACAATATCCACAACAGAGTCTAATCCCCCTATTTCGTGGAAGTGGATTTCTTCCATGGGTTTCTTGTGAATCTTTGCTTCCACCGAAGCGATCCGCCGGAAAATCTCCTTGCTCTTCTCCTTTACATCGGCCTCCAGACCACTTCTCTCTACGATCCTCAGCATCTCTGTCAGATCGCGGTGAGATCTCTTCTCATCTTTCCCTTCCACAATCACCTGGGTGGCGGAGATTCC
>JBEKDJ010000294.1:0-6244 GCA_050014415.1 Thermodesulfobacteriota bacterium | reverse complement strand
GTCGGCTTTTTCAAGATCGGTGAATCGAATATCGAGCTGGTCCAACCTGCAGAGCCAGATTCTCCTCTGGTTAAATTCCTGGAGACAAAGGGACCTGGAATCCATCATATCTGTTTCGAGGTCGATGACATTGAGACCGAGGTGAAAGCCTTTCTCACAAAGGGAGCAACGCTGATTGATCAGAAACCCCGGCCAGGTGCCCATCAGACAAAAGTCGCTTTCGTCCATCCCAAATCTTCGAAGGGTGTTCTCATCGAACTTTGTGAACTTCTCAAAAAGAGTTGAACCGGAAATCATCACAGGGGGAGATTTCTCATTGAGTGACAGAGGATCTCAGGGGCCTGAAGCGTTGCGACCAGTCTATTGGCCAAAATGAAGTTTCCTGATCAACTGATGAATCTTCTCATGGTGGATATAAAAGACCAGGATGACCAGCGAGGAAATTCCCAACAGGATCAATAAGGTCTTATATTGATGATTAAAAGCCTTAGCGCCTTCAAGGGTCGCCATCAACGTTCCGGGCATTCTCCCAATCGTTGAGACGAGCAGAAAAATACCTAAGTGCATGGGTGTCAACCCTAAGATATAGCACAAGGCGTCCTTTGGAAAACATGGAATCAAGAAGAGGAGAAGGCTCAAGATGACACCTTCATGTCCAATCAAATAGTCAAACTTCTTCCTGGACTCTGCCGAAACAAACTTTTCAACTGCCCACTTTTCAAAGATCCTGGCCAAACTGAAGGCGATCCAGGAGCCCATGACAAGACCAATCATGGAATAAAGAAATCCGGCCTTTACTCCGAAGAGGTAGCCTCCCAAGAATTCAATCGGACCACCTGGAATGGGGGCCACAACTACTTGCAACATCTGGATGAGTATAAAAACCAGGGGAGAATATGGCCCGAAGGAAGAGATCACTTCTTTTAATCGATGGGGATCATGGAGAATGCCATAGAGTCTTGCCGCTTCAGTTAATAACCAGGAATTGTATCGATAGGTGATAAAGATGAATACTGCTCCCAAGAAGCAAATCGTCCCGGCCCATTTCAATTCTGATTGAGGAGATCCTTTCATAAACTAAGATTTATTCCATCCTTCCACGATGGCCACTTTCCCATAATGCTAAAAAACCATCCTAAGGATGGTTTTCCCACATGAAACTTCTTCTCAAATAAGACAAGATGCCTTCTCTTTACGATTTCTCTGGAGCCTGGTTCAGCTCCTCGTTCTTCAACATACCCCCATCCCTAACCGGGTTTGCGGCCTCTTCGGCAGATAAGGTCTTTTCAGCAACCGAAGCCGAAGCGTCCGCAGGCACAGAGGTTCCTGCGTTCGTCTTACTCATGGAAGCAGATACCTTTTCAGCTAAATCGACAAAAAGGTCCATCCCAGTCAGGTTGCTTCTTATGTCTCCCAGCTCTTTGATTCCGATACTCTCCTTCACTTCTTCAGTTGTTCTCTTTAACTCTGCCATCGCCTTGCCAATCGTCTTAGCTAATTCTGGGAGTTTCTTGGGCCCAAAAACAATCAAAGCAATTGCCAAGATGACTAACAGATCCGGTCCTGCAAGCATAAATCCTCTCTTTGTAGAAACGAAAGAGGCAATTTACAAAGAAACCCCATTCTTTACTTTTTTTCTGAAATCTCTTCTGGTTTCTTCTTTGGGGTAACGTCAATCTCTTCTTTACCGCTAACACTCTTCTTGAAATTCCCTATTGCCTTCCCAAGACCTTCACCAATCTGCGGAAGTTTGTTGGCCCCAAAAATGATCAAAATAATGACCAGAATGACTAACAACTCCGGCATTCCAAGTCCGCCCAACATGTTTGCCTCCTTATAACGATCGATAGCAAAACAGTAATAGATTTCCTTTTAGAAGTCAAGGCATACCCTCGTTTCGTCTCCAGCTGACTTCTTGAATCGTTTCTCGCTGGCACCATTTGAAAACTCGCTACGATTATTGTATCCTACATAGCCTGAAAGGAGACAAACGAATCATGTTTCAACAACAAAGAGCACCGATCCCACATGGATATTCTTCATGGTTCATCATTGCCGTCGCAATATTCATCACCTGTCTGATAACGGCCAATATTACGGCGGTGAAACTCGTAACCATATTCGGTCTCGTGCTACCCGCTGCTATTGTCATCTTCCCCATGAGCTATATCTTCGGCGATGTGCTGACCGAGGTCTACGGTTACCGTCAGGCAAGGCGGGTCATCTGGTTAGGCTTTTTCTGTAACCTGATTGCTGTAGTTGCCATCTGGCTTGGGCAAAAGCTGCCCCCGGCCTCTTTTTGGGAGGGACAAGCAGCTTATGAACGTATCCTGGGCTACACCCCTCGACTCTTAATGGCTTCTTTCCTGGCCTACCTCTTAGGAGAATTTGCCAACTCCTTTGTGTTGGCCAAAATGAAGATCGCTACGAGAGGACGATGGCTCTGGACCCGAACCATCGGCTCAACTCTGGTGGGAGAAGGGCTGGACTCCCTGGTGTTCATGACCCTTGCATTTGTCGGCACGATTCCCATCACGGGGTTGGCCTCCGCCGTCGTCACTCAGTGGCTAGTGAAGTCACTCTATGAGGCCGCAGCAACGCCACTCACTTACGCAGCGGTCAATTTCCTCAAACGCCGGGAGGGAATAGATGTCTATGATTATGACACGCGATTCAATCCGCTCCTGTTTGGGGAGTAGTAGGAATTAACGCATAGACCTCGGCCTTTTTTGTCCATTCACTCTGAGGGTAATCCCTTTGGAGGGCCTCTAACCCCAATCTCAGTTCCGTTGGATCATGGCTCAGCTGGTACTTTGTTACCGCCACGAAGTATTGCGCCTCTGGAGCCGCTTCTGCTCTGGGAAATCGAACCAGAATCTCCTGGAAGCGTTGGACAGCCTGTTCAAGGTGGTCGAGATCATATTCAGCTTTCCCTTGGCCGAGAATGATTTGGCTGTTAAAATCTGAGGGGGGCAAAAACCCAATAAAACGATGATGTTCATCCCCATCGGAATCTGCGATCACGATCGCCGGAGTCCATTTGATGCCGAACCGTCTGACCAGAGCCTTGTTCTTTTTGAAATCAATCTGGAGAGGAACAAAGTTGTTCTTCACAGAAAAACAGACATCAGAATCTACGTAGGTGACAGCTGCTAGCTGTTGGCACCCGATTCAAAGATTATTATAGAAGTCCACCAAGATGAGTTTCCCTTCCTTCTTTGCCTTTGTCTTGGCCTTCGTGAGAGACATCTCCCACTGGATGGTTCTTGCCATAATAGCGCCTCCTTCCGTTCTATCCGGTCCTTCACATGTTTTAGCTGAGGATTGTCTCCTCACCTTTCAGATTTGGCAAGGGTTTACTTCGAATCTTAACCTTAGCCTCAACCTTAACCTTGTGTTGTCAGTTTTTCTTGAGTACTGAAGTCTTGGGCAATCTTCCCTAAGCAATCTTGATATTGATCGCCAGAGGCTGTTGCCATTCCGAAACCATCGAGATTTCCTCCGGCGCTCTGAGCCATTCCAATCTATTTCGTCTTTGATGGTCCGAAGGTGTTCTTCAGCCCTAAGATCGTTGCCTTCTCTCTCACTTCTTGAGTTTTCACCCCATGCTTTTTTGACGTGTCAGTTAGAAAACTTCACTAAGGCCTGTGAATATAGGCTGTCAAACGATCACCGGCTCATGACCGACTCCGTGGCTACCCTGAATAGTAAGCATTGTTTTATGATTCTTGTTATTTGTCAAGGATTTTTTGGCTGATATTTCCGTGATTCAATGAATCGAGATAAGACTGAAGTGAGAAGACTCGATGGGCAGAAAAAAAGCCATTTAGAAACGATTCTGTTATAATACCTTGAACGTTTGCGATTGATAAAGAAACCGCGTCTGCCCTGGCACCGGAAGGACCCGCCTGTGTGCCGAAACACGCTTCGTCGCACAGGCGGACCTTTTCACAGTGGGTGAATGGCCATCTTCCGGCCGGGATGTTGCCCTGCATCGAGTTGTTCAGGGATCACGGGTTCACTCGCTGAGATCCATTTGATGAGAGAAGGATTACAGAGGGTTGGGAGAAAATGACCCCCGTCATCATTCCAAGATCCGACCACCCGATATCAAGAAGGATGATCGATGAAGAGGCATTAAAGGTCCTCTACCGCCTTCATCGACATGGGTTTTTGGCGTATCTCGTGGGAGGAAGCGTTCGGGATCTCCTCCTCGGGAAGACCCCCAAAGATTTCGACGTTGTTACCAATGCTCACCCTCACGAAATCAGTCTCCTCTTCAAGAACAGTCGCATCATTGGCCGCCGTTTTCGGCTGGTTCAGGTCTTTTTCAAAGGGAGAAAGATCATCGAGGTCTCCACTTTTCGGAGTCATTCGGAATTCGAAGAGATAGAGACTGAAGAAGGCGAAATCATCCGAACGGATAGCTTTGGAACTCCGGTAGAAGATGCCTTTCGCCGTGACATCACGATCAACGGCCTCTTTTACAACATCGCAGATTTTTCCATTATCGACTACGTCGGTGGGATGGCGGATCTCGAACATCAGGTCATCCGAACCATCGGGGATCCCAATGAGAAATTCCAGCAAGACCCTGTCCGGATGATTCGAGTCATCCGCCATGCCGCACGAACCGGATTCCCGATTGAAGACTCAACCTACCAGGCCATCACACGGCACCGGGGCGAGATACGAAAATGTCCTTCATCTCGTGTTCGAGACGAGTTCATGCGAGACCTTAAGGAAGGCGTGGCTCAATCCTCCCTCAATCTGATGCTCCGGACAGAACTGCTCCTCTCTCTTTTTCCCGATCTCGATAGGGCTTTCGGAGACAGGAACCCTTTCAAGAACGAGGACAAACAGTTTCTTTTATCTCTCTTCGGCCTTGTAGATCAACTGGCTAAGCTAAGCCGACCGGTTCCAGAATGGATTCTCATTGCCGTCTTTCTCGCTCCTCTTCTTCAATCGATTAGGGCGGAGCATCCTTATGTCGGAGAAAGGGAACGACATATTTACTCGACACAGACCATACGGCTACTTGTCCAGCAAACCCTTGCTCCATTCTCTATCTCCAAGGGGATCAAGGAGATGGCCTCTCAAATCCTGATGGCCCAGTGGAATCTAAGGAAATCCGTAAACCGGGGAATGATACCGAAGAGTTTAAGGATGAAGAAGTATTTCCAAGAAGCGGTTCTTCTCTTTGGGATCCTGGCTCAGGCAAAGAGAGAGAAAGTCCCTCGTCTTCTTTGCAACGCGGTGACCTCTGACCTATTGCCTTGGTGGCCAAGGCAGTCTAAAAGGAGACACCATGCATCACGTGGCGGTGCATGGTAGCCCTAAACGTCACAAGGTTCAGGGCGCACAATCCGCACACTCAAAAACAGCCTTTCTACTTCATCAGCAGATTGGGAAGCCAGAGGGCGAGCTGTGGAAAGAAGAACAACAACGCTGCACAAACGACAAGACTGATTAAGAATGGATAGACACCTTTGTAAATCGTACCGAAAGGCACCTTGGTAATATTCTTCACCACATAGACGACCATCCTCTTCATTCTTTATTGCCACCATCATAAGGAAAAGGGAGTAAAAACTTCAGGGCGTCACTTCCCCAGGTAGGCGTGTTTGACCTTCTCATCTTCTAAGAGGATCTTCGTATCCCCTTGAAGAACGATCTCACCCGTCTCCAACACATATCCAAAGATACTAATCTTTAGAGCCGCCCTCGCATTCTGTTCCACCAGAAGGATCGTGGCTCCATCTTTATGCAGTTCCCGGATCACTCGGAAAATCTCCTTTACCATCATGGGTGCCAAACCCATGGAAGGTTCATCCATCGTCATTAACTTGGGCCGTGACATCAAGGCTCGGCCGATGGCCAGCATCTGTTGCTCTCCCCCGCTCAATGTTCCAGAGAGTTGTCTATGGCGGTTTCTCAAAATCGGAAAGATTGCATAGACCTTCTCCATGTTCTCACTGATTTCAGCCCTGTGCCTTCTATCAAAGTATAGGTAGGCTCCCAATTTCAGGTTATCAAGAACGGATAAATGACCAAAAAGTTGCCTCCCTTCCGGAACCAAACAGATTCCCAAGGCCACGATCTCCCCTGGAAGGAGTCCTGAAAGGGATTTTTCTTCATAGAGAATACTCCCGTTATATTCCGGTATGAGTCCAGAGATGGTCTTAAGTAGCGTCGTCTTGCCAGCGCCATTGGCGCCGATAATGGTGACGATATCCCTTTTTTT
>JBEKDJ010000293.1:0-6309 GCA_050014415.1 Thermodesulfobacteriota bacterium | reverse complement strand
TATCTCACAAGGAGAAATCGAAGATGCTAAAAGAATTCAAGGAATTTGCGATGCGAGGGAATGTCATTGATATGGCGGTTGGTATCCTTATAGGGGCTGCATTTGGTGGTGTCGTCAATTCATTCGTATCGGATGTGATCATGCCGCCTATTGGACTGCTCTTAGGGAAGGTTGATTTCGCCAACCTTTACATTATTCTAAAGGAGGGGACGGTAGCTGGTCCATTTACATCACTTGTAGAGGCCAAGAAGGCGGGTGCGGTGGCAATCAGTTACGGTGTATTCATCAATACCATCATCAACTTCCTCATCCTCGCTTTTGTGGTATTTCTTTTCATCCGAAATATCAATAAACTCAGGAGAACAGAAGTGGCTCCACCCGCTGTGCCAACAACCAAAGAGTGCACGTATTGTTTCTCCACAATTCCGATTAAGGCGACACGCTGTCCAAACTGTACCTCTGAACTGAAAGGGAGTTGAAGATCCTGGTTAAACTTGGAGAGTAACGATGATTTCAAGAATTCTCCATTTTGTCAGAACGGGCATCTGGGAAATCCGGCTAAAGGATCTACCGCCTTCAAAAACAATTTTCGTGAAATACCTGCGGGTAATTCTTTTGGGATCACGAGGATTCATAAGAGATCATTGTCAAAAAAGCGCGTCGGTCTTGACCTATTATTCCTTGCTCAGTGTGGTCCCGGTGGTGGCTGTGGCCTTTGCGGTAGCCAAAGGTTTCGGCCTTGAGAAAGCCATCGAAAGACAAATTGAGCAGGTTGGAGAAAAAGCAAACTGGCAAGCAGATATGACTAGTCAGATTATCTCATTTTCTCACAGACTCCTTGAACAATCAAAGGGGGGAGTCATCGCCGGCGTGGGTGTGATATTGTTGCTCTGGACGGTGATATCAATCTTTGGAAAAATCGAAGACTCATTGAATGAGATCTGGGAAGTAAAAAAATCAAGGACACTCGTAAGAAAATTCAGCGATTACATGGCCATGATGGTTATCACCCCGGTTCTCTTTGTCATCTCCAGCAGTGCGACCGTCCTCGTGGCAAGTCAGGTGAAAGTCATCGCTAACAAACTCGCACTTCTGGGAGCTTTCAGTAAGGTTATTCTTCTCCTGTTGAATCTGCTACCCTATGTCTCCATTTGGGTTCTCTTGACGATGCTCTACCTGGTCATGCCCAACACCAGAATCCCGCCTAGGTCAGCTATTCTAGGCGGTATCGCTGCGGGGACGATTACTCAAATCGTCCAGTGGGTCTATATCAAATTCCAGATGGGGGTGGCAAGTTACGGTGCCATCTATGGTAGCTTCGCTGCGCTGCCCCTCTTTCTAGCATGGCTCCAAATGAGCTGGATGATCGTTCTTTTCGGTGCAGAAATCGCCTATGCCACTGAACATTATGAAACGTTTGGTTTTCATCCAGACTATTCCGGCATCAGTGTTTCATCAAGAAAACTTCTTGTGCTCAGGATCTTCCATCTGCTCACTAAGAAGTTTTCTTTAGGAGAAAGACCGTTAAGCGCCAAGCAGATTGCCCACGCGTTGGAAATTCCGATCCGACTTGTACAACGACTGCTCGATGAACTGACTGCCGTCGGGCTTGTCGTCGAAACGGCAAAAGGGATCGGCAACGAAGCTGCCTTTCAACCAGGACGGACGATTGAAGACATCACGGTTAAATATGCTTTGGATGCATATGAGCAAAGCGGGACCTCCCATCCTCCAGTTCCTCAATCTGAAGAGGCGGAGAAGATCTCTATGTATCTCAAAGACATTTCCGAGGTCAGTGAGAAAGCACCAGGTAATGTCATCCTGAAGGAAATTTAATCGTTCCTAATTGGCCCCGAAGGATCTTAGGCTGCCTCCTGCCTGGAAGGAATAATTTCCGGGATTTTATCAGCTTCGCCTGTATTTTCAAAAACTTACCTATGCCTATTTCTTAGGCAAAATGGTGGAGATAGCGATCTTCAAGACCGAGAGCACTCCTTTCCACAACTAATCAACATCGACTGTGGATTTCTCCCCTTCTGACATAAAACTGTCTGTCGGATTTAGCCACTAATGGTCGTTTCAACGATCTTCGATTTTTAGGATTTACGGGCTAGACATTCTTTGTTCTGGGAATGATGGGAAAGCAAACGTGTCAGGAAGTACGGTTTTAAAGCTTCTCCACTTCCTTCATGGCGGCCTTGAGACAGTCAGGACAATAGCCGTGGGAGAAATCGGCCTCTGTGTGCTGATGGAAGTACGTTTCAATTGGAACCCATTGATTATTCTTGTCGCGGATCTTCTTGCACACCGAGCACATGGGAAGAATTCCCTGAAGTTGTTTCACTTGCACTTGAAGACTGATAATTCGCTCAGCAACATTCAGACGGGCCCTGAGCTGGTCGATATCAAAGGGTTTGTTCATGAAGTCATCAACCCCTGCCTCCATCGCCTCCATGTAATTTCTTTTTCCTTCAAGCGCTGTGAGCAAAATGAAATAGACATACCTCGGCCGTTTGGCGGATCGAATCTGGCGACATAACTGCAACCCATCGAGGCCCGGCATGACCCAGTCCGATATGATCAGGGAAACCTCCTCTCTTTGAAAGATCTCCCAAGCTTCATTCCCATCCCTTGCAACCAGGCTCGTGTGTCCCATGCTCCGGAGTGCATCTTCCAGCATGAGTCGAGATGTTGCGCTGTCTTCAGCGATCAGAATCTCCATTCCGTTTGCCCTCCCGGTAAAGCATTCATGCTTTACCTCCAATATCTTATCAAGGTCCAAGTCCAAGGATGTGATCCCAAACCTCTGACCCAGCACGCTTCCACTAGGGATGCACTTGATCCTACAAGCAAGCCCTTTGATACCATTTTGGGAGGTTGTCAAGTTTGGGGCATTTCTTTACTCCAAACCCTCGGGTCATTCCAAGGAGGTATCTTGACTCATCGTCTCAACAAGACGATTTTCCTATCACGGTCGAACTCTAGAGACTCTAGGGCTGCCTGTTTGACTCCTGGGAGAAATGAATTCTTGAAAAAAACGAATCCAAAAACAATTTCAACACCAATAAAAGTGGATTTGATCCAGAAGCTGAATGTATGTCTATTTCAGGCTTCTCCTCGTCCGGTTTTGATCAAGATCAACGGGGACTACCATCCCTCCACTCGAGTGACTTGGGTTCAGAAGCCCACCAGAGATGATATCAAAGATCCCGGCTTTGATCAATCCTTCGGGGCAAGAGTAGCAGGAACTGGCCCAGAAGCTGTATAACTCTTGGGAACACGGACCTGCCATGCAGCAAAAAGGTTACCAATTGCAATGAACATGCCCAGCAGAAATACATACTGGAAGCCAAAGGCACTCCAAATCAATCCGCCCAGCAGGGCCACGGAAATGGAAAAGATGTGATCTATAGTCACCGAGACGGTCAATGCTGGTTGAATATCGGCAGCTTGACGAGCGATCTTTTTCATGTATGTGGAGCGGGCCATGCCAAACGACATCGACATCTGATCCAAGAGAAAACAAACACAGGTGATCAGAAACGCAATGTCTTCCGGGAATAGAGATTTGGAAAATCCGTAGCCAAAACAAACAAACACCAAAAGCACGGCTTCTGAAATTAAGACTACCCGTTCTCCTAACCGATCGATCGCCCAACCCAGAAACGGCTGAAAGAGAATGCCAATCACCCCACCGATCGTTAAAAGCGTGGCAATGGTCTGCGTCGGCTGACGGAATATGGTGACCAATACCCAAGGTGCAAAGGTCATAAAAAGCTGCTTTCGCGATCCATAAAACACTGCCAAGATGTAGTAAAGCCGATATTCCCGGTGCAGTTTCAAATACACCGTTGGCGGGTGGGTTTTGTCTGGTTTCATGGCAAACATGAAACCCGCCGCAAGCGCAAACGCCAGCCCAGCCAGGGCAAAGGTATGATGGAAAGTAAACCCCAGGAATTTAAAGCCCAAAAATACCAGGAAACTCCCTCCAATAGCTGCGAAGTTCCTGACAGCGTTCAATTGTCCGAGGCGCTTGCCTGTTTGGCCTTCTTTGGCAAGTTCCATCCCAATGGTAGAAGCCACTGGCATAAAAAGGTGCTGGCCTAAGCTGTATATGAAAAGCCAGGCGACCATGATGGCATAGGCAGAAGAAGCGAAACCGATCAAAAGCGTGCCTACTACCCCTAACACCATCGATAACGCCCCTATTCGCCTGCTGCACAAAAACCAGAGTAAAGCTGATACAAAGACCACGAGGAAGCCTGGGATCTCCCGAGGAAATTCGAGAAAGGACCGCTCAAACCCGCTCAGAGCAAAGCGCTCATTAAGAAAGTTATTAAATGTCGCATCAATAATGCTGTAGGCCATGCCCATGAGTAATGCGGCCATGACAAACAGGCGAAGCTCCCGGGACATATGAGCTATGCGCCTATGCAGTGCTTCATACGCGTCCAACATAATCACCTTTCCATTCACAGACTCTCTGCGTTGACAACAGTTTCAAATGTCTTGGTGCTTGAGGCATCTCGGGTCAGTGGAAGCTGAAAAACCCCAGGTGTATCCTCAAGGAGGGACCCCACCAATAAAGCGTCGGTCTGAACATTAGTGTCTTAAAGGGCAGATTTGATATCTGAAAAAGGATTTTTGAGCTCATTCTGTAAATGATGCCATCATAATATTTGTAGAAGCGGAGTGTCAATATACTCATGGTAATGAATGATGCCAATTTATCTACCTTCGTAGAAGAATACGCTTGCACACCGGATCGCCCTGGCATGCAAGAAGGTGATCTATCCGCGAAAGCATGGAAGCAGAAATGCTACGGCGGGTGTTGCCTTGCCTAACTGGCAAATAACCCACCGACCGTCCCGTCGAACCAGTTCTTTGGCAGGTGAGGCCCTTGACGTAGGTGGATATTTCGGTGAGGTACCACGCCTGCGTGCAGCAATGCACTCCGGCGCGCAGGCGTGGGTTTTGGCATGGAACTCGATTGATAAGGTTGCTTCCTATGCTTCCGGCCAGGGTTTCACGTGCGGAAAAGACTCACAAGGCCCGAACTAAGCTGCAGACAGATAGCCAGGCTGTCGTCCGTTGACTTCGGTGTTAGGTCTGGCCGACCATTCCATCAGATCTCCAGGGCAAATCCAATTCGGCTCTATGAGTGTGAAGCGAAAGGGGATGAGCCTTTCCAACCTCACTTCTTTGCACTCCTCGACCGCCTGCCACCACCAGTGTCCCTCTTTGGCTTGGCAGGCAAAGACGAAACGTAGGCCAACGATTTCTCAACCCATGGCCGAAGCTGCACGGGCGCCTTCAGCAATACTGACGGCACGATCACATATTCTCGCATGGCTCTCCCTGGCATTGGCTCGAACTGGTTCGCACCCTTCCCTCGAAGGAATTCAGTACGCTGTTCTCCGGGAAGCCGAAGGACCATACTTGCCTCATGGAGACCAGCAAACATATGGCCCTTCGCAAAGATACAAGAGTAGCCAAACATCTTCCGTGGCTCAGCCTCGAGCAAGTTGGAAGTTGTAACCTCAAAAGCCATCACTGCCTCATGTGGAGCTGCTTCCCATTTTTTTACGACGTTCTCCTCGCTCAAGGCCTCCGATCAAGCACCTGACAAGTCTGCAGAAAAGGCCCTTCCTGATGAAGTTTAGCGGCCTTCTGTGAAGTGGAATGTCAGGCCTATTTATCAAGCCCGCAGAGTTTTTCTCGCAGCCTCTTTCCACGGCTCTTTATCGAGGGGGTGCCAGTTTGGACCAATTCGTTCACCAGGTGGATCGTCTCGCGTCGAAGGCGGCCGCCAGCCCCCTGCCGGAATGGCTCGTAAGGCTCCCTCCTCACTTCTTGAAGTCAATAATCACGCCAGGCCATCAGCTCAAATTCTTCAACTGAAACTCAATCATCAAGTCTAATTTGTCTCTCCTACCCCGATGTCAAAGGCTGACCCTCAATTCACCACGGCTAAAATTCAAATTTCTTAGGGGTTGGCTCAGAAAAACTCCATATCGAAGCCGCTCCGTGTTCCAGATAAAATACTGTGAAGATCGGGTTATCAGCCGACTTATACAAATTCTTGAGAGGATCATTTGATTCGATGATCTTCTCTTTCATCTTTCTGTCGTCGCTGAAGGTGATTTGTCCCGATAGTCTTAACCACGTATTAAATTCCTTATTGGTGCATGAAAACTCTATGTAAGGCACCTTCTTCAGCTGTTTATAGACGTCCTTGGTGGTATTGGTGCAGAAGTAGAATCTTCCTTTTTCCTCGAGCATGAATCCCCACGGTCGAACTCTCGGTTT
>JBEKDJ010000292.1:0-6322 GCA_050014415.1 Thermodesulfobacteriota bacterium | reverse complement strand
AAGAACAAAGAAATGTCGCCGTAGAGCACGCAGGGGAAATTTTTAATTCCTGAACTGGCTAATCCACATACTAAAAAAAGACAGTAAAAGCACGGACTAATTTTCAGGGGAAATCTTGTTTTTGCATTTTTATCCCACCATACAACCTTTCGAGTGATAATCGTCAATTTTTGTTGACCTTTCTATTCCAAAGTAGTAGTCTTTGATCAGATCGTAAGACCTCAGATTAAACACCTAACCAACCTCAATCTTTTATAATTGCCCCGTGGGTCTCTTTCAAAGGAGTGCCCAAAAATGAAATGTCCAAAGTGCCAATTTGAGAATCCTGAAACAAGAAAGTTCTGTCGGGAATGTGGCACGAAACTCGTTCTGGTATGCCCCCAATGCCGATTTGAAAACCTTCCCGGAGATAAATTTTGTGGTGAGTGCGGCCACGATTTAGGCCTTCCTTCAAAACCAATTCCTAAAGAACTCTCCTTTGAAGAAAAGCTTGCTAAGATTCAACGTTACCTCCCAGATGGCCTTACAAAGAAAATCCTGGCTCAAAAGGGTAGAATTGAGGGTGAGCGCAGGCAGGTGACCATCATGTTCTGTGACATGAAGGGATTCACCCCGCTGACGTATAGGCTTGGCCCAGAAGAGGCTTTTGAGCTTATAGATAGGGTCCTTGAGATCCTGATCCTCAAGGTTCACCAGTACGAGGGCACTGTAAACGATGTCAGGGGGGACGGGATAATGGCCCTTTTCGGTGCCCTGGATGCGTTGGAAGATGCCCCCCTGCGGGCAATCCGGGCGTCTGTTGCAATTCACAAGGGGATCGCTGAGTTCCGCGAGGAGATGAAGGATGACCATCGAATTCCACCGATCCTGCTGCGCATTGGAATAAACACGGGAACAGTCGTCATTGGGACCGTCGGAATTGATCTCAGGGTCCAGTTCACATTGGTAGGGGACACGATCAATATGGCCTCCAGGATGGAAGCGCTTGCAGAACCGGGGACCACTTATGTGACCGAAGAAACATACCGATTGACCAAGGACCTCTTTCATTTCCAGCCCTTGGGGAAAAAGATGGTTAAAGGCAAGGAAGAACCGATTCCTGTCTACAAGGTTCTATCAGCCAAAGATGACGTGCACCGCGCCCGTCTGGGTTCTGAGCGGCGGATCTACTCCAGGATGGTCGGGAGGGACAGTGAGCTGAATAGGCTTGAACTTCAGGTGATGAAGGCGATCAACGGGGAGGGATCGGTCGTTAATATTATCGGCGAGGCTGGCATCGGAAAATCGCGGCTCGTGGCTGAGTTGAAAAGACGGGAGGTGATGAAAAGGGTAACCCTCTTGGAGGGAAGGGCGATTTCCATAGGGAAAAATCTGAGTTTTCACCCGATTATCGATCTCTCGAAACAATGGGTGGGTATCAGGGGTGATGATGGAGAGGCAAAGGCATTTGACAAGCTCGAGGCTGCCATAAAGAGATTGTTTCCGGAAGAGTATGGTGAGGTGCTTCCTTTTGTGGCAACCCTCATGGGAATGAAGCTGTCAGGAAGCCATGCTCAGAGGACGAAAGGGATAGAAGGCGAGGCCCTGAAGAGACTGATTCTGAAGAGCGTACGGGATCTGTTGGTCAAGGCGACGGAACTGACCCCTCTGGTGATTGTGATCGAAGACTTGCATTGGGCTGACACGAGTTCCGTTGAGCTTATGGAATCCCTTTTTCGCTTGGCAGAGACGCACAAGATTCTTTTCATCAATCTTTTTCGGCCGGGTTACAAGGAAACCGGAGACCGCTTAGCTGTATCCCTCAAAGACAAACGCCATGTGTACTATTATGTTGAAATAGTGCTCGAGCCCCTGGCGGAAAAAACGAGTGAAGCGCTCATCAGTAGCATGCTGAACGTCAGCAAGCTTCAACATGCCATTGTCACGAGCATCGTAGAAAGAACTGGAGGTAATCCCTTCTTTATTGAAGAGGTCGTTCGCTCCCTTATCGACGAGCAAGCGCTTTTGCCGAAAGAAGGCACATTTCACTTGACGAATAAGGCGGCAACAATCTCCATTCCCAAAACAATCGATGCTTTACTGACGGCAAGGATCGATCGGCTGGAGGAGCAGACCCGTGACCTGGTGAAGGAGGCATCGGTCATAGGAAGGTCCTTCTTTTATCGCATTCTAGCAGAGGTTGCATCCGAAATTGAAGATATCGATGTCAGGCTCTCCTACCTGCAGGAGATTCAGCTCCTCCGGGAACGATTGAGAATGGGTGAGTTAGAGTACCTCTTCAACCACGCCCTTGTCCAGGAGGTTGCTTACGCATCAATCCTGCCTCTGAAACGAAAGGAACTTCACCTTAGTGTAGCGCGATCCATCGAAAAGATTTTCGACGAAAGACTCCATGAATTCTACGGTATGCTCGCCTATCATTACAGCAGGGCCGAGAGTCTGGAAAAGGCCGAGGAGTGCCTGATCAAGGCCGGTGAGGAGGCCCTGAAATCTTCTGCATCCAATGAGGCGCTCCACTATTACCAGGAAGCGCTCAGCATTTATCGAAGACTGCGAGGCGACAGTGCCGATCCCGAAAAGATTGCCATGCTTGAGAAGAACATCGGGTTGGCTCTCTTTAACCGAGGCCACTACGCAGAGGCTGTGGAGCATTTCGACAAGGCCCTGAACTACTATTGGGGCGAGTTACCCAAAAATGCCTTGTCAAGGGCGTTAAGGTTCCTGTCAAGTTTCATAACATTCATCCTGGCCTTATACTTTCCATCCTTCTGGTTCAAGAGATTCCCCACACAGCAGGATACCGAAGCCGTAGACCTGTTTTACAAGAAGGCCGAGGCCCTGATTGTCATCAACCCAAAGCGGTTTTTCATCGAAACCTTCTTCTATTATGACACAATCGTCCATTTCGATCTCACAAGATTCAAATTCGGGATTGGGATCTTTGCTGGTGCCAGTGCACTGTTCTCCTTCACCGGTCTTTCCCTCAGTATTGGCAGAAGAATCCTGGATTATGCAAAGCCCAGGCTAGCCCCAGAAGATGCCAAGCAATGGATCTTATACGATCTCCTGGATACGACGCACCTTTTTCTGAAAGGGCAGTGGAATAAGATTACTGAGTGCAACGAGGATTTGGTAAACAGGAACCTGAGAATTGGGGAAATGTGGTACGCCTCCCAGCACTATTACTGGCACGGACTCGTGAAAATCTACCAGGGGTATTTTGATGCAGCAAGACTGATGGTGACAAAACTGAGTGAAATCGCCGAAGCCTATGAGAACGACATCTACCGCCTGCTGAAATATTTGCTGAATATTAATCTGCTCATTGAATGTCGCCATATCAAGGAAGCAACTGCCGAAGTGAATCGAGGAATTGACCTGGTCCAGAGAAATGGCTGGGCTTTATCAACATTAAATATGCTCTCCCTAAAGGCCTCGATACACCTGTTAATGAAGGAAATGGAGGAGGCTGGAAAGTCGCTCGATCAAGCCAACCAGATCAGGTCTGAAGTGAAGGCGGTTCCCATACAGCTATCAGCCTTTTGTCGAAGTCAGTTTGAATACTACCTCCGTCGCCTGGAAGACTCTCTTAGGGCCGGACGCAGGGAAGGATCTTCTGAATATCGTAGGAATGCTTTCAAATCAGGAAAGATGCTGATCAAGACCTGTCAGAAAGCGGCGTTATATCGAACGGAATCCTATAGACTCATGGGTGTCTACAACTGGTTGATCCACGATCAGAAAAGCGCTTTCAAGTGGTGGCACAAGGCAATTAGCGAAGGAGAAAGCCTTGGTGCACGTCCCCAGCTCTCGAGGACCTATGCTGAAATGGGCATGCGCCTTTGTGCAGTCAAGGGTGAATCCTCGGAGTCCGATGTGAGCAGGGCGGAAGAGAATCTACAAAAGGCGAAAACGATGTTCCGTGACTTGGGCCTCCACCACGATCTGGAGGATCTGAATTCGGTGATTAGCCGAATGGGTCCTGAACCTTCTGAGGTCTGAAGGCCTTTGGCGGAAAGAAAAGAAAAATAGAGTGTCATCAAATGAAAGGTAGAATCAGGGACTTCCTGCTTTATTGTAAAACTATAGACTTCGGTAAGGGTGAGCTTTCGAAAATGGAAAGCACCTTTTACCGGCGGTTCAGCAATGAAATCGTCACACTTTGCAGATCCCTGCCTGAGTCCGTTCAGACCGACTCGATACTTTTCCTTATACAGTATTCAGGGGTAAATCTGGGCGACGAGCTGGATTTCTTTGCCAATTATTATCCACCTGCATGGTCCATCCTTTACTGGCTCAGCCACGATTACGCTCTCCCCGCCAAACGATTGAAGGAAGGGGATGTCACGAGTGCAATAACAGCCCAATCCATGGCGATGTTTCTTCACTCCCTCGATGATCATCTCACCGATGGTCAGGTTTCTGTTTCCCCTCTGACCCTGCTTTTGAGAAGCCAAGCCTGGACGATCATGAACCGTGCCTTCTGCAATCTGGCTGAAGGCGTTCCTGCAGGTGAGAGAACTTTTCGAAATTTCATTGATGATTACTATTCGAGCATCCAAGATTCAAAAGGACTAAAATCCCTCGATAGCTATTGCGATCTTTTCAGAAGGCAGATGGCCATCGGCATGATTGCCCCCATTCTTCTATCCATGAAGATGACTGGACTCTCAGATTTCACAAGGGACATTGAGATTGCCTATGGTTCTTTCGGTATTGCTGGAGGCTTCTCGATGACATCAGGGATATCGGCGGCGATATCGAAAAGGGGGCAGAATCTTCAATATATCTTTGCCTCCCTGAAAGAGTTAGGACTCACTGGAAAAATAACATTTTTAGAAACCGAGCAGCTGCCAAAGCTGCTACAAAGAGTATCCTTATCCATATCTCGGAACGCAGTATCATTGACAACATCAAAGAGAGAATATGCGCTGAATTAGAGAAAGCGGCATCTATTGTCGAGGCTCACAACCTCACAGGCCTCGCACGGGAAATTCGATGCCTTGCCCATCCTCTCAGGAGCAGCGGCAGCACCTAGGAAGAACGCAATGGAAGAACGGGCATCTCTCTGGCCTCAAAGTGACTGCCTCAGTGTTGAGGTAACAACCCATTGCAACAGCTCCTGCTCGCACTGTTTTGTCCGCGCCCGCGGGCCGCGGAGGTCAAGTCTTGCCCCCGATCTGGTCCAGACTATTGTTCGTGAGGGGTACGAAGCAGGTTACAGGCATCTTCACGTTACAGGAGGGGAGCCCCTGCTGTGGGATGGCTTGCTGGGCATTTTTGATTATGCCTTTGCCCTGGGATATCAGACAGCGTTTTTGAATACCAATGGGACATTGCTGACAGGTGAAGTCAGCCGGAGATTTGCAGCCTACACTGGTCTTGCCGTTTCAGTAAGCCTTCAGGGGCCGAGACGACGTCATGACTTCATACGAGGAAAAGGATCATACGACCGGGCCCTGAAGGGTATCGACAATGCAATGAGTGCCGGTCTCCCCGTTCATATATTTACCACGGTCTGCAGAAGCCTCATTCCAGACCTGCCGCGCTTTGCAGAAGGGCTTTTCTTAGCTCTTCCTGACATGAAGCAGCTAACCTTTATACAACTCATCCGCGTGCCGGAAGATGTATTTGATCTATCAAAAGAGGTTCTTAGCCCTGATGACTTTCTCAGACTCGTCCGGATGGTTTCGCTTCTAAACCTCTACGGTCTGAAAATAGACCTATTGAACAATCCCCTGGCTGCTGTGGCTTCCAGAGTTCTCAAGATGCCCTGGGTACCTCCGTCTCCTCCCTTGTACCAGCCGGGAAGCGTCATGATCACCGCAGAACTGCGTATCACACTCGCTCATTCGACAACGGATCATTTCGGCATCTACGAACCGGGTATTCTTCCGAGAATCATCAGCTCGGATGACTACTGCCGTGCGGTGTCGCAGGATCGATTGATTTGTAGGAATTGCGTTTACTCTCGCCTTTGCAGTGTCGAGGGGATGGTAAGACCTTCAGAATGGTACAGGGACATGTTCCCACAGGTCCCCTATTGCAAGAGAGTACTGGCCAAGGCCTCGTCTTATGGGTAACCTCTCATCGTCACATTCCACTTCACATTCTGAAAGGCCGAGCCGAATGGTTTACTTTTCAAGCGCAACCTCTTTGTGCCCGACCTCATGTCTACAAAGCTTCTAAGAAGGGTGGATTATGCCACCGAAAAAGGAGAAAAGATGAAAAAGAGATCGAAAGGAAATCTTTTGGATTTCATAAAGGACGCCAGTAAGAGAAACTCATCACTGCGGAAGGAATTCCTCGATAAGCTTAATAA
>JBEKDJ010000291.1:0-6323 GCA_050014415.1 Thermodesulfobacteriota bacterium | reverse complement strand
TATTCTAGAATCCGCTTCTTCACCTTCTCCAGATCGTAGTGGTCCTCATCTAACGTCTTCTGGGCATTGTCGATATCGAGGTTATCCTCTGTTGTCTCCGACCATGGAAGTTCGACCAACCAATCCAAATAGGTTCTAGCCACCGTATATTCGGCCGAAGCAGGCGGAATCTTAGCCAATCGATCTAGCTCCTTCTCCGCAGCTGTCAGAGCTTCGGGCGGCATCTTTGCCTTTTTGATCTTCTCCTTAAGTTCCTTAATCTCAGTGGAATGCTCATCCAACTCACCCAGCTCTTTTTTGATGGCCTTCATCTGCTCGCGAAGATAATATTCCCTTTGGGTCCGATCCATATCTTCCTTCACCTGGGATTGGATCTTATTCCCCAGTTCCAATACCTGAACCTCTTTGTTGAGAAAGAGATGAACCTTGGTCAAGCGTTCCCTGACGTCGAAGGTCTCCAAAATAGCCTGTTTCTCAGGGGTTGAAACGTTGAGATTCGAGGCAATCAGGTCGGCCAGGATAGAGGCTGATTTGATGTTACCAACCATCGTCCCCAACTCAGCGGTAAGATAAGGAGCCAATTCAACCGCCCTCTGGAAGAGGTTCTTCAAATTCATCATGAGGGCCTCTATCTCCACGCTTTGTGCAAGACCTTCCTCAAGGTTATTAATCCTGGCTTTGTAATAGGGCTCTCTCTGGAAATACTCCTTCACCTTCACCCTTGAGATCCCTTGGACAATTACCCGTTGGCTGCCATCCAGCTCTCGAATCATCCTGAGGATTAAGGCGGCTACACCCACCGAATACAGGTCGTTTTCCTTTGGATCTTCGATTTCCGACCGTTTTTGAGTAATGACCCCAATGATGCGATCCGCATCCATCGCATCATCAATCAATTTCACTGACTTCTTCCTACCTACCATGATAGGTAGAATCAAGTCGGGATATAGCACCGTACCTCTTAGAGGAAGGATTGGGAGCTCATTAGGAACAACGATCTTTTCGTCCTTTGCCTTCTCATCCTTATCCGCTCCACCTCTTGGCAAGAATATCATTGGAAGTACCCTCCGGTTAAAGATTACTTATTTTCATAAGATAACCATTAAGACCAGTACTGTCAATGTCCGCCATCCTTAAGTGCAATTCAAATATCGGATTTCAATCCCGCCGAGGAGGGATGACGCCTCGTGCTTGCGTGCCCTGCCTCTGTCGAAGCGGTACCGCGCAGTCAGGCAAAACACCGTAATCTCAGTTGCAGGCACAACGAACGCCTTGCGATCAATAGGTTCACTATTTCACTATAATGGTTGCAGTCTACGGTCTAACGTCCGGTTGTGACTTGCGCCTTACGCACTTGTTCATGCAGAAATCAAGGCTGCCCCTCAACAAAAGGCTTTCCACAAACACTGCAAACTCCTTGCTCGTTGATGACGCCAATACAATTCCCGTCGCTGCATAAGATGCGTTGCGAGAAATCAGTCTCTCCTTCATCACCCTTCATCGGACTTCCGCACCAGCAGCAATAATGGCTCTGTGGCAGTGTCTCCCCTCCACACTCGTGGCAGACAATAAGCGGCAGGGCTTCCTCGCAACGGGGACACCTCATCTATTCCTCCTCGGAATGAAGATTCTTAATGAACCGCTCGATATCCCGTCTATTCCGCTTTAGTTCGTAGAGGAGCTTCTTGGTTCCTTCGTCAGGAAAGAGCCGATTCAGGTCGTATTCTCTGCCCGGGAAGAGAGCATTGAGATCTACCTCTCGCTTCTTCTCCTCTTCCGGATTGAGCTTCTCAGATTGATCGTCTTTCTCTTCCATAAAATCTCACTTCTATATAGGATAGCCTCCCGGTTTTGTCAACTTCATTGCGGATTTCAGAATGCAGAATTCGGAATGGCAAAAAAAGTCTCAAAACCCAATCCTAATTGCCAACTGGAAGTCCTTATCTCGCAATCCACAATCCACATTCCGCAATATGATTATGGCTTGCCGTACTGAAGCTGATAAAACTTAAAGTAAAGACCTTGCTTCGCGATCAACTCCGCATGGGTTCCTGCCTCTCGAACCCTCCCTTTATGGAGAACGACGATCCGATCAGCATGTTGGATCGTGGAAAGGCGGTGCGCGATGACAATCGCTGTCCTCCCTTTGAGGACCCGTGCCAGGCCTTCCTGAATCAATCGCTCCGTCCCAGGATCGACATGAGAAGTGGCCTCATCGAGGACGAGGACCTTTGGGTCGATGTACAAGGCCCTTGCAAAAGCCAGTAATTGCCTCTCTCCTGCAGACAGGGTCTCGCCTCCCTCGCCCACTCTTGTACGATATCCATCAGGAAGCCGTTCGATAAAACTCTCTGCATTGACCACTCGGGCCACTTCCCTCACCCGTTTTCCATCAACCCCCCGGTCTCCCAATCGAATGTTTTCTTCTATATCTCCGGCGAAGAGAAAGGTGTCTTGCATGACGAGCCCAATTTGTGACCGGAGTTCAGAGACGTCCCTCTCCCGAATATCGATCCCGTCGATGAGGATGGTGCCCTCGTCGGGTTCATAGAATCGTTCAAGGAGGTGCAGCAGTGAGGTCTTTCCTGCTCCCGTCGCGCCTACAATGGCGAGCACCTCACCTTCGTGAGCAGAGAAAGAAACCTCCTTGAGGACTCGATCCTCTCCATTATAGGAAAAGGAAACCTGACGAAATTCGATATTACCTTTGATCTTCCCTCCCTTTGGGGTGACCGGTTCGGGAATGCTTCGATCTTCATCGAGCAAAGAGAAAATCCTCTCAAGCGAGGCCATGGCCGATTGTAGGATATTATACTTCTCGGAAAGGTCTCGAATCGGTTGGAAGAACATTCTGATATAGGAGATAAATGCGACCAGGACTCCCAGGGTGATCGCTTCCTGAATCACCCTCCCACCTCCATGCCAGATGAGCAGGCCGATGGCCCCAGAGCTTAAAACCTCGACGAGAGGTACAAAGAGGGCATAGACGCGTATCTGTTTCATATTGGCCGAGTAATGCCTCTCGTTGATCTTCTGAAATCGTCGGCTATTCTCTTTCTCCCTTTGGAAGAGCTGAACAACCTGGATACCTGAGAAATTCTCCTGGAAAAGAGCGTTCATCTGTGCAATCCTCAATCGGACCTCCCGAAAAGCATCCCTTGCCCGCTGGCTGAAGAAGAGCGTGGTGACGAAGATGAGTGGAAGCACAGAGAAGGAGATCAAAGCGAGCTCCCGGTTGAAGTCAAGAAGAATGATGACGATTCCGGTCAACAGAAGGACATCCTTGAAAAGGTTAACGAGAACGGACGTGAACATTTCGTGGACGTTCTGGATATCATTGGTCAGTCGTGTGACCAACCTTCCTACCGGATTCTTGTCGAAAAAGGAGACAGAAAGGTCCTGGAGATGGGAGAAGACCCTCATCCTGAGGTCGTGCATCATTCTCTGCCCTGCAAGCTCCATGGCGTAGACCTGAAAGAAATTCAACCCAAAATCAATGATCAGGATGAGAACGACGAGGAAGGCGATGCGAAGAACCCCTTGTGCATCGTTTCCTCGCAGGGTGAAAAGGTCTTCCTTACTTAGGTCCTTCATTCGATCCAAAGAGATGAACCAGTAAGGACCGCTCCTTTCGAAAGAAGCGGAGTATTTTTCTATCAGCTTCTCATCCCTGGGCCCACTAGGAATGAATAGGTAATATCGATTTCCAGAGAGGAGGCCCAATCTCTGGAAAGAGGTAACCTCTCTTCGATCCATGGACTGCAACACATTGGGAGGGATGAGGAATTTTCCTTTCTGTTTCTCAGGGATGAGATCCTTACCATAACGACGCCAAAGTTGTTCTTCTTTCGGTGACCCATCCTCCCTAACGACGACCTCCCTGGCATAATGGACAATGTAGCGGTCGATGGCTTCTTTGGTTAGATAGGGGATGACGAGATCCAAAGAAGCCATGATCAAAACGAAGAGAAGAGAGAAACTCATTAGGACCCAATAGGGCTTGAGAAAGGTACCCAACCTTGCCATTAACTTAAGGTCATAGGCCTTTCCTAGTTTACCCTCTTCCATATAGCCGAAATCAGGATACATAACCTCTACACCTCAATGGGCAATCATCTTTGGGATCAAATCCCTTGCGTGGCAATTCATTCCTGCCATCTCACATGGAATATTGGAATGATGGGAAGATATTTGTGGCACTTAGAAATCTAACCAACCTATCATTTGAACCCATTGTTCCTTCACTCCATTATTCCACTATTCCGGTGTTATTCCGTTCCAACTCTTCTTCTAATTGCCTCTGCCGATAGAGGTCAGCATAGATCCCGCCTTTTGAGACGAGTGCAATATGGTCCCCCATTTCAACCACCCTCCCCTGATCCAGAACGACAATTCTACTCACCCTTCGGAGGGGAGCATTTCTGTGGGTGATGAGAATGCTCGTCCTTCCTTGAAGAACCTTCTCCATCCTTTCAAGAATATGTTCTTCAGTCTCCACATCTACTGAGGAGAGGGCATCGTCCAGAATGAAGATGGGGGGATCCATCAAAATGGCTCTGGCAATCGCAATCCTTTGCCTCTGGCCTCCGGATAGGGTGACCCCCTTCTCTCCAATGATGGTATCCATCCCCTCCGGAAACTCGGTGATATCGTCGTAAATCTGTGCAATACGCGCGGCCTCTTCAATTCTCTCTTCCGTGGCATCGGGCATTCCGAAGGTGATATTCTCACGGATCGTATCCGAAAAGAGGATCGTATCCTGGGGAACATATCCGACGGATCTTCTCAACACCTTGAGAGGGATGCGGTGAATCTCAATTCCATTGAAGAAAAGGCACTCCTTTGGGGACTCCAAGATCCGAGTGAGTAGATTACAGAAGATCGTCTTTCCGGATCCGGTTTTTCCAACGATCGCTATCCTCTCTCCTCCATGGATGCTCAACTGAATATCCTTGAGAAGGGGTTCCCCACCTTTTTTCGGAGAAAAGGTCAGGCCTCTTACCTCGATCCTGTCCATGGATGGAACTGACCCAATGACCTCTCGAGAGTCGGTGATCTCCGGAATCTCTTCAAATATCCGGTTCAACCGATCCATAGAAGCGGCACCCCGTTGGATCATATTGATGGCCCAGCCCAAGGCCATCATTGGCCAGGCAAGCATGCCCAAATAGCTCATGAAGGCCACAAAATCTCCTGTAGAGATCAATTGGAGTATGGTCAGTTTTCCACCCATATAGAGGACGATGGCCATGGAGAGGTTCGAGAAGAAAAGGATGATGGGGAAAAACATTCCCCACACCTTTGTCACGTCGATGCTCTTTCGAATATAATCCTGACCCAGCCGTAGAAGTTTCTCTCTTTCCCTTTCCTCTCGGACATAGGCTTTGACCACCCGGATACCGGCGATCGATTCTCTTACCCTTTCGGTGAGTGATGAGAAGGCCTTCTGGAGAACCTCGAACCGGTGGTGGATGAGGCGGCTGAAAAAGAGGGTAACGGCAGTGATCAACGGCATGGGAAGGATCGCGTAAAGGGTGAGGAGAGGGTGAATATAGATCATGAAGAAAATGGTCAGTACTCCCAGGATGATGGTATCCACCAAGAACACCAATCCCATAGCAATGGACATCCGGACTGCCTCAATATCATTGGTCGCATGGGCCATCAGGTCTCCTACCTTTGTTCGCGAGAAATAGGAAGGAGAGAGGGTTTGAAGGTGGTCAAAGAACCGGTCTCTGAGGGCCTTTTCCACCCGACGAGCTGAACCCATGAGGAAGTACCTCCAGATATATCGAAAGCCACCAATGCCCAAGGCGAGGACGAGGATCTCCACGCCATAAAAGAGGAGGGAGTAAGAGGAGATGACGCCTGAAGTGAGATCATCAATGGCATGTTTCACCACTCTCGGGATGACGAGCTGAAGAACATCGACGACGAGTAAGGCGGCGAGCCCCATCAAAATTGGCCATCGGTTCTCCACGAAATCTTCTTTGAGAGTTTTGAACGACCTCATCATTTTCTCGGTCTCTCCATTCTTAGAATTTAATAAACCTTCTTCCCAAAAGTCAACGGGAGGATCTTGAACACCCCTAGCATTTAAGGAAACTGGAGCATCGACACTAAATAGTGTCTGTTTATAAATTGCTTCTTTAGTAAGTATTCCCCGGCAAAGCCGGGGGCTTTACGATTGCTGGCCCCTCAAAGGGGCCTGACCGCAATCGCAAAAGAACAAGAAAACCCTAGCCCAATGGATCGTACTGGCATCGCCCTTTCACCCCCAGGTACGAATCCATGATAGAAATGCATATTCCCGAGAATGTCAA
>JBEKDJ010000290.1:0-6324 GCA_050014415.1 Thermodesulfobacteriota bacterium | reverse complement strand
AAAGCCCTGATGAGATTGGCGGAGATAGCCTTTGGAGTGCGACAGTCAAAGGTGCACTATCTCCTGGGGACAAACAGAATATGCTCAAGGATTTTGAGTCTAAGACACCTATGGGCAGGATAGCAAAGCCGATCGATGTGGCTCATGCCGTTCTCTTCTTTGCCTCGGATGTTATGTCCGGACATATAACGGGAAATGTTATTGGGACCGATGGCGGTATGTACATGACTCATTAACAATACCAAAATTAATGTTAGCCGATGATCTGGGCTGGCTTTAAGGCGGTGTATCACATCTTATAAACCCGAATGGGAGAGGTCTACGGGAGAGCTGGAGCAAAGCTGTAAACCCCCTCAGCGACCTCGGCTACAACACCGCTGAACTCGTGGCCCGTTACCGAGCTCACCGGGATGACGATGCCATTTAGGTAACCATGAACATCCGAATTAAGCGCGGCGTATCAACGAAGGCAGTCCAGGAGAACTTAAATCATTCGTCACCGACCGTGACAAACAGATATGCCCGCTCCAGCGAGAAGTTTCAGAGAGAACAGATTGAACTGTTAAACGGGATGTGTGACTCCGAAAGTAGTAAGAAATTAGTAAGAAGTGAGGAGTTGAACGAAAATGCACAGAACCAAACAGTTCAAACAATCTCCTGAAATCATTAGGCAGGTTATGGTCGGGGCGAGCCGATTTGAACGGCCGGTCCGGCCGCCTCACCCTCTCGGCGGCGTGGCAACAGTCGCTCCTTATTCGTCGCGACGCCACCCTCCTGCTCCCCGCAGGAGTCCGTCCGTTCAACCTCTCTCCTAATTCATAACTAAACCTGGTCGGGGCGAGCCGATTTGAACGGCCGACCTCCTGCTCCCAAGGCAGGCGCGCTAACCAGGCTGCGCTACGCCCCGACAATTTAAACTCCTATAAGCAAATTCCAATCTCCAAATGAATCCCAATATTCAAACATCCAAAACGTCCATTGGCTGGTCTTTTTCTAATTTCAGTCATTATTTGGAACTCAGTGTTTGCCCTTCACCATTATGGTGCAGGGCCTGGAATTTGGTCGTTATTACCTTCTTTAGTCTCCTTAAGGCCTTTCCCCGATGGCTAATCCTGTTTTTTTCTTCGATGGAAAGCTGAGCCATTGTCTTCCCGAATCGGGGTAAAATGAAAAGGGGATCGTATCCAAAACCTTTCTTTCCCACTTCTCTGAACCCGATCCTCCCTTTGCATGATCCTTCTACCACAGCTTCCCATCCGTCCGGCGCTGCAACAGCAATGGCACATCTAAATCTCGCCCGTCTTTTTGAAAGTGGAATTCCTTCCATTTCTCTGAGGAGCTTCTCATTGTTCTCTCGATTCGTGGCCTTCTTTCCAGCATACCTGGCAGAATAGATCCCGGGCAATCCCTTCAAAATCTCGACTTCCAATCCGGAATCATCCGAGAGAGTCAATTCTCCGAAATACTTTGAATAGAACCGGGCTTTCTTCAGAGCATTCTCAACAAAACTCCTGCCATCCTCTTCGATTTCAGGGACTTCCTTGAAATCGCTCAGTGAATCGATCCGAAATTCTAACCCTTGCAGGACCTTTAGAATTTCTCGCACCTTTCCTTTATTTCGAGAGGCGACAATGATCTCCAATCGTTCCTTAATCTTATCCTTTCCCCTCCAGAGATTTCTTCTGAATTCTTGTAAGTTCTTTTATCCCCTTTTGCGCAATGCTTGTCAACTCATCCATCTCCTTTTTCGTAAAAACAGCTTCCTCTGCAGTACCCTGGATCTCCACAAAGTCGCCACTGCCTGTCATCACCACATTCATATCCACTTCAGCTCCGGAGTCCTCCTCATAATTCAAATCCAACAGTGCCTGTCCCTCCACTTTCCCCACGCTGACAGCAGCGACAGAATCTTTGACAGGAACTTTTTCAATCATACCATTCTTAACCATCCTTCGAAAAGCATCTACCAAGGCCACGTAGGCGCCCGTGATCGAAGCAGCCCTTGTCCCACCGTCGGCTTGAATCACATCACAATCAATCCAGATCGTTCTCTCTCCAAACGACCTGAGATCGGTTACAGATCTCAGAGAGCGCCCTATTAACCTCTGGATCTCAAAGGAACGGCCGTTTCCGCGGCCCTTCAGGGAATCTCTCGAAGTACGGGTGTGTGTCGAACGAGGCAGCATTGAATACTCCGCTGTGATCCACCCCTTGCCAGTGTTTCGCAGAAACTGGGGAACTCTCTCTTCCACGCTGGCCGAACAGATCACTTTCGTATCACCCATTTCGATCAGGACCGAACCCTCGGCATGTTTCAGGTAATTTCTCGTAATCTTGACCGGCCTTAGAGCGTTAGGCCCTCTTCCATCTGAACGTTTCATAAAAGACCCCTTAACAGTACTCTCTCAAAAAAAGTATAAAAAGTCAACCCTTCCACTTCCCGGTCTGAGCTCGGGCCGGAGGCTCACGCCAGAGCCTTCGCGCCGCCCAATGGGTCGATCGCAGGGATGATCCTCCAGAGGACTCTTTCTAATTCCTTCTGGGACTGTCAGACCGGCTTCCCCTAGCCCAGGAAAGAAGGACAGCGGTCAGGCCGAGGATAAGGACAAGCCTCCAAACATCCTGAATGTTCGCAAGAGAAGGTCGCTCGCCTCTTTTCCCCAATGAGTTAGCGGACGCCCCCAAAGCAATGACCATCTCTGCAAATGCCGCGCCGATTGCCATCCCCATGTTTCTTGAAAGGCTTAACAAACCAGCGCCCAAACCTACCTTATCCCGAGATAGAGAGTTCATGATCGCACTGTTATTAGCCGGATTGAAGAGTGCAATGCCGATCCCAATGACAACCTGTCTCCAAATGATATGATAATGACTGACATCCTCTTTGAGCAAACTAAAGGAAAAAATCATCAGGGAGGTGAGGATTAAACCCACGGTGGCAGGGATTCTTGCACCTACCCGATCAGAAAACCTTCCCCCTAAGGGGGCGAATATCATTGAAGTAAGAGCAACAGGAAAGATAAACATGCCAACTTTAGAAGGTGAGAATCCCAAGATGTTTTGGAAGAAAAAGGGGATGACGAAGGTATGCGCCCCGCTCATCCAGAAGGAGAGGAAGCTCGCTCCGAGGCCAAAGATAAAAAGTCGGTTCCGCAAAAGGGAGAAGTCCACCAGAGGAGACGAGGATCGGAGTTCTGTTGCAAAGAACAGACCGAAGCAGAAAAGAGTAATCAGGAGCCATCCCCAAAGGAGAGGAGTTGATCCTTGCCCCACTCGGTTAAGAAAGAAAAGGAGGAAGGAAACGGAAAGAAATAGCGTGAGAGCCCCGAAAAGATCCATCTGGACCTTCCTCGCCGGTCCATCTTTTGGTAAGACGTTTAGAGTCAGGAAGATCCCAATAGCGCCAATGGGAAGGTTGATATAAAAGATGGATCGCCATCCCAAGTGCTCAACCAAGAACCCTCCAAGGATAGGCCCGGTCAAGAAGCCGGCGGAGACGACGGAAGCAAGGATTCCCAATGCTTGCCCCCGTTCCTCTTTACGGAAGGTCGCGGTCAAGACCGCGGGACCAATGGCCATTAAAGCAGAAGCCCCGAACCCTTGGAGCACTCGAGCACCGATGAGAAAATAGATCGTAGGTGAAAAGCTGCAAAAGGCCGAACCTATGGTGAAGGTCAATAAACCAAAAAGATAAATTCTTCTTTGCCCAAAAAGGTCGGCCATTCTTCCCATCAATAGAAGGCACCCTGTAATAACAGCGAGGTAAGTCATCACTACCCAGGCCACAGCCCCAAGATTCGTATTCAAAGATTGAATGATTGTAGGAAGAGAGAGGTTCACCGCGCTTGCATCCAATGTAGCCATATAGGTTCCTACAGAAACATTGGCCATTACCCACCATCGCTGATTTACTGAGGAAAGGACCATGGATTTCCATCCTAACTTCAATTTCAATATTTATTCAAGGGATCAGGTGCCAAGAGTTTGGGGAAATCCCCTCGGCCACAAGAGAGAACCAGCGGCATTATTCGGATTCTCACAAGTGGAATATCAGAATGCCTCTCACAAATTTGCTACGCATAGAATCCAGAAAATAGTCTTCCAATCTCTTTATAGGTTTCCTTCTGGTCTGAATTTTAACCCCCGAATTCTCTGAATTGGTAAAATCTCAAATGTCTATGGTTAAGACCCTAGAAGGGTGCTTTACACTGAACAAAAAAGGAAAATCTTCAACGGACTCAATTGAAAGCTATCAAAAAAAAGGTTAAAATGAAAAATTGGTTTAGAAAATCCCACGACCCATTAAGGAGCAAGGATATGCAAGGAGATCAAGGTAAAAGGTTTTCGGGTGCTACAAAATACGTGTTGGATGAGGAGCTGGCTAAGATCGTCAACATTTCGATGGCCCTTGAAATGCCCCTTTTACTCAAAGGGGAGCCTGGAACGGGAAAGACGATGCTCGCCCACGCCATTGCAGAAGCCTTCAACATGAGGCTCATCGTTCTGAACGTCAAATCGAGCATGAAACTCGTTGATGCCCTTTATCAGTACGACACGCTGACTCGTCTAAATGATAGTAGGTTTGGAGACTCCAAACGGGATGTCAGCAACATCGAAGAGTATATTAGAATGGGCAAAATCGGACAAGCCTTTGCATCCGGAGAGAGAGTGGTTCTGTTGATTGATGAGATTGATAAGGCCGACACCGACTTTCAGGATGATATGCTCGACGTCCTGGACCAAATGGAATTCGACATCATCGAGATCGATAAAACCATCGGCGCAAAACACAGGCCTGTCATTATCATCACTTCAAACGCCAAAAAGGATCTCTCCGATCCATTTCTGGGCCGCTGCAATTTTCACCACATTGCCTTTCCGGAACCCGACATAATGAGGAGGATTGTTCAGGTCCATTTCTCTGGTATCGACAAAGACCTGCTCGACAGTGCCGTCAGAACATTCTACCGCCTTAGGGAAATCAAAGGCATCGAAAAGAAGCCTGCAACCCGGGAGCTTATTAACTGGATCAGGGCTTTAAAGGCTGATCCCGACTTCAGGGTCAAGGATTTGATCAAAGGGGAGGTTCCTTACTTGGGGGTTTTGTTCAAGAAGAGTCCCGATTATGTAGTTGCCCAGAATGCTGTGGCCAGGTTCAAAGTCTAAAAAGGCATGGCGCAGAGAGCATAGAATTACACCCAGACGCTTTGCAATATGCTCTAAGCCATACGCCGTGGGTGCATTCATGTTTGTCGATTTCTTCTACTTATTGAAAAAGGTAGGCATCCCAGTTTCTCCCACCTCCTTCCTTAGACTTCAACAGGCCCTGAGCATGGGACTCATCAACTCGATCGATGATTTCTACACAAGCGCCCGAACGATTCTCGTTAAGAGTGAAAAGTACTTTGACCTCTATGACCAGGTATTTGCTCACAAGTTTCAGGGTGTCGAACTCAAGGACCCGACTGAATTTGAATTATCGGAGGTGGCCCATGCCCTGCTGGATGAGTGGTTGAAGAATCCAAGGGAGCTGGCGGATGCTCTCGGAATCAACGAAGAAGAACTGAGTAAACTGAGTCCGGAGGAGCTGATCCAGTATTTTCTTGACCGATTAAAAGAGCAAACCGAGGCGCATCATGGGGGAGGCAAGTGGATCGGGACAGGAGGAACATCGCCTGTCGGACATTCCGGATATCATCCCGGAGGAATGAGAGTCGGCGGGATATCCCGAAACAAGTCAGCGATCAAAGTAGCCATGGACAGGAGGTATCGTGACTACTCACAGGAAGGCCCGATGACTGCCTCTCAAATGGGAGAGGCCCTAAAAAGGCTGAGAAATATGGTCCCCTTCGGCCCGAAGGATAGGGTAAATATCGATAAGACCATCTACCAGACCATGAAGAACGCCGGAGAGATAGAGATCATATTTGATCGGAGACTAAAAGATCGTTTAAAGGTGATTCTTGCCATTGACAATGGTGGATGGTCCATGGATCCCTACATCGAGTTGGTCCAAACTCTTTTCAATTACGCTCGGGCCCAGTTCAAGGATCTTAAAACCTTTTTCTTCCATAACACGATATATGATTATCTGTGGGAGGACCCTCCGAGACGGTCTAAACCTCATTCGGTAGACGAGTTTGCGCGTTTTGATCCGGAAACGAGATTCATTATTGTTGGGGATGCAAGCATGGCCCCTTATGAACTAATGGCCACGGACGGCTCCATCCATATCGAAGAGAGGTCAGGGAAACCCAGTTATCAGAGGCTACAGCTCATCGCTAAAACCTTCCCTCGTTCTGTTTGGATCAATCCAGTGATGCC
>JBEKDJ010000289.1:0-6348 GCA_050014415.1 Thermodesulfobacteriota bacterium | reverse complement strand
TCATCATAAATCCGCCAGTAGATGCTGACAGAATTTGAAGGTGCGTTGATCTGGCCAATACCTTCAAAATCAAGGGCAGACCCAAGTGCAATCGCGAAGCATCCTGCCGGTGAGAGATGCTGAGTACCGTTGGCTGGGACGGTGATGGTGGAAGGCATCACTGTACAGCCTAACTTGGTTCCGTCCTCGCTATAAAAGGCAAAAGAGATGTAGACCGGTGTGGTCTTCAAATTGACAATCAAGATATCGGTAGACGCCAACCCGTGAGCCGCGGCATCCCACTTAACCTCGATGGGAAATCGGGATGTCCCAGCTTCTGCTAAGATGGCGACCGAAAGGATGAATACAAGAGTAAGCAGGCTTGAGGATAAAATCTTCTTCATTATCATGTACCTCCTCCAGTTTAGTTGGACTCCGTCTTTGCATTCTATTATCTTAATGCGGGCCGGAAGTCAAGCTTTCCCGATCAAAGACAGGCAACTTCTCTAACGCCAGGCTCGGACCAAAATCCCGATATCGTGGCCGATAGATTTCTCGGTTCGGCGAAAACCTCATCAGCTTACGATTCCTTTACTTCTGTAAGCTCTTCCGTAATGGGTGCTCTTTATTCCTTCTTGAAGGTGCTCCCTTTCCACCCTCTTGTCGATAGGGATTCTGCCTCTTTTTTTTCTGGAAGGCATTTGAGGCATCTCAAACCTCTGAGGTGTTTCTGTGATCAGCGCCTTCGTCCCTGTCCCATCTTCGTCCTTGCGGCGTATAACCAAGTACGCCTCACTCCTCATGAATTCGGGTGCTTAGCATCTGAGTATTTTTGAGTACCCTGACAAAAATGACTTTTTCAGTAACCTGATAGGCTTTAACATTCAAGCTAAGGGCAGACTTTTCATCCCTTCCAATTCTATAGCAAGGATTTCCCATTTCTGTGTCAGTTCTCTTACCTGTTCTTTGACTCGTTTGTGGGTCTCGATTGTTTCGTAAGTCTCCTTCTGGTTCAGGTAAAGATTGGGGTCGGAAAGTTTCTGATTCAGATAATCTAATGTCTGTGTGGCTTCGTGTAAGGATCTCTCCACCTCTTGAAATCTCTTTTCAAGGCTGGAGAGTTGCCTACGAAATTGATCCATCTGTTGAGCACTCTTTCGCTTCTCCTCTTTTTTCCCGTAAGAGAGTTTTTTGTTGAGGGGAAGGGGGATTTCGTGGATCGCTCCACCCTGTTCTTGAACCTCGTCTAACTGGATCTGCTGTTTTCTATAAAGGTAATCATCATAGTTGCCTAGAAAGATATTAGGGATTCCCCGATCGATTTCGATCACCTTGTTGGCGATTTGATTGATCAGATGACGGTCGTGGGTGATCAAGCAGATCGTTCCTTGAAATTGCTTCAGCGCCATTTCCAATACGTTTCGGGAGGGGATATCGAGATGGCTCGTTGGCTCATCGAACAGAAGGAAGTTGGCAGGTTCAAGGAGCATCTTTGCGAGAACCAATCGACTCTTCTCTCCGCCGCTCAACACAGAGACCTTCTCTTCAATCTCGTCTCCGGTGAAGAGAAAAGTGCCCAGCAGCGTCCTGAGTTCTGTCTCTGATTGATCGGTGGTAATGGAAAGGATCTCCTCAAAGATCGTATTTCCCGGATGGAGGATGTCGAATTGGTGCTGGGCGAAGTAAGCCCGGGTCACATCCTTCCCCAAGACGACCTCACCCTCTTCAAAATCGAGAACACCTGCCAGGATTTTTAGAAGTGTCGACTTACCTGCCCCGTTCGGCCCAACGAGGGCAACTTTGTCTCCACGGAAGAGCGTAAGTTCAATTCCGCCATAGACCTTAATCTCCCCATAACTCTTGTAGAGATTCTTTACCTCGACCACTCTCTGACCGCTCCGCTTGGGGACAGGAAAACGGAAATGGATCTCTTTCCGATTCTCTTTTGGAGTTTCGACTCGTTCAAGTTTTTCGAGCATTTTGATACGACTCTGGACCTGCCTGGACTTTGTGTTTTTAGCTCGGAATCGTTCGATAAACCTTTCGGTCTGCTCAATCTTCTTCTGTTGGGTTTTATAGGTGGCTTCGAGGATCTGCCTCCGGGCCTCTTTTTCTTCCAAATAGCGGTCATAATCTCCGGGATAGAGATCGATCTTTTGAGCTTCAATCTCTGCGATCCGATCGATGAGATGATTGAGGAAGACCCGGTCGTGAGAAACGATGATCATGGCACCCGGATAACCGGTTAAAAAGCTCTCCAGCCAGATGAGGGATTCCAAATCGAGATAGTTGGTCGGTTCGTCCAGAAGGAGAAGGTCGGGAGACTGAAGAAGGATCTTTGCCAAGGCGATTCGCATCAGCCAGCCTCCGCTCAGCTCATCGGTCGCCCTGTTGAAATCGCTCTCTTTGAATCCCAGGCCTTGGAGGATCTGTTTCGCCTCAGCTTCCACGCCGTATCCTCCGAGGATGGTATACCTCTCCTGAAGTTTTCCATACTCCTTCGCCAGCCTCTCTTGTTCTTTCGAGTCCTCTATGGAAGATAACTCTTCTTCCAAAACCCTCATCTTGTCCTGAAGGGATGTCACCCCAGAGAGGCTTTTTAAGACCTCTTCCAGGACTCCCTTGCCTATGAAGGTGATAACTTCTTGGGGGAGATAGCCGATCTTGACTCTCTTGGCAATACGGATTTCTCCGTCGTCGATCGATTCCTCTCCAAGAATCATCCTGAAAAGGGTTGTCTTTCCAGAACCATTGGGGCCGACAAGACCCACCCGATCCCTCACTCCGATTTGTAGAGAACAATCCTTGAAGAGGATCTTGCCTCCGAACTGTTTTTGAACATGGTTGAGGGTGATCATAAGATTGGAAATCCAAACCTCAAAATCCGAATTTCAATGATTCATCTTCTGTGAAGTTTGAGGTTTGAGGTTTGAAGTTCCGGTCTGCATGGGTTCTAGGTATCGTATTTATCAAAATCATATCCTGCTTTCTTATAGTCCTCCAAGGCACGGGTTCTTAGATCCTTTCGTTTTGTCTTTTCTGCCTCTTTGTCCGCTAACTCGGCCGCATGGCTCCATTTCCCTGCTTTTTCATACTCCTTTATTTTACTTTCCGTTTCTGTAACCGGACTTCCTTTGATGACCACTGCCGGGGCGAAGAGAACTCGATTTATAGGATTTTTGCACCAGGGGCAGTGAGTCAGGGCGGGTTCGGTCATCTTCTGGATGGTTTCAAAACCTGACCTGCAGTGGCTGCAACTTCCATCCAAATCTATAGCTCTGTATTCGTAGGTGGGCATAGTTAACACCGTGTCTCGTGTCTGTGTCTGGACTTAATAATCAATATTCCTGACCGAATTGTCAAGGGAGAAACGCGAACGGTACAGAAACAATGTCTAATGTCAAAACTCAAGTTCCTAATAGATGTCTGAGCCAGAACTCGGAAATCCTGGATCATCACCTATCTTAAGTTCCGAGAAAAAAATGGGTTGCCCTTGATCGGTTTAAATGAGACCCCACACAAAAATAGGTAGAATTCTATTGACCTATTCGGCGGCTCCAAGGCCCGGCTTTGATGAGGGGGTGAAGAAGCGCCACTTCCTTCGGCAAGTTCAGGACACTGAGTCTGTAAAAGTGCAGGGTCAACCCTTAACCCTCGGCCTGAGACTTCGGCGAGCTCAGTCGAGCCGATTGGGCAGAAGGCAAGCCCGGTCTTGGGGCTGGAGAGTCGAACGCTGGAGAGTCGAAAGGTTGACTTCGATTCTCCATTGTGTTAGAGAAATCACGTTCTTTCCTCATCAAAATCCTAAAGAGTTTGATCTTTTGCAAGATTTTGACGAGATATAGACCCCTATTGGGTCAAAGCTTTCTAATTCTGGGGGGACTATGAGATCGAACCCTAAGAGACCTACCCTCCTCTTTCTCGCTGTCTCCTCTATTCTCATCTTGGACTTGGGATTTCTCTTGGCAGCAAAACCGGTTCTGGGGAAAGACGCCCCCAAACCCGCCAAGCTGGCCAAGCCTTCTGAACCAACAAAAGGATCTGAACCAACAAAAGGAATGGAGAGACTGGCTATCAAGGGCATTGATAACTCAGAATGCCTGGGTTGTCACGGCAACAAGATCATCGAGAGGAAGTTTGCCCAGTCTGTCCATGGAGCCAATTCTTGCAATAGTTGTCATTGGGATATCACGGATCTCGAAGCCCATGAGAGAGCGAAGAAAACGGGGGCGGTGAGTTGCAATCGATGCCACAAGAAGGAAGCGGCAGAATATGCTTCAAGCGCCCATTTCATCAACGATGTTCAATGCAAGGACTGCCATAAAGATATCCACGAGATGACCCCTTGGAAAGGTGATAAGACCCGAGTGGTCCAGATCTGTACAGGCTGTCACTCTGATGATGGTTACACAGAGAGCGTCCACGGCACATCTGCCCTCGCAGGAAATCCCGATTCCCCCGCCTGCACGGATTGCCATGGTCTCCACAAGATTCCTCTCTTAAAAGGAGAGGAACCGAAGGTGGTCGAATTTCGGAAGGAGTTCCACACCGAGGTCTGCCAGAAATGCCATGGAGACGTCGAGATGATGAGGCGGAACAAAGTCTTCCCTATTGCCACTCAGACCTATTCTGAAAGTTACCACGGAAAGGTTGAGGGATTGGGCTACCCAAAATTGGTTGCAGGCTGTGCTGACTGCCATGGTTTTCACAGCATCCTGCCCCCGGATAACCCTCAATCTCTTATCTCTGAAAATCGCCTGGTGAAGACTTGCGGGAAATGTCATCCCGGTGCCAACACCAACTTCGTTCAGTTCATTACCCATGCGACCCATACCGATCCAGAGCGAGAACCTGTTCTTTATGGGACCTTCATTCTGATGACTGGCCTCCTGGCTTCTGTCTTTGTGGTCTTCTGGATTCACACCTTCCTCTGGTGGCGAAAGGATTTCTGGGAAAAGAGAGAGTTGAGGGCTAAAGGAATATTCTTTCCGCAACATGTGAGGCCAGACGAGGCAGGCCAGATCTATCGTCGATTCAGACCCTTCGACATTGTGCTACACTCTACGATGATGGTTACCTTTCTTGGTCTCGTCTTGACAGGCCTTCCACTGAAATTCTCTCACGCGCCCTGGGCGAGTGGTTTGATGCACTTTCTGGGCGGAGCTCAACTGGCGGGTTTGATCCACCGCATCTGCGCGGTTATCACCTTTGGATACTTCGGGACCACCATTGCCTACATCTTCTACTTTCTCTTCTTCAAGAAGATTCATGGAAATCCCAATCCACTGCAGAAGCTTTTTGGCCCGGATTCGCTCTGCCCTCGGTGGAAAGATATCCGGGATATCGTGAGGATGACCCAGTGGTTCTTTAACAAAGGGCCGAAACCTCAGTTTGACCGTTGGACCTACTGGGAGAAGTTCGACTTTCTTGCTGTCTTCTGGGGGATGTTCGCCATCGGATTTTCGGGATTGATGCTTTGGCTCCCCGAGTTCTTCTCCATCTTCCTGCCTGGATGGATATTTAACATAGCAACGATCGTCCACTCGGATGAGGCTTTGCTAGCATCAGGCTTCATCTTCACCGTCCACTTCTTCAACACCCATTTCCGGCCTTCAAAGTTCCCGATCGATACAGTGATCTTCACGGGAAGGTTCCCTAAATACGAACTGGTGGAGGAGCGGCCGACACAATACAGAAGGATGGTCGTTGAGAAAACATTGGAGACCTACCGGGATAAATACCCGAGCGTATTGACAGACCTCCTCTCAACCATCATAGGGTTTGCCATGCTGGCAATTGGCCTCCTCTGCATCTTCCTGATCGGGTGGGAATTCCTGGTTTAGAGGATTTTGGATTTCAAGAATGCGGATTTAAACAGCATAGGGGGTATAGGGGACAGGATTGGGATATTCGCATTCCGCTGTGCGCCCTGCTCTATGTGATTCTATTACGTTGAGATTTGCCATCGGTTTTTTTCAAGATAGACACCGTAGTTGAAAGTGGGACTTTGGTCTTTGGCCTGGCAGCTTCGGCAGACACCGGAGTCACCTTCCTCTGGAAGACACTCGGAAATGATCCACCCAGTCCATTGGAGCATAATCTTTGAAGTACACAATCATTCCCGTGGATTACTAGCTAAACTCTTCTGATCTGAGAAAGACCGCCCGCCTTGTCCTGTTTTCAAAATCCTCTTGAGGCAAATGAGGACAGACTTGACAACACGAAGAGAATTTAATAAATTCTTAAGTGTTTGTGAAAGGAGGTACAGCGTTGACGAATTCAAAAGTACCGGAGGCAACGATTCGGAGACTCTCGAGATATCTGAGATGTTTGGAAGAGATGGAACAAATAAGGGAAGAGGTGGTTTCC
>JBEKDJ010000288.1:0-7264 GCA_050014415.1 Thermodesulfobacteriota bacterium | reverse complement strand
GCTTGCAGATCCTCCAGACTCCGGTAAAAGATGGCATCCTCCGATGCAATCAGGCTCATGAAGAGTTTCGCTGGCTCGGGTTCTTTCGTTCTATCCATCCTCTCCCATTTCCTTTGCGAGGAGTCTTCCTCCCTGTTGAGGATTCAAGGATTTGAAAGTGGAAGGTGGAAGGTGGTTTCGACCACTTTCCACTCTCTACTTTCCGCCCTCGAACACTTAACCCCTTGAATCAGGTAAGATCTTGCTTTTTCAAATAGATAAAAAATTCCTTGTTTCCTTTTGGACCGAGAAGTACAGATTCAGCGATCCCGAGAATGCTTAGTCCCAGCCCCTGGCTGAACTGAGAAATTCGGTCGATCACCTCCTGGTGTAGGATCGGATCTCTTACAACCCCTCCTTTGCCAACCTCGCCTTTGCCGACTTCAAATTGCGGCTTGATCAAGCTGATGAGAGTGCCCCCCCCCTTCAAAAATCCGAGAAGGTGTGAAAGAAATTTTTCGATCGAGATGAATGAGGTGTCAATAAGAATCAGATCCACCTCTTCTGGGATTTCCTCTTTGTTAAGATATCGGATGTTCCTCCTCTCCATGTTAACCACTCTTTGATCTTTCTGAAGTTTCCATGCCAGTTTTCCGTATCCGACATCCACAGCATAGACCTTCTTTGCTCCTTTCTGGAGAACGCAATCTGTGAACCCACCTGTCGAAGCACCAACATCCATCACGACCATCCCTCTGGGATCCATTCCAAATTCGTTGAGTGCCCCTTCCAATTTGATGCCTCCGCGGCTCACATAAGGCTGATCCTCTCCTCGCACTTGGATCTGTGCTTCTACCTTTACCTTCGTCCCAGGTTTGTCGATTGTTTGACCTTCTACCATGACCTTCCCGGCCATGATGGAAGTTCTTGCCCTTTCCCGACTATGAATGATCCCTTTTTCCACAAGGAGTTTGTCGATCCGCTCTCTTCTCGCCACCCTACCTTATAGCACCACCACCTAAAGCGTTCAAGGGGTCTAGTCCCGCCTCTGGAGGGATCCGATCTTTGCATCCTCAATCCCGCCGGAGGCAGGACTTTGCAAGGGTCAGGAAACACACCCATCTCCTTTTCAAATCCAACATCGGGCGCCAGTTAACCTATTCTTGATGGAGAAGAGTTTTGCTGAAGGAGGCTTTTCTCTTGGGATAAGTGAAGGCTTCCCGTCTTTTCCCTACGATCTCTTCCGCTTCTCTGACAATCCCATCCTCGTCGATCCCATATTTTGACCTAAGGAGGGATTGGGGTCCGTGTTCGACAAAGAGATCAGGGATGCCGAGGCGCTTCACCTCAACGGGAGAGACGTTCTTCTCCTGAAGGACTTCGAGGACTGCACTGCCGAAACCTCCCTGAAGGACATTCTCCTCAACGGTGAGAACCCTCCCCGTGGTTTGGGCCCAATGACAGATGAGATCCCCGTCCAGGGGTTTCAGAAATCGACTATTGATCACTGCCGTATGAATCCCTTCACCCTCCAATCGCTCCGCAGCCTGGAGGGCAGGATAGACCGTCGAACCGATGGCCAGGATGACCAAATCTTCCCCCTCTCTGAGCACTTCCCCCTTCCCAATGGGGATCGAATGAAGTGCACCATCCATCCTCACCCCTACTCCCTTACCTCTCGGATACCGAAACGCTACAGGTCTGGAACAGTCAATGGCTGTCTTAATCATATGTCGAAATTCATCCTCATCTTTGGGCGCCATGACGATGAGATTGGGGATGGGACGAAGATAGGAAAAATCGAAGAGTCCTTGGTGGGTCGGACCGTCCTCCCCGACGATCCCTCCCCGATCCAACGCAAAGACCACCGGAAGATTCTGAAGGCAGACGTCCTGTTGGATCTGGTCATAGGCCCTCTGAAGAAAGGTGGAGTAGATGGCCACAACAGGCTTCATCCCCTCCAGGGCAAGACCTGCTGCAAAACTGACCGCATGCTGTTCGGCAATCCCAATATCATAGAACCGACTTGGAAATTCTCTTGAGAATCGCTCTAACCCTGTTCCATTCTGCATGGCCGCCGTAATGGCAATCAAGCGCTCGTCCTCCTTTGCCAGCCGACAGAGCGTCTCTCCAAAGACCTCGGTAAAGGTGGGAGGGTGGCCGGCCTGATCGCTCCGGGGTTCCCCTGTCTCCAGCACAAAAGGAGAGACGCCGTGAAAGCGAATGGGATCTAACTCCGCCGGCTGATACCCCCGTCCTTTTTTCGTAACCACATGGACCAGCATCGGCCCTCTCCACTTTTTGATGTTCTGAAAGGTCTCTATCAGATAGTCTAGACGATGCCCATCGATCGGTCCGATGTATTTGAAACCCAGTTCCTCAAAGAGAAGCCCTGGCATCAATAACCCTTTAAGCGATTCTTCCGCCTGTTTGGCAAACCGCAGAACTGACTTCCCTATCCCTGGGAGGGTCTCCAGAAAGGCTCTCATATCATCCCGAAACCGGTTGACAAACTGACCCGTCATCAAACGGTTGAGATAGGAAGAGAGGGCTCCCACGTTGGGAGAGATCGACATCTCGTTGTCGTTCAGAACAACGATCAGATCCCGATCAATGTGGCCTGCTTGGTTGAGTCCCTCAAAGGCGAGACCTGCGGTCATCGACCCATCGCCGATCAGGGCGATCACCCTTCCTTCTTCGCCTTTCTGCCTCCGCGCCTCCGCTATCCCTAAGGCCGAAGAGATGGAAGTCCCACTATGACCGGAATCGAAGACATCATAAGGGCTTTCCTCCCTCTTGGGAAAACCGCTGACTCCCTCATACTGCCTCAGGGTGTGAAAGCGATCCCTCCTCCCAGTCAAGAGTTTGTGGGCATAGCTCTGATGGCCAACATCCCATATCAATTTGTCCTTCGAGAGGTCGAAGACACAGTGAAGGGCAACCGTCAACTCCACCACTCCCAGATTGGAAGAGAGATGCCCTCCATTTCTCGAAACCGTGGAGATGATCTCCTCGCGTATCTCGTGGCAGAGCTTCTCGAGCTCCTCCAGTCCTAATCGCTTGACATCATGAGAGGACTCTATCTGATCGAGTATCTTTGCCATGAATCAGAAACTCCAATTCCTCCAAGAAAACGTATCCACATCCGTCCAACTTCCAGGTAAATCAAACATGCAAGGAATGTTCCAAAATCTAGTTGAATACGCCATAAAATTACTCCGGGTTCTCGACGATTCCGAAGCTCAAGCGCTCCTTAAGGTCAATACTCCCTCGAAACGATGAAGTGGGCAATCTCTCTGAGCGGATCAGCCTCTGGCCCAAAAGGAGTCATGTCATTGACCGCCATTTCGACTAATTCCTTGGCCCTCCTCTTAGATTCATCAAGCCCCAACAAGGAAGGATAGGTGGCCTTGCCTTTGGAGAGATCGCCTCCTGTCTTCTTTCCAAGCAAGGCGGTTTTTCCCTCAACATTCAAAATATCGTCGGCGATTTGAAAGGCAAGTCCAATCCGCTCCCCATAACGGGTGAAGGCCTTGAGGGTCTGCTCCTTCGCTCCCCCCAACGTTGCTCCTAACCGGATCGAAACCAAGATCATTGCCCCCGTCTTATGCGTGTGGATGTATACAACGGTAGGAAGATCCACCTCCTTCCCCTCAGATTGAATGTCCGCCACCTGTCCCCCAACCATGCCAGAGACGCCCGCGGCCTGCGTGACCTCATGGATCATATTGAGAACCAGCTTCGCATCACATCGCAAACCTTGTTGCGTAGCCGGGTCCGTCATCAATTTGAAGGCTTCCGTCAGGAGTCCGTCCCCAGCCAAAATAGCGACCGCTTCTCCAAATGCCTTGTGGCAGGTCGGTTTTCCCCTACGGTATTCATCATTGTCGATGGCAGGAAGATCATCGTGGATGAGAGAGTAAGTGTGGATCATCTCCAAGGCACAGGCAAAAGGGAGAACCCCGCTCCCCTCTCCTCCCACCGCTTCAAAGGCAGCAATGGATAAAATGGGACGAACCCGTTTACCTCCTGCAAAAAGGCTGTGCCGGACCGCTTTGTGAAGAATGGATGGAAGCTCCATCTCCTTTGGGAAATATGTCTCAAGAGCGGCATCCACAATCCCCTTCTTTTCTTCCAAATATCTCTTAATATCCATTCCGGTGTGACCGAGTGTATTTGAGATTTCTTGCGTTGTATTTCAAATTCCAAGTCCGAATATCGAATCCCGCCAAGGCGGAACAATAAAAGATGTCTTGAAATCCAAATGTCAAACGAAGCTCAAATGACTCAATGTCATCGTGCTTCTCCGTCCGGCAAGAAAAACGAGGACCCTACGTTTTCCACTTGGAGCTTCGAATTTCATTTGAACTTCGAGCTCTGACATTTGACATTATTACGAGATCTATTGTTCCTCTTCGGAGACACTTTCTTTTGAACCGGCCAACGGAGCCTGATCCAAGTTTGCCGAAGGAGCCTGCCCTGAGTTTATCGAAGGGTCGAATGGCTGTGGTTTCAAAACTCCTTCCTTGTTCTTCAAGAGAATCTCCACCCGCTTCTCTGCTTCATCCAACTTCTGATTACAAATCCGTGAAAGCCGAATTCCTTCTTCAAAGAGTTTCAACGACTCTTCCAGTGGAACGTCTCCTCCCTCCAGCTTAGCGACAATCTTCTCCAGTTTACTCAGCGCGTCCTCGAATCTCTCCTTTGCCATCTCTTGCCTCGTTGATAACCCGTATAGTGTTTTAATACTATCTCGTCGGAGACAGCATCGTCAAGGGTTTTCGATCCTCTTAACATCACAGTACAAGGTTCCCCGGTAGAGCTTCACTTCTACTCGATCGCCCTCTCCTACCAGGGCTGCCTCCCTCACGATCTGGAGTGAAGGGATCTTACGAGTAATACTGTAGCCTCTCTGAAGGATCGAATGAGGGCTCAACGAGACTAATTTCCCCAGTCCCCCTCCGACCTTCTCTCTATAAATCTCGATCGTGTGCCGGATGTTCTGCTCAAGACCTTTTCCAATCTGGGAGCTAAACAGCCGGAGGTGCTCCACTTCTGAGAGTGGACTTCGAAGATAGACCCTTTCGCTTAGATGGGAACATTTTTCCCTCTCCCTTTTCAAGATCCATGCAAGCAGAATAGAGAATCGATTGACCAGATCGTCAACCCTTAAGAGATAGTTCTCCACTCTCTTCTTGGGGCTGATCAAAGTCCTTCTAAAATGGGATAGCTTGGTTCGATGTCGCTGGAAGACGTCTAGCGTTCGACCCTCTAAGCGTGTCCTCAAATAGCGAAGTGTGTTTTCAATCTCTCTCTTCTCTCTGACCACCAACTCTGCAGCAGCAGATGGGGTAGGTGCTCTTAAATCTGCAACAAAGTCAGAAATCGTATAATCCGTCTCATGGCCTACTGCCGAGATGATGGGAATCTTGGAGTGATAAATTGCTCTGGCTACCGGCTCCTCATTAAAAGCCCATAAATCCTCCAGGGACCCTCCTCCTCTTCCTACGATGATCACGTCTGCCTTCGTGCAATCATTAAGATACTTTATGGCTCTGGCAATCTCCGATGAGGCCCCTTCTCCCTGTACCTGAACAGGATAGAGCACGATATGGACATTTTCAAAACGTCTCTGGATGATATGAAGCATATCGCTGATCACAGCCCCCGTGGGAGAGGTAACGATTCCAATCGTTCTAGGAAGCATGGGGAGCGGTTTTTTATGGTCCGCATTAAAGAGTCCTTCCTTCTCGAGCCTCTCTTTCAATTGCAGAAACGCGAGTTGAAGGGCTCCAATGCCCTTTGGCTCCATCCGCTCTAAGATCAGTTGGTATTCTCCCCTTTTTTCATAGAGGCTGACCCTTCCTCGGCAGACGATATGAAGACCATCCTCAGGGATAAACCGGAGGGCGCGCGCCTGCATCCTAAAGAGCACAGCCCGTATCTGGCTGTTTTCATCTTTCAAAGTGAAATAGATGTGTCCTGAAGGGGGGATTCTGAGGTTTGAAATCTCACCTTCGACCCAGATATCAGAGAACTTAAGCTCAAGAAGGCCTTTGATCTCCTGGGTGAGTTCTGAAACGGTCAGGATGTATCGAAGGGGAAGCTCCGGATTATTCTTCATGAACAGGCTTAATATAACAGAAAGGAGGTGAACTGTAAAATGGGCGAGAGGATACCGGCTACGATTTGTGCGTCGGGGTTCCGCTTTGTAGGTATCAGGTCCTGGTTTCGCTTTCAGCTTGTGAAAGAGCACTTTGTGAAAGAGCGTTTGTCGCCGTAACCCTTTTTCTACTGTCTCCTTTCCATTTTTGGGCACTTGACGCCAGGACTCCTTTGGCCTCTACTTCTTTCTTCCAGTTCTTGTCTTCGCCAAGCTCCTTTCCATTTTTGGGCACTTGACGCCAGGACTCCTTTGGCCTCTACTTCTTTCTTCCAGTTCTTGTCTTCGCCAAGTCCCAACAATCATGATAGAGATGAAGTCCCTTACTGGAGGCAATGATCTCCCCGTCATCTACCCCGATCTCTTTTGCCATATACTCCTTCAGCAGTTGAAGGCCAGCCAAGTTCGACGGGAACCCAGCCCACAAATCCCACGAGCGAAAGTAGAGCACAAAATGGAGCTTCCCTACCGAATTCGAGTATCGATGCCACGCCGGCACTGGGGATCCTGAAATAGGATCGAACTTGCGTCACCCACTGCCATATAGACCTGATTTGTGTTGGGCCCCTCTTGGAGGTACATATTGATCACCCCTTGGATCTGTTTTTCCAGATCCTCTCCGTACGTATAAGTTTCGTTAGGAGCCTTCGTCGAAGTAATCAGTTTTTCCAGATACCGTTCGACGTATTCCATTGAAGTAGGAGGAGGAACACTGCATCCAAGAGGGATATCGGGAATGAAAGGCTTGTGCTAGGATGGTGATATTGACAGCAATATAATCATACTCAATCCTTTTATGGCCCCTAAAACTTCCTCGGTCGATCGTATATTCATAACCCTTTTCAAAGATATGATAGACACACTGGAACCAGGCGTCCGGCATATCCCTCGCCTGAATAAACTCTATTCTCACCTTCCCCTCCCTTGGAGAGATGCTCAAATTGACTTTTATCAACTCAACTATCCGGAGATTGTCAAACGGACATTGATTGAGTGCAGGAATCTCTAAGAGGCTGGACAATTCCCATCAAATCTTGTATTTTAATAATTCAAGGAACGCGATGCGCTTTGTGCTCTGCACATAGCATCATGCCCGTTCGGGGAGTAGCGCAGCTTGGTAGC
>JBEKDJ010000287.1:0-6413 GCA_050014415.1 Thermodesulfobacteriota bacterium | reverse complement strand
CGGCGATATCCAAGATGGATGGCACGAGCCTTGACGGCAAGACCATTAAGGTTAACGAGGCGCAGGAAAAGAGTCCTCGCGGAGGTAGCCGATCCGGCGGTGGTTTTGGGGGCGGTCGTGGCGGCGGCCGCAATCGCTGGTAGTTGCGGCTACGCTCATCTATCGACATACTCTCCGAGCCGCCTCATCTTTCGGTGGGGCGGCTCCTGTTCATAAAGCCGGAGAGTCTTCTTAATGAAATTACTGATTGTCTTTCAGGCAGGTGAAATTTCCTCAGGCTCGAAATGATAGCCGAGAAAATCAAATCCTCTTTCGGTTTTGCCACGGAGGCTGTCCGATGCACGCTTTCACTCGTTAATCGTCAATTTTCACTGCCCATAGCTTTCAACGCCTTGTAGGTGAACTCGTTAAATTGGTTTTGTCACCGCTGAGATCCGGAAAAAATGCGGTTAACTTCCGGGATTTTTTCTTGACATACTACTCCCTTTATTGTATTTTCGACTCATCCTAAAGCAAGCTCTTATCATCATCATCTGCTTCCACCGGGCGTTGTCTGTCTCGCTTGGGCGAATAATGATTCGTCCTGAGGCCATCTTAATCCAACAGGATTCTTTTCATTCCTCGTTTGATCAGGTCAATCCCTGGTAGGCGGGTCAGGGAATTCACGCGGCGTCGTTTCAGGAGATCCCACGTCGCAAAAACCTTCACGAGCAGCGCATCCCGGAAGAGCAAATGGCGATATCTCCAGGTCTTCTCTTTGACAGAGCTCGGGGAGGTTCGATGCTGTTCTTCAATTATTTGCTGATAAACATCCACTAGTTCTTTGGCTGCCCGATCCAGACCCGCGATGGAGCGAAGCAGGTCGCGGACCCTTGCCGCATTCTGCGCATCATAACGGCGGATTTGGCGTATGATGTTCTGCGGATGGAGAGGTTCCTGAAGCGCCTTGAACCCAAAATTCAGTGGGCGCAATCGATGGAATTCCCCCGCGGTTACCATGGGGCCCAGGCCTGTGAAATCGCAGAGTACAACTGCAGTTCCCACCGCCATTGCCTCCATGGCGGCTCTCGCCCTGGCAAATACAAGATCATACTGTCCCAAAACATTTTCCGGTTGAGATGAACATTTGCCCACTCCTGCACCGACGACATCGAGTTTCAAACCAGCACGTAGGCAAGCCTCGGCGATAGCGGGTAAATGCGTGTGAGCACTCGCGTAATTGCTGAAAACGAGCGCCCGACGGGGGTGCTGCGGGAGGGGTGGACGCGGCAAAAATCGCTTCAGGTCCACAAAATTCAGCGCCAATCTGATCCTTTCTTCGGGGATTCCTGCTTCGCGCAACCGCTCGAGGCTGGCCAAGCTGACCCCGAGGTACCGGCGAATTCGTGGATGGATGGGGGGATTATCGTGCCAGGCGAATAAGTCGTGGCAGATGAAAATCGCGGGCACGCCGGGATTGTGTAAAACGGCCATCATCGTTTCCACCCGATGATGGCCGTGGATGACATCAGGGCGAAATTCCAACGTTCGCAGGCTGCTGCATACGGGAACACCCGCCGCCTTAAGTTCTTCGGCAATTGATCCCTGTATGGGCGTGTATACAGCTGGCTGGTGTCCCTGGCGCTTCAGCTCCAATGCAAGATCGCGCACGTAAAGCTCCGTTCCCGTGCGCGATTGTAAAAAGATATTGGTGATTAGGACGTGCAACCCCATTTCATCGCTCTGTTTTTTTTACCTTTTCGACGTAGCAAGGGGAAGACCGAGGATCTGGCGGGCCTCAGCAGAGCTGACCGGCTCCCTTCCCGTCTTGCAGGCGATACCGGCAATGCGCCGGATCAGGCGGGCGTTATCGGCCAGATCAATTCTTTCCCCTTTAAAAGAACTTCCTATTGCACCTGAAACAGATGCGAGGCTTTGGCATGCCCATCGGCGGGGTGACATTGCAAAAGTCTCTTCAGACATAGCCTGTATACTCCACTGGCCTGTCTTATCATCATAGGTTTGCAAACCGACGGTGTAAATGTCGCATGGCCATCCTCGGCTTGTCAAGTGTCTATTCTTCGCCGCTCAAACCTTCTATTCTCCTTTGACGTGAGAAAAAGCACCACTACAAGCTAATGAAAAGGGGATATCGAGTAAATTGTCATGGCTGGTGGCAAAAACAGTGTATGGCACGTGAACAAGGCCATCATCTGATATCCCTTGACCCTTCCTTTTCTTTTCTGTTACCATCATTTATTGAATCATGGGTGAGAAGAGGCTCATTGACAGATCACGAGATGATGGAGCTGGCTGTAGAAGAGGCCCCCCAGGCATCGCGAGAAGGGGAGGTTCCCCTAGGTGCGGTCCTGGTGAGGGATGGCGAGGTCGTGGCCCGAGATCACACCCGCCCCATTTCCTTCAATGATCCCACTACCCACGCCGAGATCTTAACAGATGGTTCGTTACTACGGCTACTACAGTAACGTCTCCCGGGGAAAAAGGGGTAAGCTGAAGCTGGATGAAAGCCATACCCTGTATCCTTATGTCTGAGGAGGGGGCTAAGAAGTACAGGAAATACTGGGCCAGATTGATCCAGAAGATCGGAGTCTGTCCCCGACTTGATCGGGGAAGGTGGACTCCTTGACTTGCCCCAAATGTCAGGGAAGGATGAAAATCATCAGTTTCATCGAGGATGAGGAGGTGATTGAAAAGATCCTCAAGCATCTTGGGTTGTGGGAGATGAAGGCGCGACTTCCTCTTAAATCAAGTGCATCATTAGTCACGATGCACTTCGATTACTCAGATTTCATTCGCTGACTCCTTCTGCGCCGACCCTGATGACCCGATCGATTCCTATCTAAGCTGATGGGGCTATGGATCTTATTCGGGCGGATAGGGAAAAGGGTTGGTTTGCCTATTGCAAGGGCTAAAACTCCAAACGGTGAATGCAAACAATTTTACGTTCTTCTTAATAATGATTTCAAAATAATCTTAACAATTTATTGAAGGGGTTGACTTAAGTCAACCCTTCGACTTTTTCCGGCCTAAAGGCCGGAGCTTACTCAGGGTTGACCCTGAGCGCGCCTTTGTTCCTGCTCTGAAGAGGAGGGTTTGGGAGCAGTCGAATGGGTCAAATTTCAGAAGGTTGAATAATATCCCTTGGCGTGGTATGGTAGAAGCGTTTAAAGAGGATATGGAATTTTGGAAAGGAAGCCATGAGATATGTTAACTCCGAAAGTCGAATTGCTGTTTGTTACTCCCAATGCGGAAAAACTGATCGAAGCGGCAGGACGGACATCCTATTTATCATTTCCTAAGCAGAGGGAAAATAGCGAAAAGGCTTTTATACGGATGCTGATCAAAAACCAGCATTTATCGGTATTGGAACACGCCTATGCCACATTCAGGATCTCGGGGGTATCCAGAGCATTTACTCACCAGTGGGTGAGACACAGACTATGTTCTATCATCCAACAATCCCAAAGATATGTGGACGAAAGCAATTTCAATTATATTGAACCCGATTCCGTCAAAAAGAATCCAGAAGCCCATTCCATTTTTATTAATTTCATGGATAGGGCAAAGGAAGCCTATTCCCAGTTACAGAGAATGAAGATCAAGAAGGAGGATGCAAGATATGTCTTACCCAATGCCGTGGAAAGTCAGATTGTGGTGAGTGCGAATTTTCGGGAGTGGCGGCATATCATTGGTCTGAGAGGTAAAGTCCAGGCTCAATGGGAGATCAGAAAGGTGGCCATGGAGATTTTGAAGATTTTAAGAAATCATGCACCCACTGTATTTGAAGATTTTAAGATCGATGAAGAGAAAGAGATAGTCAAGGAAGTTTGAGATATCACAAACCATCCAAAGGGCTGCTTAATCCATAGGGTTTCTTCCGTATCACATGGGTATAAACCATCGTCGTATTCACCCCGTTAGAAAGCCCTGCCACTTTATGAGGAGGATGTAAAAAGAAAATGTTCATTCCTTATTGAGGGTGGGGTCAAAGCCCTGTCATTTCTAACGGCGTTCACATGCCTATGCCCTAATAGTTCCTGAATCGTCCTCCAAAGAGGTGATTTGCTGTAACGGCCTCTTGAGGTATTTTTCAACGTAGAGAATGACTGCATCTGCCGCCTGTCTCACCTGCCAGTCGGCAATCTTCTCATCAGCATCAAGGGAATCCAGATATTGCGACACATGTTGTGTGTCGATATTATCGAGTTGGTAATTGCAAGATTTGAGAAATCTCCGCACCCAGTAAATGTAGAACTTGATTTTATCTTCGGGTATAGCCCCCAATTTCGAAAGAAACGTCTCGAAATCTGCGAGCACACTCATTTCTCTTTCCATCATTGTGCCTCAATAATAGATTAGAAGTTTTGATTATATGCAATATACAAATTATTTCAGGCCAAAACAGTATTTATAATCAGATTTAAGGCGCCAACCCTCCGCAATAACTTAGATAGTCAGCGATTTGGAGCCCGGGTAAAGTTTCATAAGTCCCAGAAAACTCGTTTGACAAAATCGATTAGGGAGTATAGGATTTTAGGGAATTACAACCTGCAATCCAATTATTGTTAGAAGGCATCATTTTCGATACACTATGGTTGCCATTCGAATGAAGTAAGTTCAGAATAGCGTCCGTATGATGTGCGAAGGTAGAAAAGAAGGAGTCTATCAACTGCAGATTGATTTAAAAGCTGAAATGAAGCCGCAAACCCGGAAAGGATATCTGAATGAACTTACCATCCATTATTACCACCATTTTTATAGTCTGCTGGCTGGGCTTTGAAGACTGGCTAATTATTAGGGATCGCGTACAAGGCAGGGGAAAAACTGAAAAAGACAAAGGGAGCCTATACTTCTGTCTTCTTGGAATTGTCCTTGGTGTAACTCTGGCGTGGATCGTAAATGGAAAAGAACGATTCTTCTTTCCCGGCGGAAGGACGACAGCCGTATTTATAATTGGATTTACCATTATGATTCTGGGATTTGCTCTTCGGCTCTGGGCCATCACAGTTTTGGGAAAATCTTTTCGCATAACTGTTGAGACTCACGAGGGTCAGAAGGTTGTTAGAAATGGTCCATACAGGCTCTTACGCCATCCCGCATACAGTGGAATGATGCTGATATGTATTGGTTACGGCACGGTGGTACAAAACTGGCTTTCGTTGCTGTTTGTAATCGGGTTGCCGCTCCCTGCATACCTCTACAGGATCTATGTTGAAGAAGCCACTCTGCGAGTTTCATTTGGATCTGATTACGATGAGTATTGCACACACACGAAAAGGCTAATTCCCTGGATTTGGTGAACCTGCAATTACGTTTTGGAAACATTATCTTCTAACGAATCATGTATTATCTTTTGAGAAATAGGAATTTTATATTTGCCTTCTAACATGCGGTTGAAGCTGACGCCTAGTACTAGACTTGGAGAGTGGGTAATACGCGCGTAGACAATGTCGCCTTGATATTTCATGCGGCGGCGCAGCTTAACCGCGTTGTTAGCCCTACAGTAAAAGAGATGAAGATACGATAGAATAGGACACTTTATCAAAAGTAGCTTTTCCTTACTTGACATAACTTCCCCCATGTGATTATAATGTAATTACATTAAATCGGGAGGAAACGCCCAATGAAGACCCATTTAGTTCGTATTGGTAATTCGCGTGGTGTGCGACTGCCGAAGACAATCATCGCGCAAGCTGGCTTGACCGAAGAAGTGGAGTTAAGAGTTCGAGATGGAGCCGTTGTTATCGCGCGAGCAACCTCTACACGCTCTGGTTGGGCAACCGCGGCCAGTCAAATGCGCCAGCGAGATGAAGATCGGTTGCTTAATACCCCCACCCCTACCCGCTTTGACGAGAAGGAGTGGGAGTGGTGAAGACTGAAGATGTCCGGCGTGGTGATGTATTTTTGGTTAGTCTGGATCCGGCCCGAGGGGGCGAGATCCAGAAGACTCGTCCCTGTGTAGTCGTCTCGCCGGACGAACTTAACTCCTATTTATATACTTTTATCGTGGCTCCCCTTACGACTGGAGGCCATCCCTATCCGTTCCGTATACCGTGCCGATTTGAAGGCCGTGCGGGCTACGTAGTGATCGACCAGATTCGCACCGTCGATCGTGAGCGCCTCGTGCGTCGGCTGGGTAAGCTGTCGCCATCCACGTTGGGACGCATTCTTGCGATATTGCAGGAGATGTTCACACCGTAACCACGGGCTAATCGGGTAAGGGACGGCGTTTAACCGTCCCTCCCCACACCACCCATCATGCGGGTCCGCAATGGGCGGTTCGCAGAAATCATCGGGCCTTAGCCGGATAATGAGTCTGAATCCACAGTGTGCGAATAGAGACAAGCCCCTGCTGTTCGAGAAACGCCTTGGACAACCCCATGTTCGTTGACAATGTTTTCGCAAGATGCCAG
>JBEKDJ010000286.1:0-6427 GCA_050014415.1 Thermodesulfobacteriota bacterium | reverse complement strand
GTCTTATGGGTCCGACTAAACTCCCGCGCCTCAGCCATCAACCTGCTTCCCCGGGGAGGGGAAGACACATAGGTAATATTCATGTTCAAAGCCACGGCTACGGTGCCATGAGAGTTCGCAGCAGTCTCAAAGGCCTCATCGATAAGTGCAAAGAGTGCCCCACCATGAGCCAGGCCGAAGATATTATCCATATCAGGGGTGAAGGTCATCTCGACCTTTGAGTATCCCTCATCCAGATCTAAGAGCTTGAGTCCGAACTTCCGGGCAAAAGGCTCCCTTTCCACCTGTCTGAAGATCGCTTCCTTGACTCTCTCGTTCATAATCCTCCCTTTCAATAATCTCCATCTATCGACGTTCAATCCCAATCCGACTCTTTTTCGATTTTTTGTCTCAACTGCTTTTTGTTCGAACGAATTCTTTTTTCCTCTCTCTTCCTATCAATGGCTTTCAATGGAGTTAGAGTAGGTATTCGCGGACGTCTCGGCCGATTCAGCCGAAGAAGACGCTGCCGGAGCCTTTCGAAGGCGAGTTTTCGATTTTGCGCTTGGGATCGATATTCGGTGGCGGTCACCGTGATGCCCGAAAGCAGATGCCTTAAACGAACGGCGGTCTCTGTCTTGTTCTTTCTCTGGCCGCCCGGGCCACTGGATCGATAGGTTTCTACGATCACCTGTTTTTTAAGGACATCAGGAGTAGTATCAAAGTTTTGTTGAGAAGGGGTCATGAATTTACTAATTGAGGAATTAAGGGATTTAAGAATTGAGGAATTTCCAATTTCCGAATTCCTGAATTCCTAAATTCGTAATTCCTAATCTTTTTTATCTTCTTGGACATCGGCATGATGTTTGATCACCAACGCATCTACCATGAAGATGACATCCTCAGCGATGTTTGTGGCGTGGTCTGCAATTCGTTCAAGACATCGACACACGATCATCAGATGCGCTGCCCGCATGATCGTCTTTGGATCTGAAATCATGTAGGTGAGGAGCTCCCTAAAGACCTGGTCGTTTAATCCGTCGACAAGATCATCTCTTTCACAAACCGAACGAGCCAATTTGGAGTCACGGTTCACAAAGGCGTCCAGCACTTCCTTGACCATCGATTGAGCAATCTGTGCCATCCTTGGAATATCAATGTAGGGTTTGAGTTGTGGCTCCTGGTTCAATAAGATCGCACGCTCTGCAATATTGACTGCTTGATCGCCTATACGTTCCAGATCGGTGATGATCTTCATCGCAGAGGTGATGAACCTGAGGTCAGCAGCCATCGGCTGCCGCAAAGCCAGCAGCTTCAGACACATATCCTCGATGGTAATCTCCAATTTGTTGATTCGATCTTCACCCTCAAACGTTTTCTGGGCCAGTTCGGAGTCCCTTTTGACCAGGGACTGAACAGCATTGTTAATGGCTTCTTCAACCCATGCCGCCATCTTTAAGAGGTTCTCCTTCAATTCTTCCAATTCCATCTCAAAATGCGTATGGACACCCATATTGCCTCCTGCCATGCTAATAGCTGATTAAGATCAAATAAGGATTACACGGATTAAAACACTACGCGATTAATTTGGCAACTTTCATTGCCAAAATTAATCAACAAGCCAACATGAAGACCTGAAGCCTCAAATAAGAAAGCAATTGATATTCACCCCTTTCCTTCGTCTGTGCCATGTACTTCTTAAATCTTTGTAATCATTATTTCTATCCAAATTTACCAGTGATGTAATCTTCTGTCCTTTTATCTCTGGGTCGAGTAAAGATCTGATAGACAGGTCCTTCCTCGACTAGCTCACCGTTCAAAAAGAAACTCGCCCAGTCAGCCACTCGTGAGGCCTGCTGAATGCTATTAGGAACCAAAATGATCGTGTATTCATTTTTCAATTGACGGAGGGTCTCCTCAATACTGGCCGTAGAGATGGGATCCAATCCTGAACACGGGTTATCGAGCAGGAGGACCTCTGGTTCAAGAGCCAAGATCCGAGCGATACAGAGGCGCTGCTGTTGCCCACCAGAGAGCCGGAGGGCAGAGGTGTGGAGACGGTCCTTCACCTCATCCCAGAGCACGGCGGATCTCAAACCCTTTTCTATAATCTCCGATAAGCGTCTCTTCTGGGTGGTGCCGCCCAGCTTAGGACCATAGGCCATGTTGTCAAAGATGGACATGGGAAGGGGAGTGGGCAAGTCGAAAACCATCCCGATCCGCCTCCTCAGTTGGGTGGGACTGAGTTGTGGATTATAGATATCTGCCCCATCTAAGAAGATGTTCCCTGTATGCTTCGTTCCGAAGATCAGATCCGTCAGTCGGTTGAGGCTTTTGAGAAGTGTTGTCTTTCCGCTTCTGGCCGGACCGAAGATGGCAAATATTCCCTTCGTGGAAATCTTCAAATCAATATTCCGAAGCGCCTGAAAGGATTGATAATAGAAACTGAAATCCTTGATCACCATCTTGTATTCGAGCGGCATGTATTCCCCCTCAGGCCCGATGGCGGATATACCGATTGAGCAGCCAATTTGCCACTGTGTTGACGAAAAGAACGAGCAGAATCAGGGCCGCCCCTGTACCATAGGCCATCTTTATCGAGATCCCTTCTCGGGCGAGAATATAGAAATGGACAGACATGGTCCGGATGGGTGAGAAGAGAGAAGTGGGCATCATCAGCGAGGAACCGGCAGTCAGAATCACCGCAGCAGTCTCTCCAATACTGCGGCCAACACTCAGGAGGATACCGGTGAAGATTCCGGGTAGGGCACTTGGTAAGATTGTGTGTGTGACGGTCTGCCACTTTGTTCCACCCAGAGAATAGCTGACCTCGCGGTATGAAGGGGGAATTCCCTTGATAGCTTCTTCGGCGGTAGAGATGATCGTGGGCAAGATCATCGCGGCCAAGGTTAAGCCTCCGGAAAGGATGGACCATCCCATGTTGAGGTAGATGACAAAAAAGACGAACCCGAATAAGCCAAAGATGATGGATGGCACCCCTGCGAGGCAGTCTGTCCCAAATCGGATCATGCGGCTTATCCGGCTTTCCCGGGTATACTCCCTCAAAAAGATAGCTGTTCCTACACCGAGTGGCGTTGCAAAAAGAACTGCAACCGCAGTTAGAGCAAAGGTGCCGATAATGGTGGGAAGGATTCCTCCCTCTCGGCCCATGTTTTTGGGGGAATCGAGAAAGAAACGGAGGTGAAGAGCAGGAATACCTTCTGCCAGAACCTGAAAGAGGATGAGAATCATCACTCCGATGGTCGATAGGGCAGCAATCCAGATAAAAACTTTTGCGATGCCTTGGGTTATATACCGTGCACGATAAACCATCAGCCGGTCCTCCTTCTGGAGAGGAAGATGGCCAAAGAATTGAGGAGCATGATGATGATGAAGAGGACAACCCCTGTGGCGAAGAGGGCTTGCCGATGGTCTCCAGAGGCGTAACCCATCTCAATGCCGATGTTCGTGGTCAGCGTCCTCGCCGAATCTAAGAAAGAAGTTGGCATTTTTACTGCATTCCCCAGGATCATGATCATGGCCATGGTCTCGCCGATTGCACGGCCCATGCCTAGGATGATGCTGGCTACAATTCCGGACTTGGCTGCCGGGATCAAGACTCGCCATATGGTCTGCCAATGCGTTGCTCCTAATGCAAGAGCACCAGCTTTGTAAGTTGGAGGCAGGGCCTTCATGGAGTCCTCTGAAATACTGATAATGGTGGGTAAAATCATGAAACCAAGTATCACAGAACCTGAGAGAATACTGAGGCCAGGTCCTCCCATATAATTCCGGACAAGGGGTACGAGGACGACCAACCCCCAAAAGCCATAGATGACCGAGGGGATAGCCGCCAGCAGTTGAATTGCAGGCCTCAATATCGTTCCCACAGAGGTGGGAGACCATTCACACAAGAAGATGGTACAGGCCAAACCCAGCGGGATACCAAGGGAAAGGGCTCCGAAGGTAACCAAAAAGGAGCTAAAAATCATCGGGAAAATGCCGAATAGACCCTTGCTTGGAATCCATTTCTGGCCGAGGATGAAGGCCTTGGGACCAATCTTCCAAATCAAGGGCAGGCCCTGCTCAAAGATGAAAAATGTGATCAAGGCCAATACCGTAATTGAAGAGAGGGCAACCAGAAGTAAAATCTTCTCGATGATTTTCTCTTTGGTTTCCATAATCATTCACCTAAAGGATTACGGACAGTCACCAGACCTTCCTTTGCAAGCAATGCTTGAGCCGGAGGACTCAACACGAATTCTAAAAAGGACTTCGCCTCTCCTGTTGGCTCACCATCAAAAACAAAGAGAAAGGGCCTTACCAGCGTATACTTAGCGCTCTCGATATTGGCCAAACTGGGTTCGACGCCTGAGATCTTTAAGGCCTTCACCTTCTCGTTTACCAAGCCCAACGAAATATAGCCAATGGCATAGGGATCATTTGAAACAACCTGGCGGATGGCGCCGTTCGAGTCCTGAACCAGGGATTCAAGGCTGATCTCCTCTTTTCCCATGGCGAACTTCTGAAAAGACTCCCGTGTTCCTGATCCTTCCTCCCGACTGACCAAAACAATTGGGTGAGGAGAAGCTCCCAAATCCTTCCAGTTCTTTATCTTCCCAGCGAAGACCTCTCTTGCGTGTCCCAATGAGAGGTCCTGGATCGGATTTTGGGGGTTGATAATGATTGCAATCGCATCCTTGGCGATCGTGACCGCGGTGAGGTCTTTCTCACTGGGCAGGAGGGATCGGGATGACATTCCAATATTTGCCGCACGCGTCCGGACTGCTTCGATCCCAGCGGTCGACCCACCTCCTTGCACATAGATATGGGAATAAGGATGGCGAGACATGTACTCTTCGGCCAATAGTTCGGCAAAAGGTTCAACCGAGGTAGATCCCGCTACTGTAATTCCAGCCTTCGTTCTCTGACACCCGGTATTGAATAAAATGGAGAAGAGCAAAAAAAGAAATCCCAAACTCCAAACTCCAAATTCCAAATAATTTCGAAATACTAATACCCAATGACCGAAACGATTTTGTTTCAGATTTGGAATTTCGCGTATGGGAATTTGTGTGTTACTTGGTGCTTGGTATTTGGTGCTTATCATCGTCTCCTTGCAAGAACTTCCCTCCCGAAATCATTATTATCCATATCTTCCTGTAATGTAATTTTCAGTCCGACGGTCATTGGGTCGCGTAAAAACGTCGCCAGTGAGGCCGTATTCTAGCAGCTCCCCTAATAGAAAAAAACCCGTCCTATCGGAGGTCCGGGCTGCCTGCTGCATGCTATGGGTGACGATGACAATGGTATAGTCCCTTTTTAGCTCCTTCATCAATTCTTCCACTCTGAGCGTGGCCAATGGATCGAGGGCGGAGCAAGGTTCATCCATCAGAATAACCTCGGGTTGAACTGCCAAGACGCGGGCAATGCACAACAGCTGTTGTTGCCCCAGCGTCAGATCGAGTGCGTTTTGATGAAGACGGGTAGAAACCTCTGGCCATATGGAGACGGACTTAAGGCTCTGCTCGACTCGTCCTTCAATCTCGTTCCTTGAGTGGATTCCGAACACCTTGGGACCGAAAGCGACGTTTTCGAAAATGCTTTTTGGAAAAGGGTTTGGACGCTGAAAGACCATACCAACCCTTTGTCTGAGCGAGACCACATCCATACCCGATTGATAGATATCCTGCTCATCGAGCGTAATCGTTCCCTCGATTCGTGTGTGAGGGATGAGCTCATTCATTCGATTGAGGGTACGAAGAAAGGTCGATTTCCCACATCCCGAAGGTCCGATCAAGGCGGTAATCTGTTGAGAATGGATGGTGATGTTGATATTCTTGAGGGCTTGGGTAGAAGCATAATAGAAATAGAGCCCTCTTGTCTCCATTTTTACATTCGGACCAGATTCTGTCATCAGGATGCTCTCTTACAGACCAAAATCCTTTGATTGCGTTAGCTCGAAAATAACAAATTATCATCTCCTGATCAAGTAGATTTGTAAAGGCTTCTTAAGACTGATTAAAAAGAGTCGTTCTTTTAGATGAAAAAGATGTGGGAGGAAAATGAAGGAGAGTGATACGAAAAGAAGGGAATCTGAAAAGGGTTGGGAGATGAATTATCCAAACTTTTTTTCGGAGAGCCACGATTTGACTCGTTGCTCTATCTGGTCTCTCACTTCGCGAAACCTTGCTAACTTTTCATCGGCAGACCCCGCAAACGCAGAAGGATCTTCAAATGACCAGTGCAGCCTTCTACTAATTCCAGGGAATACCGTGGGACATTTTTTCTCAGCTTCGTCGCACAGGGTAATCAAATAGGCGAAATGCATTTTGCCCATATATTCCTTGACGTGTTTCGAATACTGACCGCTAAGACTGACTCCAATTTCCTCCATAGCACGCTTGGTGAATGGATGAATGCCTTTCGGATCAGTTCCCGCGCTGTA
>JBEKDJ010000285.1:0-6458 GCA_050014415.1 Thermodesulfobacteriota bacterium | reverse complement strand
TTAGCCAATATGGTCTCTGATTCAGAAAAAAGTTGGCTTGCTAAAACAACAAATAAGCCAAGAAGAAATATTGTCGTTCCAAAAAACAAAGATTTTCTACCCATCTTACTCTCCTTTCCTCAAAGGAAATAATAACTAATCATAAGGTCTCAGACATAATTTGTCAAATATCAGGTAATTTCAGATGCTTGCAAAAGGATTTGGCCTAATGTTATATTAGCGTCGATTTATTGAATTGGAGGAATTCTCACTTGTCGAAAAAGGATAAGAAAAGAATACACACTCTTAATAAGATCGATTTAAAAATGATACCAAAAGAACACTCATTCTCATTAAAGCGCCTTCTCATCATTGGTTTAATGATTGCAGTAGCACTTTTGGCATATGCCAACACCTTCCAAGTTCCCTTCCAATTCGATGACGAACCCAATATCCTTAATAATCCCGATATCCACATCAAATCATTTTCTATAGACCGATTAGAGCAGTTAGCGAGACATACTTATCAGTACTCCATCCGTCTTTTTGCCTACTTTACCTTTGCCTTCAATTACTATTTTGGAAAGTTTGATGTCTTCGGTTACCACCTCGTCAACCTTCTCATCCATCTTCTCTCGGGCATACTCCTCTACTGGTTACTCCTTCTCACCCTTAATCTACCCTCTCTTAAGGAGCGCTACGGATCATCCGCTTTCTCCATCGCCCTCTTTTCAAGCCTCCTCTTCCTGTGCCATCCTATCCAAACCCAATCGGTCACTTATATCGTCCAGAGAATGACCTCCATGGCTGGAATGTTCTACCTCCTCGCTATACTCCTTTATGTTAAAGGCAGAATCCTTTTGGGAAAAAAGCGCCTCCTCTTCTTCACTGGCACGGCAGTGAGTTATCTTCTCGGTGTCTTCACCAAAGAGAATGTCGCCATTCTCCCTGTCTCTATTGGTCTCTACGAACTCTGTTTCTTTCAGAATCTCACTCTGAACATCAAGGAGAAGTCGGTACGACTCGATTCCGAGAAGCCACTTCTTTATGTAATCGGCGTTGCCCTGATGATTGGAATCCTGATTTTCCTCGTTTGGGGGAAGCGCTATTTTGATGTCATCACCGAAGGCTATAAGATTCGGGACTTCACCCTCACGGAAAGGGTTCTTACCCAATTCCGGGTAGTGCTTTACTACATCACACTTCTCATCTATCCGCATCCCTCACGGCTCAATCTGGATTACGATTTCCCCATTTCCAGAGGGATCCTCGATCCTCCTACCACCCTCATCTCCATCCTGATGGTTGCGGGTCTAATTGGATATAGCATCTGGACAGCCAAAAAGAGACCTCTGCTTTCTTACTTCATCCTATGGTACTTTGGCAACCTGGTCATTGAATCCTCCATCTTCCCTCTTGAGATGGTCTTTGAACACCGCCTCTACCTGCCAGCTATTGGTCCTTTTGTTCTATTTGCTATCCTTGTGGTGAAGGGTTGGGAGAAGATAAGGGGGCCAGAAAGCAGAAGGCAGAAGTCAGAAAGCAGTTTTCGGCAAGATTTACCACTGTGGATCTTTTTTCTTTTGATCAGCTTCGTCTTCTGCCTCGGAACTTATCAGCGTAATGCCACCTGGAAGGATGCGGTCACCCTCTGGGAAGACTGTGTAAAAAAATCACCCAATAAGCCAAGGGCTCATAACAACCTGGGCGGCTATCTAGTTAAAGATAAGAAATTTGAAAGGGGTTTAGAGGAGTTGAATATTGCGCTAAGATTGAACCCAAGATATTTGAATGCCCGGTTCAATTTAGGATTGGCTTACGGAGAGATGAAGTTGTTCGATAAAGCCACGTTCCATTTGAGGGAATATCTTCGTTTAGCCCCGGAGGACCCGGAGGGTTACAATGAAATCGGATTAATCAGTCTCGAACAGAAAAAAGCGGATGAAGCCATTTTGTTCTTTAAAAAGGGATTGGAGTTTAAACCGGATATGGCCAAATTGCATGCGAACCTTGGCAATGCCTATCTTCAAAAGAAGGGAATGGTCGATGAGGCTATTTCTGAATATAAGAAGGCCATGAGTCTTGATTTAAATCTTACCTCCTTGCATATCAAAATCGCAGAAGCTTATCAGAAAAAAGGACTCCTTGATCTCGCAATGGAAGAGCTCCAAAAATCACTTCAAACTGAGCCAACCTCTTATGAGACTTATGTGATTATGGGTGCGAGTTATCTCCAAAAAGGAAAAATGGATGAAGCAATCGCCGCATTGAATCAGAGCTTGAAATATAACTCAAATGATCCGGAGGTTTTCAATAATCTCGGTGTTGCCTACCGGAGAAAAAATATGCCGAATGAAGCTGTGTCATATTATGAAAAGGCACTGGCTATTGATCCCTCTTATTCTGATGCGAGGATTAATCTCGGGGAAGCCTATTTTCAAAGGGGAATGGTTAACGAGGCAATTTCGGAGTTGCAACATGCCATTCGTCTTGATCCAGATAAGGCAGAAGTTCACAACAACCTGGGGGTCATCTATCTCCAGAAGAAGAGAGTGGATGAGGCAATCTCGAATTTTAAAAGGGCGATTACAATCAACCCAAAATATGGAGATGCCTATTTCAATCTGGCTGTAGCTTATTATTATAAAAAGGACCTTTCCACAGCCTCTCTGTACGCCAAGAAGGCCTTAGACCTAGGTTACGAAGTAGAACCCAAATTGCTCAAGGAGCTCCATATCCAGCAGTGATCGATCTCTATGTCGAAAAAGAAAAGGTCCAAAACACCAAACTCATCCTCAAAAATCTTCGCGAAACCTGAATCCCAATCTAAACCTCACTCTTTTACTCTGAAACATCTTATGGCTATTGGCATGATGGCTGCTATTGCTTTTATCGCCTACGGCAATACTTTTCATGTCCCCTTCCAATTCGATGATTACCCTAATATCGTCAGCGAACCCAGCATTAGACTCCATAGTTTTACACTCCACTGGCTGGAGCAATTGATCCAAAATATCAAAGATTCGATCCGGTTCTTTGCCTACTTCACCTTCGCCCTCAATTATTATTTTGGGAAATTCAATGTCTTCGGTTACCACCTCGTCAATCTTCTTATCCACATCATCTCAGGTATCTTCCTATACCGGTTCCTCCTCCTCACCCTTAATCTTTCCCCTCTTAAAGAACGCTATGGATCATCTGCTTTTTACATCGCCCTCTTTTCAAGCCTGCTTTTCATCGCCCATCCCATCCAGACCCAGTCGGTTACCTATATTATCCAGAGAATGGCCTCCATGGCTGGGATGTTCTACCTCCTCGCCATGCTCCTCTATGTCAAAGGAAGGCTCTCCCGCGGGAGACGACGTCTTCTGTGCTTTACAGGAATGCTTTTAAGCTATCTCCTTGGTCTCTTTACCAAGGAAAACGTAGCCATCCTCCCCCTTTTTGTCGCTCTCTATGAATTCTACTTCTTTCAAAACCTTACCCTCAACCCTAAGAAGAAAAAGCCGCTTCTCTATGCAGTCGGGGTTGTCTTTCTTGTCGGAATCCCTATTCTTTTCGTTTGGGGAAAACACTATTTGGATGTCATCATTGAAGGCTACAAATTCCGGGACTACACTCTCACCGAACGTCTCCTTTCCCAATTCCGGGTCGTCCTCTACTATCTCACCCTCCTTCTCTATCCCCATCCTTCACGCCTCAATCTAGATTACGATTTTCCTATCTCCAGAGGGATTCTCGATCCTCCTACTACCCTGCTCTCCATCCTGATCGTTTTTGGTCTTATTGGTTATGGCGTCTGGACCGCCAAAAAGAGGCCTCTCTTCTCATTCTGCATTCTCTGGTATTTTGGCAATTTGGTGATCGAATCCTCCATCCTTCCTCTCGAGATGGTCTTTGAACATCGGCTCTACTTGCCTGCCATTGGTCCTTTCATCTTGTTTGCTATCCTTGTGGTCAAGGGTTGGGAGAAGGTAAATGAGAGGTTAAGGTCAAGGTCAAGGTTGAGAAAGGATGAATTAAGGACGCGCCTTCGGACCGAAACGCCCCTTGGTCTACAGGCACGAACTAAGGGCACGGACACGAAAACAGGATGGAGGGATTATCCTCTTTGGATCTTCCTTCTCACTTTGACGCTTCTGCTTGGGATCGGGACTTATCAGCGGAATAAGGTCTGGCAAGATGAGATTACTTTATGGGAGGACTGTGCAAAAAAATCACCCAATAAACACAGATCCCATTACAACCTCGGTCAGTATTATTACAATAAGGGTCGATATAAAGAAGCAACCGATGCCTATCAAAAGGCCATTCACATCAAACCCGATGAACCGGATTCTTACAATTACCTTGGCCAGGCTCTTAGAGCGCTTCATTCTTATCAGGAGGCAATCGAAGCCTATCAGAAAGCGGTACGAATCAAGCCCGACTATTCCATTGCCCTTATCAACCTCGGAGAAACCTACATCGAGATGGAAAGGTATCAACAGGCAATTGAAACTCTGAGAAAAGCAATTCAATTGAAATCCAATGATGGAGGAATCTACAATAATATGGGCGTGGCCTATCGAAAGATGGGGCGATACGAAGAGGCGATTGAAGCCTATCAAGAAGCCATCCGCCTTAAACCCGACAACTCAGATGCATACAACAATCTTGGACTGACTTACTACAGTCTTAGTCGCTATCAGGAAGCAATGGAGGCATTCAAAAATGCGATTCGTTTGAAACCGAACGATGAAGAGTATCACTACAATTTAGGAGTCACCTACACCACTCTTGGTAACCATTTAGCTGCGATTGAGTCATATCAGGAAACGATTCGGATAAAAAGGACCCATGCGAAGGCCCGATTCAACTTAGGCTTAAGTTATTTGATTCTCAAAAAACGTGACCTGGCGCTTGAACAATATCAGATTCTGAGAAACATTGATAAGGATCGGGCTGATAAGTTATTTGCTCTCATCAATAAAACCGCAAACCTCCCTAAAACATATTAAAAAACAGCCCACCTGCCAGAAGCAGGTGGGCTGCTAAATTGGAGGGTTTTCCCTACAGGGTGAGAGGTTATCTCCCACAGGGCTAGAGGCACTTGCCTAGTACGCTTGAAACCAAATTTCGTCAGTAACCGCAATACTACAACCAGAATCGTCAATTGCGTATAAGTACTTTGTGTTATCTATGTCATAGGGACTGTTATCATAAACCGAATCTGCGAATAAAGTAGATCCAGAACATACTTCCGATGAGTAAGCCCCTGTGCTCTTATTCTGTGTCAGTTTGCATACGGTGCCGCCTCCACTGAAGAACTTAGCCTCAAATAAAAAAGAAGCAACAGATCTGAGGGTGGTTGCAAGGGGATCAACTTCAAAATACCACTTTGTATAGGTAGGGATTGTAATAGATCCCCGGCTATTATCGGGAGAACTTGAAGGTATATAAAAACCTTTACTTGACCATTTATTAATCTTAATAGGATTGGTCAAGGAACCCAGTAGGCTTGAAGATTGCTCCACAAAATTTTTCCCTGTTACACCTGAACCGTTTACCAAAACACTTTGTGAGGTCGGGGTGAATGTCTTGCCGGCCATGATTGGGGTAACGGTATAAGTCAATCCATCGGGAAGGTCTGCTATGGTGTAATTCCCATCCGCCCCTGTGAGATCTGCATTATCAAGCACTGTTGATCCCCATTGCAGCTGCATCGTGACACCCTGCAAGTTTGCACCATTTTTATCCTTCACATTTCCAGCAATTGAATAGGTTTTTCCTGCGACCGGGGTCGCACTAAAATTTACTGTAAGCGTCTGATTTCCAGCTGGAGCAGCGGTACCAGAGGTGGGATTAAACGTATAACTCCCGCTGGAAGGAGTAACTGTATAGCTTCCATCTGCGAGTCCTGTAAAGGTATAATTCCCATTTGTGTTTGTAGCACTTGTTCCTGAACTAGTTCCGCCTAATGTCATGGTGACGCCTGCAATCCCTATGGTTTTCCCGGTAAAATAACCGGATGTAACTTGACCCGTTATCGTGTTACCAGAGGGAGGGGGACTAGACTGAGTTACAATATTTAACGCTCCATTTTGATCGATGGTCATGGATAAATAACTGCCTTTGGCTATACTATCGATGGAGTATTGCCCGGCAAAGGCATAAGCCGACAGAAAAAGAATGAATCCTGCTGTAAATAGGATGCTTAGACTTTTTTTCATTTTCTTACCTCCTTGTTTCTAGGGTTTAATATATAGATATCAAGCACATTTTGTGCCAATTCTTACAAATTAATGATATTTTAACTCTTCGTAGAGATTTGTCAATAATTTTTTGAAATCATTAGAGAATTCTAATTTTTCGTTCTGAATGAAGATCTTCCTCCTTGACTACAGATTGGGAGGATTGAACGAAAATTGACCTTTTTTTAATGCTCAGTGAAAAAGTTTGCACACTCTTTCTTTGATACAGATACTAGAAAGCATGTT
>JBEKDJ010000284.1:0-6488 GCA_050014415.1 Thermodesulfobacteriota bacterium | reverse complement strand
GAAGAAACAGACTTTTTGGCCACCCATGATGCATGGAGGGGTTATCCAAGGATCCATATTTGTCAAGAAAGATTGATGGGAATCGATGGGACAATCGTCCAGGGTGTCATACACCATGAGACCGGACATGCACGTCATCATGGTGCTCCGGAGTTCTACACCTTCCGTTTCTCAAATAGACTTCAAGAGGCTGGACGTTTCTATGGCCTGGATCTCCCTCTTCTCCAACAATGTGTCTACCTCCTCTCAGTGGCCATCAAAGATCAAGAGGTTACACTCTGGCTAGCCAAGAATGGACTGGGTTCCAGCCAATTGGCCCTTCTTGGTTACCTCCTTTCTGATACCGAAGAGGAGCACCAGGCCTGGGAAAGGATACGGGAATCCCATGGCCTGAGGAAGATAGCCTTTGCGGCTTTCCTTAAGACCCTTCTCCCTATAGAGGCCATGATTTCAGCTGGATTCGAAGGAGCCCAGATCTTCAAGGATCAATGGGATGAAGTCTATGGGTGGCTTTCAGATGGGGAACGGAACGGGCTCTCTTTATTGGCCCGGTCCGTTATGAACCTTGAAGTAGGGACTTTTCAAGGGCGATTAGAGCAAGCAGCCTTTCAGTTGATCACTAAAACCTGCCTTTGATAACTAAAAAATTGAAGATAGGGAAGATTAACTCATCTTAATCTTTTATTCCTCTTTAAACCATTTCGGGTGTGAGAACCCATCTTACCGCCCAACCTTTGTCCTCTTTCTGTTCGAGACATACAATACCACCATAACGGAATAAGACCCATCGAGCATTTTCATCACCACAAAGAAGAAGAGAGGTCAATTTTTCGAGAAATGGGAGATGACCCACGAGCATGATATCTTTCTTCTCTTTTGGAATTCTTTCTAACCATGGATGGACATCATCATTTGGATTAAGGCCCTGAATAGCTTCTAAATTTTGATCAGGAACTTTTAAACCAGAAGCAATAATCTCTGCTGTTTGCTTTGCCCTTTTCTTGCCACTGTGATATATTTTTGAAGGCTTGATATCCATTTTCTTTGCTGCTTTTGCAACCCTATTGACCTCTTCTTCCCCTTTTGAAGTTAAGGATCGTTCTGGATCTTCTAACTCCGATTTCGCCTCTCCATGTTGGATGAGATATAGCTTCATAAGCCTACCTCCTAACGTGGAAGGTTCTGCCAGGAAAGTGGGGGCCATAAAATTCAAGAAAAAAGTTTTATCCCCTATTCACAAATACTTTATTACGATTGCCTGATAATCATATAAAAGGCACCTTTAAGCACACCACAGAAAGAGGCTCTGTGGTATGCTTGGGAAAGAATTCCAATCTTAACCCAGGAGGTGCCTTATGAGAGAATTATATGCAGGTTCGGATCTACATGGCAACAATAATTTACTTGGAATCATGGATTGGCAAGGGAAGAGGGTTTTTAATAAAAAACTTCCGAATGATCCTCAGTTGATCCGGGAGGTTCTGGAGCCGTTTAAGGAAGAGGTAGTAGGGATTGTGGTGGAATCAACCTATAACTGGTACTGGCTAGTGGACGGGTTGATGGAAGAGGGGTACAAGGTTCATTTGGCGAATCCAGCGGCGATTCAACAGTATTCAGGGTTGAAGCATGCCGATGACAAGCATGATGCGTTTTGGTTAGCGGAGATGTTGCGCTTAGGGATCTTGCCGGAGGGATACATCTATCCGAAAGAGGAGAGGCCGGTGCGAGATCTTCTGAGAAAGCGGGGTCAGTTGGTGAGGCTTCGGACTTCTTTGATTCTCAGTTTACAGAATATTTTAAGTCGCAACTTAGGTGTGAGAGTGAGAGTGAATGACGTCAAGGGAATCCGGGAGGATCGGGTCAGTGGTCTTCTGGGAGGGAGTGAGGATTTGGCTTTGGCTGGTCGGGTGAGTAAAGAGACGATTGATTTTCTGACCTACCAGATTCATCAGATTGAGGGGGGTGGTGGAGAAGCGGGTGAGGTTAAAGGAGGCATACCGGTATCTTCTGACGCTTCCTGGAGTAGGCAAGATATTGTCGTTAACGATCATGTTGGAGACGGGACCGATCAGCCGTTTTGCGACGGTGGGGGACTATGCGTCGTATTGTCGGAAGGTTCCAAGCCAGTGGACGAGTAATGGGAAGAAGAAGGGCTGTGGGAATTCGAAGAACGGGAATAAATATTTGGCATGGGCGTATTCGGAGGCCTCGGATTTCGCCCGACGGGATTATCCGGAGCCCCGGGCTTATTACCAACGGAAGATGCAGAAGACCAATGCGGCGGTGGCCCACAGTGCGCTTTCGCACAAGTTGGCCCGAGCGGGTTACTATGTGATGAGGGATCAAGTGCCCTTTCGGCCAGAGAAGTTGTTCGGATGAGGATTGGGCTGGAGCGGAGAACCTGGACTGGGGTTGGCTGATAACCACGAGGTTTGATTGGTCATCCGTTCCACCCCGAACTCATAAAGTCATCAACATCTTGACCGCCCACGCCGTGAGCCAAGAGGGGTTGGTAATAACCATGAGAATTGTAAACGACCATGTGGACACGGCCTGGAACCGAAGATTTTCTGGGTCCCGCCTTGCGGGACAGGGGTCGCAGAGGAGGAGCTCTCGTTTTTCTGCAGATCTAGAGCCTGATGGGTGACTGGTGCCGTCAAGTCGGTACGACTCGTTCCGAGACGGACACTGCAAACTCAAAAGAAAATACGGCAAAGGAAGAGATGGGGATGACTCTATTGATTTGTCTCGCCCACTCCAATACCAACGACGGAAGGGGAAGAAGATACTCCCCTTACGGTAGGAATACTTTTTTCTCTTGACAGGTGCCTTTTAAATGGGTGACCCCCTTATACACAGCCGAACTGGGGTGGCGCCGCTGGAAATATTATTTTGAGGACGCCGCCATATTTTGGTGTCGGGGCTGCGGAACTGCTATGGAGCAAACCACCCACTGCGATGAGGTCAAAACAACGATGTGAGTCAAAACAATTTTCCAGAACCTGTTCATTGTTCCACCTCCTTATATTACTTACCACTCTTTACTTAGCTGGATAATTCCTCGGACATAAGCCATACCTCCTACCCAAACAAAATTGCCTCGACAAACTTTTAGTGTGTTCCGAACAGTATAGCCCCCTGTTTAACCAGGATATTCTGGAGCTCTGAAACATCCTGTTCCAGCTGTCGCGGCGTGACTCCTTTCTTGGCACAGAGACCTGCGGCCACACCGGCCGCCTGTCCGGTTACCATTGTCTCTGGCAGAAACCTGAGATAGCAGTCTCTCTCGGTTGACACCATCTTGCCAGCCACCAGCAGGTTTTCAACCTTCTGCGGCACGAGCATGCGGTAGGGAAGGTCATATGACCCATTTTCCTTAATTTGGCGCCCTCCCGGGACGAAAGTCAAGGTATCAATTGTTGCTGTGTGGTGGCTGCCCATGGGCATGACGCTCTTCCCGATAACGTCCTTGAACTTCCTTGCCTCGAAGACATCCTGCATTGTCAGCTTGTAATCACCCATGACGCGCCTTGTCTCTCGTATCCTTAAGTAAGTGGTGATTCTGGTAAGGTAGGCGATCTCGAAGCCGGGCATGTATTTTCTGGCGGCCTTTGCTGCTATGACTACTTGCCTCCTCGCCTCTACTTCGCCAGCGGTCAGTTCCCTGATGTCCGTGGCATCGCACTGGTATACCTGAGACGAGTGCTGGAATATGGCTTGTATCTTACCGCCTTCCCTGGGTGTAAAAAAGAAGCCCAGGTCACCGTACGGGTGATAATCGCCATTGGCGATAGCCTGTTCGGTGAGCTTGCGAAAAAAGATAGACCCTATCGGCACCAGATCCATTATGTTCCTGGCTTTCTTATACTGTTCGATGAGTTTCTTTTTGGCCGCTTCGTCTAGCCACCTATCGGGTAAATCTTCGGCGTTTTCTTTCGCATATTTTATGAATTTGTCCCAATCCATGCCGTCCATGGTGAAGCTGATTGATGGCGGCTCAATCTCATACTCATCTTTCGAAATCTGCTCGTAGGGTGCACCGGCCCGCACCGCTATGTCCCCCTCTCCACTGCAATCGATGACTATTTTACCCAGGACAGCCATCCTGCCGGAGGTATTTTCAACGATAACACCCTTGACAGCATCACCCTCTTTCAAAACGTCTACCGCCAAGGAATGTAAAAGAAGATTGACCTTGTTCTCTGTCATCATCTCGAATACCATAAGGCCCCACCAGTCCGGGTCAACGAAGGCATAGGTCTGGGAATTTCCCTCTCCCGGTGGTGGATATGGCAGGGCGTGTCCCTCCTTTTCCAGCCTGTGATGCGTCTCCTCGATAATGCCGGCAAGGCATTTCTCGCCATGGTTGTTCCATAGGTGACAGTAAGCGAAGCCGGGGGGCCCGGAAACATTCATCTGCCCGCCCAACACGCCAAAACGCTCTATCAGGATAGTATTGGCACCAGTCCTTGCCGAAGCGATAGCCGTCGCCACCCCGGAAGTGCCGCCACCCACAACCACTACATCATACTCGCCATAGATTTCCATTTTATAGCTACCTCCTATAATTTTGTTTGCGGCGTGTTAGTGTGTTCCGAACAATATCTTTCGAAGCCTGCTCGTTAGGTGCACCTGCCCGCGTCTCTGTGTGTTCCACTCCAGAGCAATCGATGACCATCTTGCCCAGAATAGACATTCTGACCGAGGTTTTCTCAACGATAAAGTGAAGTGATAATAACTTGTTTTGGGATGGGGCAAATTTACAAAAAAGGCAGTAGCTTGTCAAGAAAAATCAATAGAGAAAAATCGACAAAAGAAGTAATCCCTCAGTAACGGGGTAGATCTTTCGGCTGGGGGAAAAGGGGAGCTATCTGAACTTTAGTATTCTTTGCGAATTCATCAAGAAGCTTTTTAAAGATCAATTTAAGAGATCGTTCTCCCCGGCGGTTATTTAGGGTGTGAAGAACTGACATCAAGACAGAACGAGTTTTAGATCCAGCGTCTGAACTGTTTCTAAAGCTCACCCGATTTGCCTGTCTTATTGGCCTCGATTGGAATTTTAGGCATCAGAAAAGATATTTACAATGTTAGGGAGGATCTAAATGAACATCGTAATAATACCAAACTTCATACAATTAGAAAGAAGAAAAAAGCTTCTTAGAAAAACACTTCAATCCTTTCAATCGCTTTAATTAACCTAAGAAATACAAGTCCTACCTCAGCACCTACAACCGCTTGCCCTTTGCCCATTCACCTAATTTGTTAATTTTTTTGTCAATTACCATCTAATACTTAATCCCACTATCTGAACGTTACACCTACTTATCTTCACTCCAAGCTAACCTTCAAGGTTGAAGATTACGGAAAGAAAGCAAGTACAGCGTAGGTTTATGACGAAAAAAAGCAGAACCATTTCTGGTTCTGCCTCACTTATTACTTATTGGGTACCCACTTTCCCATTTCGATATTAACTGCCTTGACTCCATGTGGCACGGATGAACTATAGGATAGAGTTTGCTGCCATGAATCACCCCACTTCAATCAACGGTGAAATTCCCTGTATCCGATCCCACACTATTGATCACTTTAAGCTCTTTGGTTCCTAGACTAAGACCTTTCGGCACAAGAAACTTAATCTCGCTCTCTCCGGTCTTTGAGTCCATCGCCCAACTGATAACCTTACATTTCTTTCCTCCCAAAGTGACCTTTCCCTTTTTCGTTCCAAAGAAGGAGCCATAAATAGCTATGTTATCCCCATCTGAACCACTTGAAGATGACATGGAATCAATCTGAGGGGGTTTCACGGTAAAACTACCTGGCAAGACTATTGGAGAAGCCCCTTTGGGTTGAATAGTGATATCATATGTATCAGGCAGGAGTGCTTTCGAAAGGAGACCTCGGATCGTCGAATCCGTCCACTCCAAGATTTTCAGCGCTGCGGTCCCGACAAGGACTTTGCCTTTTGTTGTGCCATATCCAGAACCTGTGATCGTAATTTCTGTACCGATCGTTTCTTCGTCAGGAGAGATCGGGGAACTCAAAAAGCGAAGCAACACGCCCGTTTTATTCGTCGAGTCCCCTCCCACGGCCCATCCCTCACTCGAAGAAGTGAAATGAACCCCGTAAAGCCCCCAAGATGTGCTCACAGAAGGCAGAGACACAGGGGTCCATGTATTGTCAGAATAATGGAGCAACACACCCGCGTAATTTGCGTTGTCCCATCCCACAGCCCATCCCTCACTTGGTGAGGTGAAATGAACACTCCTGAGGTTCCAATCCGTACTCACAAAGGGGGGAGGCGCAGAAGTCCACGTATCCTCAGAATAATGAAGTAATACGCCCGTTTTATTCGTCCTGTCCCATCCTACAGCCCATCCATTACTTGGCGAGGTAAAATAAACCCCGTGAAGCCGCCAATACGTGCTCACAAGAGGAGGACCGACAGAGGTCCATTGCGCGTAAACAGAGGGGCTGAAAAATATCGGCAT
>JBEKDJ010000283.1:0-6500 GCA_050014415.1 Thermodesulfobacteriota bacterium | reverse complement strand
ATTCCTTGACGTGTTTCGAATACTGACCGCTAAGACTGACTCCAATTTCCTCCATAGCACGCTTGGTGAATGGATGAATGCCTTTCGGATCAGTTCCCGCGCTGTAAGCATCGAACTGGTCTGCAGCGTGCTTCCTGAGAAAGGCTTCTGCCATTTGACTTCGCGCTGAATTACCCGTGCATAGAAACAGGACTTTGATTTTGCTCATGGGTTAATCTCCTTTTTGGATGCTCGCTGGTTGCATCTGTAATTTGCTTTATACTCGCTCCGGATTTTTCTGGTCTGCTTGATCTTTCTCCCCTTTAGCGTCGGCGTGATGTTTGATCACCAGGGCATCCACCATAAAGATAACATCTTCTGCGATGTTTGTGGCGTGGTCTGCAATTCGTTCAAGACACCGGCACACGATCATGATTTGTACCGCCCTTTTGATGGTTTTTGGATCTGACATCATATGGGTGAGGAGTTCTCGAACCACCTGGTCATTTAACCCGTCAACCAGATCATCCCTCTGGCAGACACTACGAGCCAGTTTAGAGTCACCGTTCACAAAGGCATCTAAAACATCCTTAACCATCGATTGGGCGATCTCAGCCATCTTGGGAATGTCGATATAAGGCTTGATCGGAGGCTCCTGATTTAAGGAGACTGCCCTCTCGGCAATGTTGATCGCTTGATCACCCATTCGCTCGAGATCGGTGATTATCTTCAAAGCAGAGGTAATGAATCGAAGGTCTATCGCCATCGGTTGCCTCAAAGCGAGAAGATTTAAACACTCGGTGTTGATATCGATATCCATAGTGTTGATCTTGTCCTCCGCTTCAAAGGCCTTCTGAGCCAGTTCGGAATCCCTTTTTACCAAGGACTGAACAGCATTGTTGATCGCTTCTTCCACCAGCGTCGCCATCCTCAAGAGGTTCTCCTTGAGTTCTTCCAACTCCTTTTGGAAATGAGTTTCTATTGTCACCTTAACCTCCTTCTTCCGATCCTAGCCGAAGCGCCCGGTAACGTAGTCCTCCGTCTTTTTGCGGCCTGGCTTGGTAAAAATCTTCTCTGTGCGATCCACTTCAATGAGTTCCCCCAAATAGAAAAAGGCCGTATAATCGGAAACCCGGGCAGCCTGCTGCATGTTGTGGGTAACGATGACGATGGTGTATTTGTTCTTCAACTCCTGGATGAGCTCCTCTATCTTCTGGGTTGCAATAGGGTCCAAAGCTGAAGCAGGCTCATCCATTAAAATGACTTCTGGTTCCACAGCCAGGGCCCTGGCAATACAAAGTCGCTGCTGTTGTCCTCCGGAAACTTCCATGGCTGAATCATGAAGCCGATCGGCCACCTCATTCCAAAGGGCGGCATCCTTGAGGCTCTTTTCAACCCGCTCAGTGATCTCCTTTTTCGAACTGGAGCCATTGATTCTTAGTCCATAGGCCACATTCTCAAAGATAGTTTTAGGAAAGGGATTCGATTTCTGGAAAACCATACCCACCCGGCGACGAATCTGCACCGGATCCATTTGCGGAGCATAGATATCCTCTCCGTCAAGTAATATCTGGCCCTCCACCCGTGCTCCCTCAACAACGTCATTCATCCGGTTCAAACATCTTAAGAAAGTGGTCTTTCCGCATCCCGATGGTCCGATCAGAGCGGTGACATGGTTCGCCAGGATTTCGAGATTGGCATTCTTTAGTGCTTGAACGCTTCCGTAATAGAAATTGAGATTCCGGACTAACATTTTCACATCCTTGTCCATTTCTCACCCCCTCATCTTCTGGCGATAGCGATAGCGGACCCAGATGGCTGAAAGATTGAGTAGCAGGATCAGGCCCAGAAGAACGAGTGCCGTCCCATAAGCAATGGGCCTAACTTTTTCTATGGCATGGTGCTGTGTGGCTAAAATGTAAAGATGATAGGGGAGGGCCATGAACTGGTCGAATAATGATTTCGGCAGATGGGGCAGAAAGAATGCAGCGCCTGTAAAAAGGATAGGGGCTGTCTCTCCTGCTGCCCGGGAAAGTCCCAGAATGACTCCTGTCATCATGCCCGGAATAGCATAAGGCAGCACATTCGTGCGGATCGCGTGCCATTTCGTCGCCCCGAGTGCGAGAGCACCTTCACGGTACGATTTTGGGACTGTCTTGAGAGCTTCCTCACAGGCGGTAATCGTCCAGGGCAGGGTCAAAAGACCCAAGGTTAACCCCGCAGAGAGAACAGAGGTTCCAAATCTAAACATCTGAACGAAAAGCACCACTCCAAACAGCCCATAAACAATTGAAGGCACGCCGGAGAGGTTTCGGATGGCCAACCGAATCAGGCGAGTTATTTTTCCAGGCTGGGCATATTCATTAAGATAAATGGCTGTGAACATGCCTAAGGGAACAGCAAAGATCACCGTAATAATGCTGACCATGAGAGTTCCCATAATAGCAGGGAAGATTCCCCCTTCTGTCATGCCCATCCGAGGTGGTTGGGTTAGAAACCCCCAGGAAAGAACGCCAACACCCTTGACAAGAATATCGAATAAAATCACTCCCAATAAAAACAGAACCAGAATTCCTGCCAGATAAAGCATGAGAAAACCGAGTCTTTCCGACCATCGTTTTTTCATCTTTCCACCTGTTGATATTTCTGTAAGATGATATCCGACACCAGATTCACAACGAAGGTCATCAAGAAGAGGACAAAGCCGATCACAAACAGGGCATAATAATGGGTAGTGTTATACGGAACTTCTCCCAATTCGATGGCGATCGTAGAAGTCATCGTCTGAATAGCATCCAGGAAATTGAAGGTCAATGCAGGTGCATTACCTGTGGCCATCAGGACGGTCATCGTCTCGCCAATAGCCCGACCCATTCCCAGCATGACCGAAGCGATGATTCCTGAAAGAGCGGATGGGACCAGGACGCGAATAAGGGTCTGCCAGTCGTTTGCCCCGAGGGCTAAAGAAGCTTCCTTATACGTTTTGGGCACTGCTCGAAGGGCATCCTCTGAAAGGCTAATGATGGTTGGCAGTGACATAACGGCGAGCAGGATCGATCCGTTTAGAGCATTCAGACCGTTTGAAATCCCAAAAACCTTGGCGATCAGCGGATTGACCAAGATAATGCCAAGAAATCCCACCACCACCGACGGAATGCCAGCCAGGATCTCTACGGCAGGCTTCAAAATCTCCCGGATTCGCGGAGAAGCCACCTGAGATATGAAGGCTGCGCAGGCTACACCAAGTGGGACAGCAATGACTAAAGCCCCGAAAGTGACCATGAGGGTGCTGGTGATCAAAGAGAGAATGCCATACCGGGGTGTGGAGTATGAAGTGGGGTTCCATACTGAACTGCTAAAGAAACTTCTCCATCCGAGTTCCCTGATGGCCGGAAAGCCTTTTACGAAAAGAAGGGAAAAAATACTCAAGAGGATGAGGATAGCCAGGAGGCCGTTCATGAAAAAGAATTTTTCGATCAGTATTTCATTGAGGCGCCTCATCTGAGGTTTTCTAGATACAATTCTCTCATCCTTTGTGTCGGTTTTCTTATGCAACCAAACTTCTCCCACATTGGTTTCCTCAATGGCTAATGATGCTTCAGATGGCTTTTCCATCTCTTTTGTCCATCTTTTCAAGAACAGGGGAAAGTCTCCCTAAATGGCTTCAGGGAGACTTTCCCACTTCTTTTTGACGCCACGCGGCTGGCCGTTTAGAGTCCCTGCTTACGGTTAAACTCGATCCAGTCTTTTTGAACCGGGAAGAACCCCTCCTTCCGAACAATCTTCTGACCTTCGTCACTGATCTCGAACCGGAGAAAATCGAGCACTTCTCCTGCTGGCTTTCCGTTTGTATAATGGTTTAATGGCCGCGTGATGGGGTACTTCAGCGACATCACGTTCTCCATCTTGGCCGGGGTATATGCCGCGGACTTACCGTCTTTGGCAACGTCTATAATTTTAATCCCGGCTATGACCTCTCCGCTCTCGTTGACTACATAACCCACTGCAACATAACCGATACCTTCCGCATCCCGCTTTACCGTCTCAACGATCTGAGCATTTCCGTTCATGGCTTTCATGTTGGGAGAATAGTCGCCCTTCAAAACAAACTCTCTAAAGAAGACAAAAGTCCCTGAATTGCTCTGCCGGCCATAAAGGGAGATTTTAGCGTCTTTGCCCCCAACCTCTTTCCAGTTGGTGATTTCCCCTTTAAAGATTTTTCCAAGCTGTTCCAACGTCAATTTGGAAACCTGGTTCGATGGGTGGGTGATAATTGATATGGCATCCGTGGCAATGACAATCCGGAAAGGATGCACCCCTGCTTTTTCAGCCGCTTCCTCTTCTTTCGCTTCTATGGTTCGCGATGAATTAGCGATATCTGTCTGCTTATTGATCAAGGCTGCAATGCCGGTCCCTGATCCACCCCCGGTGACTGCGATGTTCACCCCAGGTTTTTTCTGCATAAAAACCTCTGCCAATCTTTGAACCAAATTGACCTCAGAATCGGAACCTTTCACTTGGATCATGTTCTGAGCCAAAGCTTCTTGTCCCGCAAAAAACGTTCCGACAACCATCATCCACGCAAAGATTTTTGACATTCTCATTTTCTAACCTCCTATAGAATATAGTTTATCATCCGATTGTTACAATTCTGTTACAAGACTGTTACGATTTCTTTACTTTTGTTTGACATCTTTCTTACTCTTTCTCCCGACATCCCTAGCATCAATCCATAAAAATATGTTACCTCAATCAAACACTCTTGAAATAGTGCACCCCAAGGATTGGAAGAACACACGATCCGAGGGGTGCGGTTAAGGAGCGGTGATTCATACTAGAATTTCAGTTGAAGGTCAACAAATAAACGATCTTCAGGCTGCTTCTCCCCTAAAATATTGGCCGTATGGTAATAGGTGACCGCGGTAGATATATTCTTCGCTAACCCAAAGGCACCCCATAGATAATGTCCCTTTGCATTGGTTTGACCCTGATAGAAATCATCATCAGGGAAAATATCCGGCCAGGCATCCCGTTCAAGTCTTCTATATGCATAGGCCAGCTGCCAATCCCCAAATTTAGCAAGAGATGGAGACCCTACCCTCGCACCTCCAGTCCATCCCTCGTCATGGGTCGCATTCAGATTTCTAATAAACTCACCAAAAACACCGACATAAGGGACCATATCTGGGAAAGGAGTCATATATCCAAGCTCTCCGCTTGCGACAAAGGCGTCGTAATTAAACTGATAGTTACCTTTCAACGGGCCACTCGTAAACAGGGTATTCGTATTGCCGGGAGATGGTTGGTTTCCCAATAGCGGCTTATTCTTGATGCCGAAAAACTGGTAATAAGCAACAGCCGTTTTGAGATTGATATCTTTCATAATCTTCAAATTGAATCCCGGTTGGACCACAAACATATAGGGCTCCCGACCAGTGCTGAATTCATCGAGAATGAAAAACGCGTTATTCATGAATACATCAAGGCTGACGACATCGAGTTTTAAGAGGGCTGGGTAATTTAAACCCACCGCCACCCCCTCAGGCGTGATGTCAGGATCCCAGATGAGGCCCGAAGTGGGAAAACCCAGGCTGCTGTCCCGAAAGATGGGATTCGTTTTCAATTTACCAGCTGAAATGCTTAACCACTTGATGGGTGTGTATTCTGCAAAAGCATAGTCGATAGTGATGGGTTTCTTCAAAAATTCACTGTCAAAAGTCTGATTCGCCGAGCGGGGATTTCCGTTTCCCGAGGCAAGTCCGAAACCTACTTTGACATCATCAAGGATTTGAGTTTCTGCGCCCAGCCTCAATCTGAATCTTCCCCTATTTCTAGCAATATCCGGTGCTGTCGAAGATTCCAGGGGTTCCCTCTCTAACATGTCATATCTCAACCTGAGATCCCCTGAGAATTTCATATTCTTAATCCAATCAGGAGGATTTACTATCCAGTCGGGTAAATTCTTCACCCACTCCGGGGATCCTATCTCCTTCGCTCCGGTTTTCGCAGTTTCTCCCTCCATTTTACCTTTTTCAGCCTCTTTCGTTTCTTTCATTTCCTTTGCAATACTTTCGGCCTCTGATTTTGTGAGTACCCCTTTGCTCACCAACTTGTCGAGCAAAATCTCCATTTCCCCAGCGAAGGACCTACAGGGTAAAAAGATTGTTGATACGACCAAGAACATGGTGAACAGATATACAAATACTCTATACTTCTTACTTTTTCTTTCTTGCATGACAAATCCCTCCTTTTGAGTGTTTTGAAAATGAAGCTCCTGTTGAAGAAAATCAAAACGGTAAAAGACAGAACTTGTAATCTATTCATCGCCTCCTTTCTTATAAAGTTATTCCTCTTCATTGGATGTTCCCAAATACCGGTGGGAGGTAGTGGCTCGTCGAAACGTCCTCCTCTCTTCCCAATAGCTTCTTGGCATTGAGAATCGCTCGGGACAAATCTTGTTCAGGATCTTGGGAAATATCCCCATGACCGGGAAAGATCTTCGATATCTTGCGAGCTTCTAA
>JBEKDJ010000282.1:0-6522 GCA_050014415.1 Thermodesulfobacteriota bacterium | reverse complement strand
GAGATGATGACCCTTCTCGTTGAAGGAGGGAGTGAGATCAACGGTTCATTCCTGGATGAAGGCCTGATTGACAAACTCCTCCTCTTCCTCTCGCCGAAATTGATTGGAGACACTCAAGCAGTGGGAATCTTCGGTGGAAGGCGGGCTGTAAACCTCAAGCAAGCGATTCTTCTTAGAGAACTCAAGACAAGGCGGATTGGAGAGGACATCCTCATTGAAGGATATCTGAACCCATAGGCGAATTTATGTTCACTGGAATCATAGAAAGCAAAGGGAAGGTTTCAAGGGTGGAACACCGTGGTCGTGGGAAAAAGCTGACTGTGGAATTGCCGGCAGATTTGACAGAAGTGCAACTAGGTGATAGTATTAATATAAATGGTGGCTGCTTGACGGTCGTTGAGAAAAAGGGCCAGACAGTCGAATTTGACCTTTCCAGTGAGACGATTCAAAGGACAGTCCTGGGAGACCTGAAAGTAGGCGATTTCGTCAATTTGGAAAGAGCTCTCAGACTGACTGATCGCCTGGGTGGTCACGTCGTTACTGGGCATATTGATGGAATTGGGGAAATCGTTGAGAAGAGGAGGGAAGCGGATTTCATTGATTTGAGGATACGCATACCCAAAGCGATATCAAAGTATGTTGTCCAGAAAGGGGCCATTGCCATCGACGGAATTAGCTTGACTGTCAACGAATGTCAAGAGGAGGAGGTTCAGATGGCCTTGATCCCTTTTACCATCGAAAAAACGACCTTAATCGGAAAGAGAGTGGGAGATCGTGTCAATGTGGAGGCGGATATTCTGGGGAAATATGTAGAAAAGTTACTGGATCAACGGGGGAGGAAGTCTCGAGAGATTAGTTTTTCCTTTCTGGAAGAACATGGTTTCATGGGAAACAAGTGAGGGAGTGAAATGATAGAGAGGATTGAAAAAGCCTTGGAAGATATTCGCCAGGGAAAGATGGTGATCCTGGTGGATGATGAAGACCGGGAAAATGAGGGTGACCTCGCCATGGCAGCGGAGAAGGTAACCCCCGAGGCCATCAATTTTATGGCCAAATACGGAAGAGGATTGATCTGCCTTTCCTTAACAGAAGAGAGGCTCAATGAGCTTCGTCTTCCAATGATGGTCTCTGAGAATACCTCGAGATTCCAGACCGCTTTTACTATCTCTGTTGATGCGTGTCGGGGGACAACGACCGGAATCTCAGCAGCCGACCGAGCGTGCACCATCTTGACCGTCATTGATGACCAAACCCGGCACGAGGATTTGGTCTCGCCTGGTCACGTCTTCCCGTTGAGGGCAAAAGAAGGTGGAGTTCTCGTACGGACGGGTCAGACCGAAGGATCGGTTGACTTAGCAAGGCTGGCCGGATTGAAGCCTGCGGGGGTGATCTGTGAGGTCATGAAAGATGACGGGACCATGGCACGGATGCCCGATCTCCAAATCTTTGCAGAAAGACATGGTTTGAAAATCGTCACCATCGCCGATCTGATTAAGTATCGGCTAAACAAAGAGTCATTAGTCCGTCGAATCGCTACTGCCAAACTTCCTACGAAATATGGGGGGTTGTTTACGGCTATCGCCTTCGAAAACGATGTTGATTCCCACCACCACATTGCTCTGGTCAAAGGGGAGATCGCCCCAGAGGACGAGGTCCTGGTGAGGATGCATTCGCAATGTCTGACCGGTGATGTGTTTGGGTCAAGACGGTGTGATTGCGAAGAGCAGCTCCACACGGCGATGGCGATGGTGGAAAAGGAGGGGAAGGGCGTCATCGTCTATATGCGACAAGAGGGCAGGGGGATTGGGTTGGTGAACAAGCTGAAGGCCTATGGTCTTCAGGATTCAGGCAAGGATACGGTGGAGGCCAATGAGGCATTAGGCTTCAAAGCCGACATGAGGGACTATGGGATTGGGGCGCAGATTCTGGTCGACTTGGGTCTTCACAAGATTCGCTTAATGACGAACAACCCACGGAAGATCAAAGGTTTAGAAGGGTACGGAATTGAGGTGGTTGAGAGGGTTCCCATCGAGACAAAACCTCATCAAGAGAACATTGAATATCTCAAGGTCAAGGCGAAGAAGATGGGGCATCTACTCACCCTCAAACCCGGGGAATAGGTATCTCGTGTTGGTGAATCCTGTCGGTGGTTCGTGTTGAAGAAAAGGTCAACCCCCAGTTGCAGAAATGAACCTGGACAAATCCCGCCCCCGGCGGGACTTCGAATGGCGGTTATCCGGAGATTTAAGGGAAACGGGGGGGATTTGGTTTAAGGGACCCCTGATCATGAAACGATTTGAAGGTGCCGGTTTGGAAAAAGTCTGCCTCGAAGCCCTTCCGACCGGCCTGACCGGGTTCATGCAACTCACTTTTTGCAACATCAGGGTTAATTCACGAGTCACGAACAAACAAAGGAGATGATCATGGTGAAGACCTTTGAGGGCAAATTGATGGCAAAAGGGCTCAAGTTTGGGATTGTGTTGAGCCGTTTCAATGATTTCATCAGCGAGCGACTGCTGGAAGGGGCGTTGGATGCCCTGCGCCGAAGCGGAGCAGGTGAAGGAGATTGTTGGGTTGCTCGAGTTCCTGGGGCTTTTGAAATTCCTCTTATCGCTAAGAAGATGGTCAAGACTGGTCAATACGACGCGATCATCTGCCTAGGCTCCATCATCCGTGGAGCGACTCCCCATTTTGCCTATATCGCTAGTGAGGTCACGAAAGGGATTGCCAGCCTTACTTTGGAGAGTGAAATTCCCATCTCCTTCGGAGTCTTGATTACTGACAGTATCGAACAGGCGATTGAGAGGGCAGGGACAAAAGTGGGCAACAAGGGTTTCGATGCCGCGATGTCGGCAATCGAAATGGCCAATCTCTTGAAAGAGATAGGCAAGGGATAACGGAGAGTTTGGGAAAAAGAAGAAAATCGAGGGAGGCTGCCCTCCAGGTTCTTTACCAATTAGATATTGCGAGACAGGACGCCACCAAAACGATTGCCCAATTTCATGATCATTTCTCTCAAAGGGGAGAGAGAGATGAGTATGCTGAGCGGATTTCCCTTGGCGTTCTAGAGCACGGTCAGGAGATCGATCGACTGATTGAGCACTATTCGGAAAACTGGCGTCTGGATCGGATGTCGATTATCGATCGAAATATCCTCCGTATCGCTACCTTTGAACTCCTTTACTGCGAAGAGATTCCCCCGAAGGTGACATTGAACGAAGCGATTGAACTCGGCAAACGATATGGATCCGACGATTCAGGGAGTTTCGTCAACGGCGTCTTGGATCGAATCCTGAATGAAGCAATTCGGAAACCTCTCGGGCTAGCCAAAGGGCACAGCAAAATCAAAGGCGGTGACAGGGGTTTGTAAGATCCGTTAAATGAGGTAAGGATAGCCAGGTTCCAAGCCCTGCACCTAATCTGGGGCAGGGCAAGCAACAAAAATCAGATGAATCCCAATATTCAATAGCCCAGAATTCTTCTTAAACCATGGATTATTGTTTGCTCATTGGAATTTGATCTATTGCGGTATCATATGGATGTGATTCTGTCGACCGAAGGGGTTGATGTTCAGGAATGTGATCTGCTTGTCACCGGATTCTTCGAAGACGAGAGACCGCTCAAAGGATCGAGTGGCTGGATCGATTGGAGGCTCAATGGATTGCTATCCCATTTTCTTACCGAAAAGAGATTGACCGGTGAGTGGAAGGAAGTGACTTTAATTCCTTCCCAAGGGAGAGTGGCTCCTCGAATGATTCTTCTCCTTGGTCTTGGGAAGGTAAAAGAATACAGTTACCTTCGCCTGCGAGAGATTTGTTCCTATTTATTCGAGACCCTTAAGAGACTCAAGGCTTCAAGTGTCTGCCTTTCCTTTCCCTATGAAGAGCGTTACAATGTCGATTGCGCAAAATTAGCGGAGGTTCTGATAGAAGGGATTGCAGACTGCTCGGATTTCGACCGATGTCCATCGAACGGAGAGGGCATTGAAGATCTTCGTCTCTTCTTCGCTGAGGGAGAAGAATGCTTCCCTGAAATCCTTCTCGGAGCTCAAACAGCTAAAACGATTTTGGAAGAGCACCTCAAAATCAGGATTTTCACTCCTTCGGAGGAGGGCCTGAGAATTCCGCCAGCATAAGATCCAAATTCAAAGGTCAAGATGTATCTGCAATTGAAAAATTGCGAATGAAGAAATTCAATTTCCTCAATTCCTCAATCCCACAATTCCCTCATTTCTTGCAATGGAGCTTTTTTCTTCAGTAGGAAAGCTTCTCCTCAAAATATCGGAGAGCCTTTTTCAAGCCCTCGTGGCGAGTTACCTTGGGCTCCCATCCCAGCACCTTCTTAGCCTTCGTGATGTCGGGCTGCCTCACCTTCGGGTCGTTCAACGGCAAGGGGAAAAAGACGATCCGGCTCTTGCTTCCTGTTAAGCTTAAGATCTCCCTTGCAAAGTCGAGGATGGTAATCTCCTCAGGATTCCCCAGGTTTGTGGGGTCCACCTCATCCGAATAGAGAAGTCTCTTGATCCCATCGACCAGGTCATCGACGAAACAGAAGCTACGGGTCTGGGCACCAGTGCCGTAGATTGTAAGGTCCTCTCCCTTCAATGCTTGAACGATAAAGTTGGGAAGGGCTCTTCCATCGTCGAGCCGCATACGCGGGCCATAGGTATTGAAGATGCGTGCGATTCGCGTTTGGACAGCATGGGTTCGGTGATAGGCCATCGTGAGGGCTTCACCAAACCGCTTCGCTTCATCGTAGACTCCTCTTGGAGCAATCGGATCGACATTTCCAGGGTACGATTCGGATTGAGGATGCTCCTTGGGGTCTCCGTAGACTTCAGAAGTGGAGGCGAGAAGAAACCTCGCCTTTTTTTCTTTCGCTAATCCCAGGACCTTGTGAGTCCCGATTGATCCGACCTTCAATGTTTGGATTGGGTAGTCCAAATAGTCCTTTGGACTGGCCAGGGATGCGAAGTGGAGGATATTGTCGAGCGTTCCTTCAACGTGAAGATATTCTGTCACGTCGTACTTAACAAATCTGAACCTATCGTGCCCGATCAGATGGCTCATATTCTCAATATTCTCCTTCTTGATCAGGTTATCTATGCATATGACCTCGTGGCCAAGGCCTATAAAATAGTCGCAGAGATGGGAACCGAGAAATCCCGCTCCACCCGTGATCAAAGTCCGTTCCATATGATCCCCCCTACAAATTCCGTTCTCCCCATAGAAGGTACTGATGTAACAAATATCATAGATAGAAGAGGTTGTAAACCATTTTTGAACTCATCCGCAAATCAGACATGTGACTTCAGACTCTGACATCAGATCTATCGTTTTGCTGAGACCGTATGTCGTGAGTTGCTGGGGTTATGCTCTGCTCCTCACGCCTGCGTCCCGAAACGCCACCCTCCAGCGTACAGGCACGAATGACGCCTTGCGACAAAGGTTTAGTCTTTTATCTGAAGTCTAAGGTCTAATGCTCGGATTACAGAAAACCTGGGTTTTTCTCACTGGAACTTTCAGCACCTTTTTTTTGACAATTGCTATGAAATAGGATAAGAAATGATACCCAGATAGTGCAGCTTGAATCGGGAGGACCTCACCATGCTACAGAAGACGGAGAAGATCTGGATGGACGGCAAATTTATCCCTTGGGGGGAGGCCAATGTCCACATCTTGACACACAGCCTGCATTATGGTTTGGCAGTCTTTGAAGGAATCCGGTGTTATCTCTGCGATGACGGACAGTCTGCGGTTTTCAGATTGAAGGAACATGTGGAGCGACTCTTTGATTCTGCACAAATCGGGGACCTGAAAATGCCGTACTCGAAGAGAGAGATCGCAGAGGCGTGTAAAGAGATCTTGCGCGTGAATCGATTGAAAGAAGGCTATATCCGACCGATCGTCTTCATTGGGGAAGGGGTCATGGGTGTCTATCCCGGTGACAATCCAATTCGAGTGGCGATCATCACTTGGCCCTGGGGAGCCTATCTCGGAGAAGGAGCTTTGGACAGAGGGATTCGCGTAAAGGTTTCTTCTTATACACGTCACCATGTCAATGTGATGATGACCAAGGCGAAGATTTGCGGCAATTATGTCAATTCTGTTCTCGCAAAGAGAGAAGTGACGAGAATGGGATATGATGAAGCCCTGATGCTCGATACAGAGGGCTATGTCTCAGAGGGCAGCGGCGAGAATATCTTTATGGCGAAAAATGGAGTGCTGAAGACCACCCCCCTGACGTCTGTGCTTTCCGGAATCACCCGAGATTCAGTGATTCAAATCGCCAAAGCAAGAAGGATCACTCTGCGGGAAGAAAGGTTTACCCGGGATGAACTCTATACTGCTCAAGAAGCCTTTTTCACAGGGACTGCGGCCGAACTGACTCCGGTGCGGGAGGTTGACGACCGAAAGATCGGGGAGGGAAAACCGGGCCCTATAACGAAAGAACTTCAATCAATCTTTTTCGACATCGTGAAAGGAAAGAGCTCGGAATACAAGGAGTGGCTGGACTATCTTT
>JBEKDJ010000281.1:0-6534 GCA_050014415.1 Thermodesulfobacteriota bacterium | reverse complement strand
GATCCGGCGGCATGGGGATTGTGCAGGAGATCCACAGCGGCATAGATACATAACCGTACTTGACGTAGGGTTTAATCACTTCGCCAAGTGGAGGATAAAAGAAAAATCCAACCACGGCGACGACCAGGATAACCACGATGCATACGATTAATCCAACCAGAAAGATTTTAAGAATTCTCTTCATGTTTTTACCTCACATTTTAAGACCATCCATGGTAAGAAACATTCGTTTTCACTCCATCCTTGATTGCGATACTCGTACTCGTATTGTAATCCTTTTAAGATTCTCGCCAATCGAATTTTGAGGGTTTGATGCCGCCTGACCAGTACGAGAGTACAGAAATTCGTTAGAGATGTCAACCCTTAGCTCGACTCCCCGACCTGAAGGTCAAGGCCCATGGTTGGTCTGAACGACACTTCTTTACTCTGCCCTCAAAGACGGGGCTTAGTGAAGGGATCAATGTGAATTTAGGAGTAACCCATACCAAATTGGTGGTGAGGAGGTTGTTGGCATATAGATCACACCAGTTTAGCCGGTTGTAAGATGATAAATCAATTCGAGGTATCGAATTTTCTGCCAAAGGCCCAAGAATTCGAGGGGTTAAGGATTCAGCTGAATTACAGATTGCAATCCCGTCTTTGACGGGACTGAATTCTAAAACTCGAAATTTGGTAACAGTTGAGCCCTTTGAAAAACTAATAGCAGATTCAGTTAAATCATTCGAATCAGAAGGATGATAGTAAAACCGATCATCACGATCGCGGTCGCCCAGGCGATCGTATTGAAAACAAGACCATTCGTGTAATCCATCATCAACTTCTTATCATTGATCAGCAAAAGCATAAAGATGAGAACAAAGGGGAGAACCATCCCATTAATCACCTGAGAGAAGTACATGATCGGAATCAGAGGAAAGTTGGGGTAAAGAATGACACCGGCTCCTAAAAAGATGATCAAAGAGTAGAACCCATAAAACTGAGGGGCCTCCACAAATTTTTTATCTAGACCCGCTTCCCACCCCAGGCCTTCACAGATGAGATAGGTTGTCGATAAAGGAAGGATAGAAGCAGCAAAAAGGGAGGCATTGACTAGTCCGAAGGCGAAAAGATAGGAGCAGTACTTCCCAGCTAAGGGAGCGAGGGAACGAGCTGCATCCTCGGCTGTTTCAACCCGGACTCCACTTTTGAAGAGTGTTTCTGCACAGACGAGGATGATGAAGAAGGCAACAACGTGGACCATGACCGCTCCCATGACGACATCGAATCGAGCGAATTTGTACTCCTTGATCTTGATCCCTTTCTCCACAATTGAGGCCTGAAGATAAAATTGCATCCAGGGTGCGATCGTCGTCCCCACCACGCCAATGAGCATGGTCATCTCTGAGGGTTGAAGACTTAAATGGGGATGCAAGAATTGTTCAAAGACATTCCCCCAATTCGGCTTCACGATGATACCGGTGACGATATAGGAGATATAAAACACACACGCCACCAGAAAGGCCTTCTCTACAGACTTATAGGTTCCCTTTACAACCATCCACCAGACCAGAAAGGCGCTAAGGGGAACGGAGATGAACTTGTTAACTCCGAAGACCTCCATGCCTGCTGCCACCCCTGCAAATTCAGAAAAGACATTGCCCATATTGGTTAAGAACACGCCCATCATCAGATAAAAAGTAATCTTGGCACCAAATTTCTCACGGATCAGGTCCGAGAGCCCTTTTCCAGTCACCACGCCCATTCGGGCGCACATCTCCTGGATCACGATCAGGGCGATCATGATAGGGATCAAGGTCCAGATGAGTTTGAGTCCGTATTGTGCACCGGCCAGGGAGTAGGTGGTGATGCCTCCGGCATCGTTATCGACATTGGAGGTGATAATGCCAGGCCCCATCAGAATGAAGAAAAGGCCAACTGTCCTCCACAGAGAGCGCTTCGAACTCGAAACCCACTTTTTGTAGATTTCCATATTAGGTCAGTCACCTACAAATAAAAAAATAGATCAGCAATGACCGAGCCCTGTACCTAATAGGACACAGGGCAAGCACCAATAATCAAATAGTAACCAAGAGGCAAATTTCAGTAACCAAGCAATATTAAATGATTGATTATTGGATATTGGGATTTGTTTGGTCCCACCTTGGCGGGATTGGAGTTTGGTGTTTGGTTATTTATTTCTTTAATTATCCTGCGTCGGGTGCCAGCACCTCAAGGACGCTCCGGAACCCGATCACCCCCCTCAGGCGGTTCCCTTCGTCTACCACGGGCAAGGCCCTAAATCCATACTTGGCAAAGGCCTCCACCACTTCATTCTCATCTGCGTCCGGTTTGACGCTCACCACCCTTGGGGCCTGGATCCCGGAAAGGGATTGATGGGACTGGGCTGTGAGAAGGTCTCGTATGCTCACCACTCCCTGGAGCACTTCCTCTTCATCAACCACATAGATATAGTCAATGATGTCCAAATTTGAAGCTTTGGTCTTCAACTCGGCAACGGCTCCTTCTACGGTCACTCCTGGAGTAAGGCTCAGGTAGGCGGTGGTCATCAAGCCGCCTGCCGTCTTCTCGGGATGAACGAGGAGTTCCCGCAAATCCTCTGCTTTCTCCTGTTCCATCCCCTCTAGAATCTCTTCAGCCCTCTCCTCGGGAAGATCGGCCAGAAGATCGACTGCATCACTGGGCGACATCTCCTCGACGATGTCAGAAGCCTTCTCTACAGGGATCTCCTCAATGAGTGATTTCTGAATCTTTGGATCGATCTCCTCGAGAGCGTCGGCAGCGGTCTCGGTATCCAAGGCATGAAAGATAGCAGATCGCTCCCGACCGCTCAAGTCCTCGATGATATCGGCGAGATCCGCAGGGTGGAGATGCGAGAGTTTCTTCTGAGACACGTTCAGTTGAAGCAGATCCGAGCCGGAGAGGAGCTGCACATATTTCCAAGAGATGAACTGATTCGGAAGGTCATAAGAGAAGAGCCAACGAAGGGCTTGATCCACCATCTTCTCCCATCCCACCCTCCTCATCAGACCTCGAAATCCCACATCGACATGAACCAGCCTGAGATTTGAGTTCACCCGAAGGAAATGGAGATCATTGACCCTTACCACCTTGGCACCGAAGGTATCGACAATCTGTCTGTCCATCACCTCCTCACGAAGAAGGACGATATCTTTCTCGGGAAGGGATGACTGATAATCACGAAGCTCGTCTTCAGAAAGAGTGATCTGGGGCTCGATCCGGACGGTCTTCTCCCAAGGAAGGTAGATTCTCTTTTGTCTTCCCCTTGTTCGGACCACAATTCCTATGATCATCGGATAGGGCTCGGCTCTCTCAGCGACTAAATCCGAGAGCTTTCCTATCTTCTGCCCCAAGGGGTTATAAACTCCGCGGTTCAAAAAGTCGCTGAAGAAGTAAAAGTCTTTTAGATCTAGGCTATGATCCATAAGCTAGCCAAACACATCTGAACTTTTGTCAATTCAGAGAATTCGTCCCGCGAAGCGCGGGGACAAGAATCAGGATTTAGAATAAAAAGAACCTTTCTTCGATTCTGGATCCTGTCCCACCAGGGCGCGCCTGACTTCTGAATTCGATGTGTGACAACGCTATATAACGGCTTCAAGAGAGGGTGTCAAACTGAGGGAGATTTTCAAATCGAAATGGTTTTCACCTCTCCCTCTGTCATTTCTCGCAATGTCTGTTTCACCAAACCCAACACATCGCCCTCCAGCCCTTTTGAGGAAAGGATCGGAAGGATCAAGCATTTGACGTTGAAAGTTCCCTTCAGGAAAGTAAGAAACAGCTTTTCCACTGCGGATGGATGGATCTCTCTCAAATGCGTCAGAACACCACGGATCTCGTCGCTGGCATACCGCTCCATGACATCATGTTCCCGTAATCGCAATTGTGAATAGAGCCTTTCAATGGATGCCACCTCCCCTTTGAAGACGAAGAGTGTGAGATGTCGAGGCTCTTGAGCGACCTCCCGCCTCTCCTCCATCTTTAGTCCGGGTGGAATCTCATAGTCTAACTCGCCGAGAATACGTGAGTTTCTCAAAAAGATGACCTGGTGTTCCTTGGAGCGAAACCATTCGAACGGCAACCCTTTCTCTTCACCCTTGAGAGCCTGTTCTTTCTCTGCTTCCTTGATCTTCCCCAAGGTCTCCTTCTGCTTTAGGGTGTATTCGAACTTGGTGAAACAGTTCTTAGCGACAAATCCAATCTCCAAAATCCCCTTGTCCCGGAGAGCATCCCGGTGATAATACTGCCGGTACTTCCCTAGGAGAAGTTGTTCAATCGCCTTGATCTCCGTCAATCGGTCCCGAATCTCCTTATAATTTTCGCGGATATCCACGATGATCCCCTGCGGAAGATTCCTCTCCGGGGTGATCATCCGGCATAGTTCCCTGAAATCGTCAATAGTATCTTTAAGAAAGAGGTAGTCGCTCTTGATGGTCCGTTCTAAACTCTCGACATATCGGTTGACTCGGTCCTTCTCCACGGTCTATCTCCAAACCCATTTTCTCCCGCACCCCGTAAAGCCCCGCTCTACATGACACAGGTGTATCAACATCCCTATGTCAGACGTTTAACACGGGGTCAGAGTCTATTCCAAGCCCCATTTTTCGTAAATTCGAATTTGGCCAAACCTCCCAAAGGGTCAGGGGGCTAGGATTCAGAGGTCTAAGGATTCGAATGTGTCAAGTGGAATGTTGCTTTGACTACTTTCAACTTTCTGATTTTCACTGTCGGATGCTTGCCCCCTCTGGGCGTTGAATCCTCAAAAAACCCCCATAGTAGACGTTTGGACCCACGCCCAGCTGGTCTATCGATGCTACCCCTGGGGGATTCATACTTATAAGAGCAAGATCTCTTCCCGAGAAGAGCATAATTGCTTGCGGATGGGGTCATCCGCCGGTGGCATGACCAATCGCTTCAACTCGCTGATGCCAACCCATCGCAGATCATGACACCCAAGGGGTTTGAGAACGCCTTGATCTCTGCGGCAACGATAGGCTAAGAGAAAAATGGGATTTGGATCGGGATGAAAAACTGCTTCCAAAATCTTTCCCACCTCAGCCTCGATACCCAATTCTTCTCTCAACTCTCTTCGTAAGGCCTCCCTCGGTTCCTCTTCCTCCTTCACCTTCCCTCCAGGGAACTCCCAGAGAAGCCCGTGTGGGGAATCCTCCTTTCTCTGGGTGACGAGGACTTTCCCTTGCTCAATGATCACCCCTGCCGTGACTAGGAGGGTCTTCATCTCATCCTTCTACCCGATTGCGGCCCGCCCTCTTAGCCCGATAGAGGGCATTGTCCGCTTCCCGGATCAAGTCCGTTAAGGTTGCAATAGGAGGAGAGAATGTCGCCACGCCGATGCTCACTGTTAGATCTCCATTGGGTTGGGCACTCTCATTGGGAAAATGGGTCTCGGCTACATCTCTTCGTACCCTCTCCGCAATCTCTCTCGCACCTTCGTTTCCCGCATTGATCAAGATTGCAGAGAATTCCTCCCCCCCGTACCGGGCAACAATATCGGTCTGACGAACCGCATGTTGAATCAAGACGGAGATGGCCTTCAAGGCCTGATCTCCAGACAAATGTCCATTGGTGTCGTTATAATGCTTAAAATAGTCGACATCGATCATAAGAAGGGAAAGGGGGGTGGAGTAACGCTTCTGGCGCTCCACCTCTAGGGTCAACTGTTGGATAAAAAAACGGTGATTGTAGATCCCGGTCAGATCATCCGTATAAGAGAGAAGCACTGCCTCCTCCCTCATCTGCTCGATCTCCTTCAGCTTTTCATCATAGAGATCCCTCAGAACTGACAGTTCCCGCGCTTCTTGATCTTCTTCACGGATCTTTTCTGCCAATTCCCTCTTTGTCCTCTCCAACTCCTGTTCGATCCAGGTCTTCTCTCTCAGATCCTTTATGGCAATCAAAAAAGAATCTCCCCTAAAGGATCCAAAGAAATCAACTGGAATCTGTTCTCCCGATCGATTGATGACATGGGTTTTGAGATGAACCTTTTTGCCTTGCCTCATCCTTTCAAATTCTTCTCTCATCCGGCTGACTTCTTCGAGGGGCACCACATCGATAAACGCCATATGTCGTAGTTCCTCCCAAGGGTATACAAGCATCTCCATCCCTTTGGGGTTGGCCTTCAAGAATTCCTCTTTCGGATCGAGGACGAAGAAGGGGTCTTGGATCACTTCAAGGATTGATCTCTGAAGATGGATCTCCTTCTCCAACGCTTCAACCTTTATCCGGACCTCTTCAAGAGAAAGGGACTTCATATACGGATATTAATTTCGAATTTCATATTCTAGGTTCCTGACCCTGTCAGGAACAGGTTTCAATTTCTTCCACTTGCAATTATACCAGAAATTAACCCTTTAAGATAAAACTAGATCAACCCTTGGATTTCTCTTTCTATCTTCCTTAAAACCTGAGGATCAAAGGGGAGTGTCTTTTTTAGAGAAGGATCCAATGGATTTTCCGGATTGAAGTTCTGTAGGACGAACCTTCGGCCAACCCTCA
>JBEKDJ010000280.1:0-8611 GCA_050014415.1 Thermodesulfobacteriota bacterium | reverse complement strand
CTCCTCTTTTCAATATCAAATCCCATCTTTTCAAACAGGTGGAGCATCGGCTGGTTTTCCATCAGCACCTCTGCTGTGAAACCGAGAAGCCCCTGTCGTTTGGCCAGAAAAGTAAGATACTTCAGGATTTCCAGCCCGACCCTTTTGTTCTGGTATTCATCTCGAACGGCAAAAGCCACCTCGGCAGTACGTGTGCCTTCATCAATGCCATACTGCCCCATTCCTATCACTTCCTCTTTCTCTCCTTTCTTCAGTACAGCAAGGATCACCATTTCTCTGGTATAGTCGATGACGACAAAGCTCTGAAGCCACTCGTGGGGCATATCCTTGCGCTCGGAGATAAACCTGCGGTGAAGACTGGTATCGGAAAGGGAATAAAAGAAATCTTTCAACAAGGGTTCATCATTCATTTTCACCGGCCGCAGAAGAATCTCCAACCCTTCTTCCGTGGTGCGATACGTCTCAAGAATCTCCGGGTATTCGCCCCTTTTTCCGGGGATGAAGGCCTGGTCGCGATAGATCAGACCCAATCGTTTCGCCTCTTCGATCAGCCAGGGACGAAATTTCGGATGGGCAACGGCAATCAGATCCATGGCCCGTTCCCGGATATTCTTCCCGTGGAGATAGGCAATGCCCCATTCGGTGACGACATAATGGACATCTCCTCTCGTGAGGGTCACACCTGCCCCCACATCAAGGGAAGGCACGATCCGCGAGATCTTCCCGTCTTCGGCAGTGGATTGGAGGGTCAGGATCGTCTTTCCTCCCGGAGCCATGACAGCCCCGCGCATGAAATCGGCCTGTCCACCGATGCCGCTGTAAAACCTCCAACCGATGGATTCGGCTGTGGCCTGGCCTGTCAAGTCGATCTGCAGGATGCTGTTGATTGCAGTCATGTGCTTGTTCCTAGCAATCACCATAGGGTCGTTGGTGTAGTCAATGGGGCTGAATTCAATGCCGGGATGGTCATGGATATAATCATAGGTCCCCTTTTTCCCCATGCAAAAGGTAGCGATGGCTTTTCCTCGGTGAATCTCCTTTTGACTATTATCGATCACCCCTGTTTTCATTAATTCCACAATGCCGTCGGTCAGCAATTCGGTATGTACGCCCAGATGTTTCTTACCGCTGAGGTTGGAGAGGATGGCGTTTGGAAGACTTCCGTAGCCGACCTGAATGGTGTCTCCGTCCTCGATGAGCTGAGAAACATACTTGCCGATGCCTTGAGCAATCTCATCCGGCACCTGAGTTTCATATTCCAATAAAGGCTCGTCACAAGAGATAACAAAATCGACATCCTCCAGGTGAATAAAGGTATCCCCATGAACCTTTGGCATATAGGCGTTCACCTGGGCAATCACCAGGGCTGCATTCTCTGTGGCCGCTTTGGTGATATCCACACTGACCCCCAGGCTCATGTAACCATGATGGTCCGGAAGGGAGGCCTGGACCAGGGCGACATCTATGGGGACCAGTTTGCGATCGAACAATCCGGGAACCTGTGATAGAAAGATCGGGGTATAATCAGCAATGCCACTGTTAATTGCTTCTCTGACCGTGTTGTTCCCGATGAAGAAGGAGTTCTGGCGAAAATTGCTTTTGTACGTTTCATTGGCATAGGGAGCGACGCCCATCGTCCAGACATGGAGGACTTCTGCATCAAAGAAAGCCTTGGGGTGTTTTTCGACGTAGTTGACGAGCGCATGGACGAGATACTGAGGCTCGCCACAACCGGTGCCAATAAATATTCTATCCCCACGATTAATCCGGCTGAAGACTTTCTCCTCTGATATGAACTTCTCGGGATATTTCTCCCTCATCTCTTCAAGTACTTTGCTTTTTTCTTCAACCCCCATCTTCATACAACCGCCTCCTGCCCTCTGTGGTGGAATAAACCCTGCCGGGATAAAGATGTCTCTATTTTATGTTCTTCATGAATTCTCGTCGTCCCATCTCCTTTGAGAACATCGGTCCCTTCCCACATGATGAATATTTCCATTTCTCATAGTTTCAATTATACTGTACCAGATTGAATTTTCAATGAGAATAAGGAGTCTATCCAAAAATGATAATCCTTCATGCAGGGGTTCTCGATGGGAAGCTTCTTCTATGGGCGGAAACCAACATCAAAGAACCTGATACCATCACGGTTAAAAAGTCCAGACAAAAATCTAATCCTCGAACCGGTTCATCGGGGAAGTATCGATTCCTCCAGTACCGGCAGCCCTGCCCAAAAGGCTGGGAAGCTTTCCCTTCTGGAGGGCTGAAGAGAAATTCCTGGATGTGATGGAATCAATCTATACAAGGGCTTCAGCCGTTGGGCTAAGAGTATTCCTTGGAGAGCAAGTCTACCCCGTTAGAAAGAGCAGGGCTTTGACCCCGCCCTCAATAAAGAGCTGATGCTTTATATTGCTGTCATCCCCAGCATAAATGATAGGGCTTTCTAACGGGGTGAATCAAGAAGAAAATTTGGAAAGAGACCATTTGCAGGGATAGTTTATGATCTGCCCTTAAAGAAACTTCAGGATATTTCAGAAAAAAGGATAAGTTCAGATGTGTCCCCCTTTTAAGTTGTCGATGTATGTATTGACAGGAAAGTAGAATTCTGGCTATAATATAGCCAGAATGAAATACGAGATCCTCTTTGCACCAGAAGCCGTTCAAGATTTTAAACGCTTATCAGCAAGAGACCGTTCTACTGTCAAAGAGGCGATTGAGAAACATCTTAGGGTTGAGCCACAGAAAATAAGCAAGAGTCGAATCAAAAAGTTACGGGGGATGAGTCGACCACAGTATCGATTAAGAGTTGATGAAATCAGGGTATTTTACGATGTGGTGGAAGCGACGGTTGAAATCTTAGCAATCATACCGAAGTCCAAAGCCACTGAGTGGCTGGAGGAAATAGGAGAGAAGAAATGAAAAGGATTGCACTGTCAGAAGTTAAGGACCGCCTTTCAGAATACTTGGATTTGGCGGAAAAAGAAGAGATCATCATCACACGGCATGGAAAACCGGCCGGGGTTTTAATTGGCTTCGGGTCCGAAGAGGACTGGTTTGATTACAGGTTAGAGCATGATCCTAGGTTTTTAGCACGAGTTGCATCTGCCCGGGAAAGCCTTAAGCAAGGCAAAGGGATAAGAATAGAAAACCTATCGGACTGAACTTTTTCACTCTCTTTACAAATGACGTTCTACCGTTTATCTATGCAATCAGGATTGGGCCAACTTTTTTATGCATGAGAGCACTTCATTTTCGAATTTGTCCTCTGTCAATAACTGACCCCAATTCATTGTTGCCGATGATATCTTTGGAAACGTTCGTATTCTCCCCATAGCTGCGGCCCTGCCCAAAAGGCTGGGAAGCTTTCCATTCTGGAGGAGCGAAGAGAGATTTCTGGATGCCATGGAGTCAATCTATTCAAGGGCTTCAGTGGCTGGGTTGGAAGTATTTCTCGGTGAACAAATCCCCTTCTCCCATTGACTCACAAGAAATATTGGGATGTGTCTGCGATTTCTCAATTTCAATCTCACAAAGTAAGGTTTCGATATTTTAGTCACCCTCAATTTGGTAGTGACTCCTTCCTGAAATTTTCTATTCCCTAATTTTAGAAAAGGGTGTATATTACAATCGAAAAGTGGCAATGGGAATATGCTTCAATCTAAACGAATAATTAATTCTTAAATTATCTTGATTCCGTATAATAATGTTTAAAACGATCTTTTCTGGAAAAAATGGCACGAGATCGACCCTTTTGGGGTGGAAGAGGGCCTGTAGTGGTTCAATATTTATGAAAATATAGAAGAAGCATAAAAATTACTCTTATATGCCTAAAGAAAGGAGTATTCAATGAAAATTCCAGAATATGTCACTGTAAAAGAGGTAAAAAGAGTATGTAATGAGCTAGCTATTCGAGATTGGTCACAAATAGAAGAACCAGCCGTATCGAAAGAAGAAGCGTCAATAATTCTAAATATTGTGAACAAACAAAGAAAAGATATTCCGATTGATGATTTTCAACAAGGACTAGAGGTTGAGCTAGAACATGGAACAAGATATGAAGATGCAAATGTAACCAATAATCACCCTATTCTAACCGGGAAAATTGTCTTGGCCCATCTAAAAGAAACAATGGACTATTACAAAAGAATCGATGTTGCAGAAATGGAAGGCGACCTACTAAAGGCTGTGCTGTCAAAAAACATTGAAAAAGTACAATTAAAATACAAAAAACTCATAACCGCACAAAAGACATTGAACAAAGCCATAAATGATCAATTCAAATAATGCATATAATCGTTGGAGCGGAAATGGCCCGCGCTCCCAGACCCAAGGGCCTTTCGCTCCGGCCATTCCGCTCAACTCGGCCGATGTGGAAATGAAAATTAAATAAAGTATTACTAGGAGGGGGTCGAGAGGGTCAGGCAATCGTAATAAAGGATTGATATTGTCTCCATTTTTGTCAAGGGCTTCCTTGTCGCACGGGGGGTCGTAAGAACTTTGACGGCTCTCAGGAATTTGAGGACGGTTCTCATAAAGCTACAAAACCCTCCGGGCCGCTGACTGGAAGAAATTAGCTAAGACTCTATCTCGGGAAGCCCTCTTTTCAGCCAAATTATTGGCTGGTGAGATGCCTCAGGATATCGAAAAGGCATTTAGAGAAGCAGGATTGTCTTTGTTTCCGGAGAAGCTGAAGGATCTGAAGACGGCTTGCTCCTGTCCGGACTGGTCAAACCCCTGCAAGCATATTGCTGCCGTCTATTACCTTCTGGGTGAGGAGTTTGACCGCGATCCCTTCTTAATATTTAAGCTTCGTGGAATGAACCGGGAAGATCTGGTTGGGATTCTAAGCGGCACCGGGAAAAAAGCCACCCCAAGGAATGCTAAGCCGAAACAGGAACCCCTTCATGAAGATGAGGAGACATTGACCTCCGATGTCTCCAAATTCTGGAATGGCGAGACATTGCCTGATGATTTCTTTGGAGAAGTGTCGATTCCTCCCGTGCCGGCAGCCCTGACCAAGAGGCTGGGAAGCTTTCCATTCTGGAGGGGCCAAGAGAGATTTCTGGATGCCATGGAGTCAATCTATTCAAGGGCTTCAGTGGTTGGGTTGAAAGTATTTCTTGGTGAACAAATCCCCTTCTCCCACTGACTCACAAAATAATATTGGGATGTGTCTGCGATTTCCTAATTTCAGTCTCACAAAGTAAGGTTTCTATATTTTAGTCACCCTCAATTTGGTGGTGACTCTTTCCTGTAACACTCATCTGGAAAAGCCTTCCAATGATTGTAGATTTCAACCAAAAATCAACAAGGAGTACAGATTATCAATGAATCCCGTGTTAGGAATTTCGTATAATCTGCTATTACATAACAAATACGAATACAAATAGGGCATTAATTTCCCTTATTAACACATAGTTATGGTTTAAAATATCCCCAAATTATGATATGGTAATAGTCAAAATGTAGGCCAAATAAATATTTCGTCTGCTAATCGTTAGACGGCTATATTTAGAGCAGAACGTGATGGTGTCCATCAAGTATGAAAAGAATTAACGAAGAGAATGCTTGTAACGCTTTCATTGAGATCTTCCGTTTGCTGACGGGGTCAGTATACGAAACGACTGACTACCCAGATGAGCGGAATACCGTCGAACGGGATGTGGACTTTATTCTCACACCCAAAGATGCCGAATTGCCGATGTTGGCGATCGAGCATACTATAGTCGAGTCGTTCGAGGGTCAGATCAGGTACGTAAACAAATCCTGGGATTTGGTTCAAGAGGTAAACTCAAAGTGTCGCGGGGCGCTGCCTATTGATCGATACTTTATCCTTGTGGTACCCAACACGCTGGTCGATTCATTGGAGAAGACCGCTAAGGCCGAATTCATTGAAAATGTTTCACGTTGGATTGTTAATGAAGCAGAAAGAATGAAACATGATCATTACATCTCTTGGCAGTATGGAGAGCACAATTTACTACTAATGTGCGGAGGAGGATCACATCCTGACATCAATGGATCAGTCGGGAGAATACCGGGACAACCCACGCAACTAACCGAATTGAAGGAGGAAAGACTATGGATCTCATTCTGCCATGGACTAGGAAAGTTCCCAAAATATAAAAATGGCGGATATAAGACGGTGCTCCTACTGGAGGACATCTCAGGGACATATGGAGGTCCAGACTTCAGTGATGACGTAGTTGGAAAAAGTAGACGGAATCTTGTAGACGCATTGGTTGACTATGTCGTAGTGTTTGTATCCCATCAGAACAGAATGATTGTTGGCAATATATGGAAAGATAAGCAGAGGTGGTATGAAAAGATACCATACAGCATGAGGTTTTACGAGGAGAACGGGAAATGGAAGTGCCAAGGCTGAATGTTCAGATTGCAGTTAGTATTCTTAAGAAAAACAAGGTTCACTATCCGGATCATGGGAGGTGTCAAATGGCAAAACTTTCTATCTCATTATTCGCACTTCTCTTGTTTACTTTTTCCAGCGTATGTCCGGCCGAGGAGCTGATATTTCCTTTTACAGTAGATCAAAACACAAGGAATGAAGATATAAACCAACTCCCAGCGGACAAAGACATACAGAGCGACAAATGGTTCATGAGCCCGCCGACTCGCCTTGAGTTATTGACTTACGCAATTGATCAATATTTTCAAAAGGAGGTTGCAGATCTCTGGCACATGATAAAAATCGAGAAATATTTTGAACAGCAAGACCGTTACGCTTCTGTTCGGGCAGAAACAGACGTGGATTTTTACAGTGCCAAAGATGTGTTTGTTGCTAAGGTTACAGTAACAGGCCTTGGCAAACCTAAGAAACCTATGAAAGAGGTCTGCTCTGAGGTTTTGAATTTAATGGATTCTTCTTTGAAGGGTGGTGGTTATCTTTATCAGAATACATTTCTCAGGACCTTCATCCAAGGAGACCCGCGCGACCCAGAAGTTGTCCGCATTGCCGAGAAATTGCGGAAGAATTTTTTGGTTATGGTCATCCTCGAAGCGAAATTTGACAAAGAGCAAGATGCGGATGCCATACCACGAGACTTCTACACGATGCAGTGTTATAAGTCGCCTGAAGAGAAGCAGGTTCACTATTCAAAGCGAGCATTTAGGCTGGAGCGGTAAGCCAGAAAAGCAAAAGATGCCGTCGAACAAAGGGCTCCAGCGGATTTGCTAAACGTTTCACGTTACGCAAACACGCTGAGCCCAGTGGTTAGCCTTATAAACTGACAAACAAGTGGAAGGCAAATAATGGTCTTTGCAAATGTATTTAAGACAAAAATAGAAGCGCAGGTTTTGGCCCGTGACTTGTTTCAAGCTTGGGTGATGGATGATTTGGAAAGGGCATATCAAAACGAGATTAGAAAATGGCGCAATAATGATAAATTCGATGAATCAAAATGCAAGTACATTTTATTTACCTACCTCGTATCTGTTGTCGCAGTTGCTTTGACGTACGCTTCCGAGAAGGGATGCGAATTCGCAACTGTAGTCCGTCATTTTCGAGAACACGCCTTTTCGGCGGTAAGCAAAGGGTGGAACGTACCGGAAGAAATCTTTGATCAAGCCGTAGAAGAAGCCTCGAATAAATTAGCACAGTTATTTTTTACAGATCCCTTAGAGAATCGTGCACTCTCTTTTGAATGGTCACGTGAGTGGCTTGCAAGTTTTGGGGTTAAGGAGCACAATCCTATGAGACTCTATAAAACAGCTTTTCGCTGGAAGAATTCTTACATTCATCTTTGTGACTTGCTTAATAAGTTCATCATCGAGAGGGTCAGACAATCGTAATAAAGGATTGATATTGTCTCCATTTTTGTCAAGGGCTTCGGTGTCGCGCGGGGGTCGTAAGAACTTTCAATGGCAGAAACTAACTTTCTATTTTTGATCCAGCAGAAGAAGCAGTTTTTAAAGAAATAACTTTTTCTACAGGCTCGGTAGGCGCTAAATAGTCAACCAATAATAACGCTTGACAATAATATCGGCTCACGTTAATATTCATTCATGCTAGAGAGCTTTCGTTGTAAAGAAACCGAGAATATCTTTCTACGGCAACGGCCAGCTCGATTCCCTACTAATGTTTACCGTATCGCGCTACGAAAGCTACTCTTACTTGATGCTGCAGAGAAAAAAGAAGACTTACGTATACCACCGGGGAATCGCCTGGAGAAACTTACAGGCAGTCACCAAGGGCAACATAGCATTCGCATCAATGACCAGTGGCGTATCTGTTTTCGCTGGTCAGAGGGGGATGCTTATGAAGTAGAAATCGTGGATTACCATTAGGAGATCATCACGATGAAGACAAAAATACTTGCGCCTATCCACCCAGGTGAAATTCTTATGGAAGAATTTTTGAAACCGCTGGGGATCAGTCAGTATAAATTGGCCAAAGACATCAGTGTCCCAGCCCGGCGTATAAACGAGATCGTTCATGGCAAGCGTTCCATTAGTGCTGATACCGCTTTAAGGCTATCTCGTTATTTTAATCTTTCAGAGCGGTTTTGGTTGAACCTCCAGGCACGATACGATCTAGAGATGGTAAAGGACAAATTTAAGGGTCGAATCGAAGCCGAGGTAAAAGTACTTGAAC
>JBEKDJ010000279.1:0-6562 GCA_050014415.1 Thermodesulfobacteriota bacterium | reverse complement strand
TGGCCTTCACTTACTTCTCCAAAGAATGCCAGATCGATGTCTTAAAGAAGATTGCCACCAGTTTGAGAGAGGAAGGCTATCTGGTCATTGGAAGAGATGAATCTCTCCCTTTCACTTACCCCACCCTATTCGTCCCGGTTTTCCAACATGAAAGGATTTATCAGAGATTTACCCCGTTAGAAAGCTACTCCATCAGGGGGCGGGGATGATATAAAGAAACCTTTAATTCCTTACAGAAAGGGCAAGGTTAAAGCCCTGTCCCTTCTAACGGGGTTAGTCAAACACACATTCTCTGGTTAAGCTTTGTTACACTACTAGTCATACCTTTTCACCATGTTCAAGAATCAACGACCACTCATAGAGATAGGCGCAGCCCCTCCTTCTCATCCACATTCTGATTGAACAATGCTGGGGAAGCACTTGGTTTCAGTCCAGAGAAAGAAACGCCTTCACCTCGTGAGGACTGCTAATCTCGAAGAACCCATTGCAACCCCTAACAACCGCAAACCCCACCGCAGCAAAGATCATTGTAAGAAGGTTCATACCAACAACAATCATACATAGCAGGGGTTGTGGTCTTGGCTGTCTTCATTTTTGTTTTTTTGCCATTTTTCTTCATGGTCATCACCTCCTGTCTGGTTTAGATTCTGCACCTCAACCGAAAATGTGCAGTCAAAAGTCGGGTCATGATCAATTCCTCTCTTCTTTTCCAAATTCTACCCTCAATAACAAATTAGTCATTATTCTCTTAGAAGGCAAGGATTGTGAAGAATTTGACAACCCTTTCTTATTGAGACCCAAGTTGAGAGATTCTTTTATGGAATGGTTGGAAATGTTGCTGGATTCCTGCTTGTGCAGGAATGACATTATAATCTGATGAGTGAACTCGTCATTCCAGGGAAGGCGGGAATCCAGAGGTTTTCAAATGAAAAACCGCTAAATTTAGCTGAGAATAGCTTCGCGGCTGCATTTTAGGTTTTTTCATAGAAAGACCTTGTAAAAAGACCCTGGGGGTAATTCTTTGGCGGCTGTTGCCCAGATGCTTGTTTGCCTTAGAAAGTCGTTGAATGATTGAAGGACGTCCGGGCCTCTTCATGCGATTGGAAATTCTAGCTCAGCGCGAAGAGATGTCCTTCGTCATCTCCGCAAGTCCAAGCTCGGCCAGCTTCTTAGCTGTCGGATTACCATCCTCGTTCCAGCCCCTGAGTTCATAGTAGCGGTCAAGAAACTGCTCCATCTCTCTGACGATTTGCCCCTCTCCGGCCGCGTCGTAGGTGTGAAGCGGCTCGTTCAGCATCCTTGCCGGGAGTTTGTCGTCTTTCCTCCCGAACCCCTCACGAACGTTGAAGGCCCGCTCGAGGTTGACGGTCCTTTCCCCCACTTTCTGCAGATAGCCTATGTCGGCAGAGTTCTCAACACCTGTTGCTGCGGCCAGGAGCTTACCATAGTGGTTCGGGAACCATCCCCAGCCCCTTGCGAAAGCGCAGACAATGCCCACTTCACCCATACCCGTGCTATCCTGGTTGTGAATGACGATGTCAGCGTTCTCCGCCTCGGCAAACCGGTTGATCGGCCTCGGGTCGGTAGCTCCGAAAATCTCCTGCCCCGCATAACCGTAGCAGTGGCTCCCGCCGATGTTGGATGTTGCGTAGTTGAACCCCTGAGACTTGGCGCCGCGCGGCTCATAGGCGGGTAATTCCATCCCCTTGGTGTGGATCGCGTAAGCTTCTGCACCGCGTCCGATCTTACGGGCCGCCCTCACCACACCCTCGGCCAGAATGTCGCCGAACCCTTCGCGTGCCGCGATCTTCTGAACCAGTTTGATCATGGTTTGGTGATCTCCATAGATGAGTTCCAGCCCGTCTGTGTCGTTCCGGTCGATGATACCGCGCTCATACAGCTCGTAGGCAAAGCCGATGCAACCGCCGGTGCTGATGGTGTCGATCCCGAGATCGTCGCAGAGCTGATCGGCGCGTATGGTGGCTTCGATGGAAGTGCTGTCGATCGGTGCGCTGAAGACCCAGAGGGATTCATACTCCGGACCCTCACTCCATGCGCCTGCATAAGGGCCTGTTGTCACCGTGTGAGCTTTGCCACATCGAGCGGAGCAGTTGTAACAGCCAAACTCCCCTGTCCTCAGTTTCCGGTACTCCTCACCGTAGAGCTTCTCGGCGTCCTTCTGCTGGCCGTATCGGAAGTTCCGCACCGGGAATATCCCCATTGTATTGGTGACATTCTGGGTCGCAGTCGTCCCCCACTCCTTGTGATGCTCGAACTGCTGGCTTGCACGAAAGAGGCGGTTCTGCTCTATGGCCAGCTTCTTAAAAGCATCCTGATCGAAAACCCTGACGTTGCGCTCGGCCGTAACCGCTATGGCTTTTAGATTTTTCGAGCCCATCACCGCACCGACGCCGCAGCGGCTCGCGGTCCTCCTGCCGCTCACGATCGCCGCGTATCTTACGAGCCGCTCGCCTGCGGGGCCGATGCAGGCCACACGCGTTTTATCCCCGTGGCGTTGGCGCAGCATATCCTGAGTCTTGGGCGTTTCCTTTCCCCAGAGTTCACTTGCGTCCTCGATCTTGCATCCATCAGCAGTGAGATGAAGATACACAGGCGTCTGGGACCTGCCTTCAACCAGCACTGCATCGTAGCCCGCAAAGCGAAGCCAAGCAGCGAAGTCCGCGCCGGCAACAGATCGCGCGTACCCGCCGGTCAGTGGGCTTCTGGTGCAGACCATCCAGCGTGACACGGATTGAGCCTGAGTGCCGGCCAACGGGCCAGCGAGGAACATGAGTCTGTTTTCTTCTCCCAGGGGGTCCGCGTGCGGTGGCTGCTCTCTGTAGAGATAGGCAACGCCGAAGCCCCTTCCTCCGATGAAGAGCTCACAGAGTTCAGGGGGAACTGTTTCAACTTCGGAAGTTCGTCGGGTCAAATTGACGCGCAAAACACGGTATCTGTAAGGTATCATTCCGTACCTCCTTCTAAGATTGTGGGGTCACGCTTGGTCGCATCCTTATCCATCACAGAATTACGAATCTGTGCGTTGGTCTGCTCCAAGGGTATGTTATGTCAGAGATTTATCAGAGTTTGTCACATTGAAGATGGAATCGAGGTCCTCTGATGCCCGATCAGATGCATATCTGCGTTGAAATACCTCCAAAACCATGTGTAGCATCGGTAATCGGATTTATCAAGGGCAAGAGTGCAATCGCCATAGCCAGGCAGCTACTTGGTAAAGAGATGCATGTAGCAGCCGTGCACTTCCAGGCGAAAGCCTTTACGGTGTCGACGAACGTTCGCCTCGAAGCCTTTGCGACGGGCCTATCGGGGTTCATATAACTCACTTTTTGGAACATCAGGGTTAATCTAAGAAAGTTGGCTGCCATTGATAAAGTCCCACTTTTCAAACCGCCCGCTTTGCGAAGGGTGTCTGACCCTACGATAGATGGCTTTCCAGTCCTTGGGTTGTGCAAGAAAGGACAATAGAATTGACAAAACCCGCTGGTTCTCATATAAATTCTACAAGAAGAATCTCTCCTCCCCAGGAGACTGTGTCGTAATGATGAGGGAGGGTAGATTGCGGCGGAACAGAGGCAGTCAGGCTCCTCAGTTTTCGAATGCGGTCGTTTAAAGTTCTGAATAATCGGCCTTCTTAGAAATGGGATTCTTTTCATGGGTTTGGAGCCCCAAAGCTGAGCAATCCATCTTTTCCGCGAGTTACTTTGAAAGGCATTATGACACAGTTTCCAAATGAGGAGGGATTAAGTAAAGGAGATTCAAAATACTTCTGGCCAGTATTCTCTGAGTCACGGGAGGGTTTATGGATATCGACAAGTTCTTGGAAATGACTAAGAAGTTGGATAAGAAGAAGGGGAAAAAGGAGGAGATGGAGAAGTTCCAGAAATTCTTTGAGCGATTCCATCTTTTGAACCGTGCCTATCTGGACAAAGAGACCTTCGAAAAAACCCAAGATTCAATCTCATCCATGGCTGAAGCGATTGCCAATATCATTCGGTATCTCGATTCTGAAATCGCACATCTGAGAAGCAAAAGGATGAAACTCCCCTTTGAAAATGTGACGTTAAGTGAGATGCAAAAGGTCCAGAATAAGAACGAATTGTTGATCAAGGAATATATGGTAGAGTCTCAGAAATAAGGCAGTTTCTTCCCGTGCCTGTAACGAGGATGGGCTGCCCGGTGAGGATAATATTCTTTTCTGCAAGTCCCAGGCCTGAGAAATAGTTCGGCATGACTTTCCGAGAACAGACCTCAGAAATGTTCATCCCTGCGACCGTCTGGCGGGTCGTCTATTTGAAAGCCAGTCTTCCTCCCCCAGGCACTCGTCTGCCAATCGTCTGCTCGACGGGATTCCGTTACCCAAGGGGGAATCTTGATGTGCATGTATTGGGAAAGAGAGTAGGCATAGGGTTCATACATCTTCCGAAGCTCTGAGAGTTTTTGTTCAACAACACTTCCTTCTCGAGGCTCCATGCCGGTTGAGATGAGAGCGGAATGCAGAGCCTCAAACTTGTCGTGTGGAAGCCGGTCTTGCTGTGGTTTACGTGGTCGACAGTTGAATATTTGAGCGAGGTCCACGATGGCATGGCGTGTGATTGCGAAGGTCAGCTGGGCTTGACGTTCACAGGGACCTTTCAGAGTAACGATGACGAAGGCACTCGCATCCAGAATCGCCGTAAGGGCCCCTAGCCAGGATAAGTCATCGTGCTGAGACCGAAAATAGGCAAGCACCGGATAGGAGAGATGGCTTTCAAGCAAGTCCGCCGACCACCGCTCCCACTCGTGAAAGAGTTGTCGAAGATCCTCCATCCCAAGGTCATGACTGTGTCGCCGCAACAGCTCGCCCGCGGTAGGTGGCGAACCTGCCCGCGCATCCAGTAGCGAGATGTTCACTTCACGGCGGGAGAAGGACTGATTCAAAACGGGAAGGTAACCAATCACAAGTGCCAGGAAGGCAAACCCACATCCCGCTTGAAAGGCACAAATCGCTCTCCCGATCGTTGTAATAGGCACAACGTCTCCCATCCCGAGCGTAAAAAAGGTGGTTCCGCTCAGATATAGATAAGTGATGAGGCTGGAGGTTCCTTCTGGCGTTTTGATTGCCGAACCCGATGCCCAATGTACCAGACCGAATCCAATGATCAGCCCGGTTGCCCAAAGCATCAACAAGACAAGCAATGAAAGGGGCCCATAGAAGCTTAAGTAGGTCTCCTGGCGCCTGCCAGAAAATAGCGAACGAATCATTCGTGCCCAGAATAGCCAGGTAGACCGATAGTAAATGCGAGCAAGACTCACCTGGCGTGTCACCCGGCGGGGAAGAATGATCGTTTCGAAAGCATCCCCTAAAACAATAAGGATGAGAGCAACCCCAGCAGCGCCGAATAGGATCGACATACTCCCTCCGTGTCAGTTCCATTATACATCATGGACCCCTATTCTGCTAAGAATTTGGTAACGTTCAATATGTTCACTCTACCATGTCGTCAGGCAAGAAAATCAAATTCGATCTTTCGTCATGTTTGGGGAAGATGAGATGGGATGAATTGGGAGTGGCTGCGAGAACATCCACCAGGAAGATCCGGTCTGGTTACATAAACCGAAAGACCACAATCTCCGGCTTTGTGTCGAGACGCATGGGAGGTCCCCAGGTACCAACCCCGCTGGAGGTATAAACAAGAAGATTACCGAATTTCCTTAGTCCATAATCGTAACCATGATAGACCCAAGAGGTGATGAATCGAAAGAGAAAAACCTGGCCGCGGTGCGTGTGACCCGAGAGCTGGAGAGTGATTCCCTCTTCCTCGGCGATCTTTAATTGAAGAGGAGCATGCTTCAACAAAATGCTGGGCTTGTGCGGGTCGATCCTTAGCTGTTGTAAGATCGATCTGAACTGCTCCCCCCTCGTCGAATCCCTGTAATCCACTCCGATGATCTGCAAGCCATCCAGTTCAACCTTTTCGTTGTACAAAACCCGTATTCCAGCACGCCGAACCGCCTCTAAGTATGGAGTGTTGTCAACGAACTCTTCATGATTCCCTGTAATGAAATAGACACCGTAAGGAGCGGAGAGCCTTGAAAAGGGTTCGATCACCCTATCCAGATCCACTGCAACGCCATCGTACAGATCGCCGCCAATAAAAACGATGTCTGGATCCAAACTCTTGATCTTGGCAGCGACGTCCCGGGAGAATCCATGATTTCTTACCTGGCCCAAGTGTGTGTCGCTAACCCAGACAGCGGTTTTCCCTTTCCATTGACTGGGCAGATGAGGGAGCTGAAGACTGATTTGCGTAATACGAATCACCTCTCCATTGACAAATCCGTAAAGGCCTGATAGGAGCCCCATCCCGAGCAAAACCTCGATCAATATCTTTCGGTCCAAAGAGAAGTGAAATAGATTTGCCACACCGTAGAAGATCCAACAGAGGATGGCCGCAAGAATGAAAAGGTAGAAAATCCCCAACCAAAAGGCCGAAGCCGTGTAAAGGCTTCGGACCAAAATGTTAAAATAACGGAAGACAAGAAAGGAGGTCAGGACGAGACT
>JBEKDJ010000278.1:0-6905 GCA_050014415.1 Thermodesulfobacteriota bacterium | reverse complement strand
GGATTGTGCGGCAAGGCCTCTGCGCATCTGTTACTCACGATGCTGAATCAGTTCTGGGGCGGCCCACCATAGCATTCGAGCAATATGCGAAGGATCATGCCGCATCGTGGAAGTAGGGAAAATACGTGGTACGTTGTTGACAAGGGGCAAGCATACATAAAAATGGGCGACGTAGGGAAAAATACAACTTCGCGGAGCGTGACACAAGTAGGATGGGCTAGCATGTATCGGGGCAATCAAGGACGGACATTTCGCGCGTGGTAGAAGAATGAATACGTTCATGCAGAGGAGCGTGCATATGGTTCTTGGTCTCCACTCTCTATATTTACACGGTTCTTTCCAACTTTTTTACTTGTTTCCACATCGACAGATTCTTTGACAGTGAAGAATCAGCCGAAGACCAGTGTGGGCATGATATCCATGATATTAGATCGTAATGAAGACGATTTCGAGAAGTCCTGGAGATTACACGATTGAAAACGGTCCGTTGGGCCCGTGAAGGGAATTTCGTAAAAACGTTTTAAGGCTGGGTCGCTATTTAGTGGACATTTCGGAAAGAACGCTCGGGCTTGCATCCTCTTCTGAGATGACTTCTACAACTGCATATCTGTGAAGCTCATCAATACTGTAAGTGCCTGATTTGCGTATGCCATCCTTTAGCTGCATCATGGCCTGATTAAGATAACGCTCGAGAGGACCGACGTAATCTACCCACGCCTCGACTCCTTCGTCGAATTCGTAATTGTATCCTCTTTTTTCGCGCCAGCTCTTTGCCCTGGCAGACCCCTCCCCCCAGTAGGGTTTTTTAGGCGGAGACATATTGAAGTTGATTTCAGTCGGGCTTTCATTCGTTCCCGCAAGGAAGCGTCCAAGCATGATCGTGTCAGCACCAAGAGCCAGAGCTACCAGCATATCTCTTACGCTCCGCACGCCGCCATCGGCGATAATCGGAATATAGACACCGGTTTCCTTGAGATATTCATCCCGGGCCAAGGCCACGTCCTCAATGGCACGATCCTGGCCGCGAGCAATGCCTATTTGATGAGGTGTGATGCATATAGAACCTATTCCCATGCCCGCCTTGACGGCATGAACTCCGCACTTCTCAACAAGAAACCTGAACCCCTCTGCGCTTACAACGTTTCCGCCGATATAAGGCATTCCAGGATATTCTCTTTGTATATGCCTGGCTGCATCCTCAACAAAGTCTGTCCAGCCCTGAGAAGTGTCTATAACAAAAATATCGACTTCCGCATCGGCCAAAGCCCTGGTCCTCTCCCTGTAATCATGGGTATTCACTGCAGCCGCAACCATAAGACGCTTCTTCCCGTCAAGCATCTCGGTTTTATGCTCACGATGCTCCCGGATGTCGCGCCTGAAGATCACGTCCCTCAGCCTCCCGTTGTCATAAAGGATGGGAAGCGCGCTGTGATGGCTCTGTTTAGCCCGGTCATTCGCTTCCTTTACATCATATCCAATATCACGATCATAGGCTACGTCCAGCTGGTTGACAGGGCGCATCCTGTCCCTGACCGTCAGGCCGTAATGGGTCTTCTCATCAAAATCATTGTCCGTTATGATGCCCAAGAAAAGACCGTGCTGCTCGCGTCCCTCAGTTACGAAGAACTTCGAATATCCAGTCCTGCGCATTCTTTCAGCGACATATTGGATTCTGTCCTCGGGCGAAACGACTTCTGCTTCGACAAACGCTCCCTTGTGGCGCTTGACTGTGCGGACCATCTCGACCTGATCAGCGATGGGCTGGCTGCAGTAGACTGCCGACATTCCGCCCAATCTTGCAAGTTCCTTTGCCATGTCTTGGCCCGATACCGCCTGCATGGCGGCACTCATTGCAGGGATATTCAGCCTGATTGAAGGCTCATCCCGGCCGGGCCTGTATTTAACAATGGGTGCATAAATATCGATAGAGTCTGGTGACAAATCTCTGGGGACATAGCCAGGGAGGGTTATGAGGCCGCGATAGCCTGATGACCTCTCGTTGAAAGGAACAACGTCATAAGAAGACAGCGGGAAAGAGGGCTCTCTGATTATTTGCTTTGCCATAGATTATATTACGAAAAATGGGGGTTGTGTGTCAAGAAATTCTTTGCTGCCCTTGCTATTGAGTCGGGAAAAGTGTGGATCACTACTGACCGAGATTACACCCGTTTTCGTGGCTTATCATGGCGGCATCCCTTAGATCAATAAATCCAATTTATCATTATCCAAACTTTTTCCGACCATTTCTCTATTGTTTGAAAATTGGGGAGTGGAGATGAAAAGGCGGGTTTCAATTCTTCATAAACTCTTTTAGCTTCTTTACTGCCGGAGGCAATACTTCCCCGATCTTTTCTTCAAAACGTAGATGACAACTCCTGTCCATGGGAGTTTCTCCTTGATTGATAATGACCAGGCGGGCACCTGCTCTCAGGGCTACTGTGGGCATGTCATTCGCAGGGCTGACGACAAGACTTGAACCTACCACAACAAAAAGATCACAATAACTCGAGTGCCGAAAAGAATCCTCGAGATCCTTTTGAGGAAGGGGATCCCCGAAGTTCACAACACTTGAGACCAGCCCACCTCCACACTTGCAGGTATCTGAGCCCACGGATTTGTCCACTAGGATCTGGCAGCGCTGACATCTGAGTTTCGTGACATTTCCATGCAGCTCAGCCAACAGATCAGGCCGAATCCCAGAACGCAAATGAAGGTTATCCACATTCTGAGAGATGAGGAATTTCAATTTCCCTAAATTCTGCAATTCGACAATCGTTTGATGACCTGCATTGGGCTCGACCGAAGTAAAAGGTCTGCTTTTTGTCGGGAGTCCTTTGGCCTGTCTTGTCCAGATGCCATCCGGCCCTCGAAAGTCAGGCAGTCCTGATTCTGTACTGATGCCCGCGCCGGTAAAGACAATAAGATACTTGGCCTTGAACATCCATTGAGCTAATTTCCTGACCCGTTCTTCAAGATTCGTTTCTGAGTTTCTCTTTACTCCTTCCATTGTTTCCTACCCAATAAATAAGTCCCCAATCGCAACCTAAATTCTAAGACATTTTAGCACACTCCTTCAAATTCGTAATTTATCCAGAAAAAACAAACTGACTCGTGAAGGAAGTCGTTGGGAGAAAGGTCTTTCTCTTCCAAGACTACTCAGGTATTGGTATCAATACCTTTCCCCTATTTTTAATCTTTGAGACCTGATATAATTGGGGTGATTTGAGAAGACGTCGTTTTAAGGTGAAACATGGGGCCCAGCGCAAAAAAGCGATCACTGGGTTTTAAAGTCACGATTGTTCTGACGGCGGTTGTTGGTCTTGCACTCCTCGTCACCGCCTTCGTAGTGCCACAGGGACCTGGAGGTGTCATCGATCTCTACAACCGGGGCCTCGAAGGCGGTCCTGACAGTTATTTCCACCACATTTACGATCCGAACCACTTGTTTGGCCCTTTGGGTCATGCTGATTTCGATCTTGATAATTTTCAGACCCACACCGGCAACGTTATCATCTTTGCTGCCTTCGATACGATGCCGTCGGAGGATCCGCTGTTTACGTTGAATACAGCGGAGCGCTGGGCACCGGGGGCGAAGGGTGACGACCGGGGGTTGGTTATCTTCGTATTCATGAAGGAGCGGCACATTCGCGCGGAAATAGGATATGGGTTGGAAGAGGAACTGACTGACGTAGCGATGAGCCATCTCCTCGATGCCACTATGGTTCCCCTGCTCCGTGCGGGAAAGCCAATGGAGGCAGTGGAAACATGCGCCCGCGAGCTCCAGAATCGCCTGGCACAGATAAAGGGACCCATAGCACAGAGGACCTTCTTCGAAGAATTGCCGGTGCATCTCCGTGAATTTAAACGGAAGGCCCCGCTTGTGGTCAGGATCTGGATCCAAGTCGCGCTTGGACCGCGGCTGATCCTGTCAGCAATTGCCTTGCTTTTATGGGGTGGTCTGGTCAGTATGGTTGTCAACCTCGGCCAGGCACTGATCAAGCTCATCAAGTTCGCCCACAGGGCCTGGTTGCGTCACGATATGGAAGGAGGACTGGGGGCCCTGACCGGTATGGTTAATGCTGTGCTGCGGATTGCACAGGCAGCCGTGATCGTCTTACTCGTTGTGGCAGGAGGCGGGTATTTCCTCGGGGGCTCTGGCACGTTCGGCGGAGGCGGGGTTAACGTATTCTGGTGAGATCAGGGCAATTGATTTCTGCAGGGTGGGTTTGAATCTTGTCTACGGGAAAAGGAGCGAGGTTTTCTCGGTTGCCTGGGGCAGAAGGAGGAAGAGGGCCTATCTCTCAATTTGCGTCAGGCCTGGATTGCCTTTCGGGTGATCTCGGCGATGTCATAGATCTCCATCTCTTCCCCGTATTTCTTAACGGCATCCTTGAAGTTCCTTTCACACCAGGGACAACTTGTAACCAGAGCCTTTGCTCCGGTCGCCTTGGCCTCCTTTAATCTTTCGTTGGCCGTCCACAGGGCGAGATCGGGATTGGCTTCCCTTACGCCACCGCCGGCACCGCAACACCAGGCATTTTCTCTGTTACGATCCATCTCTACCAACTCCATACCTGGAAGGCTCTTTAATATGGATCGAGGAGGTTCATACAGGCCCGGAGAAAGATGCCGCCCCAGATGGCAGGGATCATGATAGGTCACCTTCATGGGAACACCTTCAATGAATTGAAACCTGCCTTCCTTTATCAGTTGGTCAAGATACTCCACCACGTGGACCACCTCGAATCTCATTCTAATGTTGACCTTTGGATAGAGGGATTTGAAGGTGCTGTAGCCATCGGAACAGGAAGTTACCACTTTGTTAACACCCAGGCTGTTGAAGGTTTCCAGACAATGTTCAGCATATTTGCTGAATTCACCAAGGTACCCTATTTCATAAGCTCGGCCACCGCAGCAGGTCTCCTCCTTGCCCATGATACCTACATCCACGTTGGCTGCCTGCATGAGGTGAATCAAGCTCCTGGGCACTTCCCAAAGCTCAGGGTCAAACGAGAGCATGCAGCCGGTGTGATACAGGACATCCGCCTTTTCTTGCCCGGCATTTTTCACTCTCAGATCTTTTGCCCATTCACCTCTTTCTGCCTTGGGTTTGCCGAAAACGTTATCTTCCTTCTTCAGGTTATCAAACATCAACATGTAAGCGGGATTCAAGAAACCCTGTGTCACCGCCTCCGTCCGGGATGCCTGGACAATCTCGAAGATGTGTTCGTGATGATAGACAGCGCACTGCTGCTGGCAAGAAAGACATCCGGTACAGGCGTAGATCCTCTCTCGCAGTTCATCATCATCCCAGGTCAATTTCCCTTCGAACAATCCCCTCGCTATTAATTGCCTCCCTGAAGGGAAGTAAGATTCAAACTGATATCTCTCCCCAGCCGGACAAGAGGGAATGAACAGATTGAGTATACTCTTACAAGTGCCGCACCGGGTGCATCCATAGATCCATTCATTCACATCATCAAGACCCATTCCATCCTCCTTCGTCTGAACTTCTTACCGGCTATTCTTCCGGAGCGCCCCATCTACCCGGATTCATGATATTATTGGGATCGAGCATCGCCTTGACCCTCCTGTGTAGATTCACCCACTGGGGGTCGGCCCGTTCTTCAAGTTTTCTTATTGCCCAGACGGGCGTTTTGTAAGGGATATAACCCGTTCTGAGGACCATTTCGAGCTGATCCGAGCAGAGTTCATGGATCTTCTGAACGTACTCAGGGTCTTCCTTGTTGAAAGGAAGCAGCCACCTCAAGGCGGCAAAGTGCCCCTCCCTCATGAGGCGGGTATAACAGCTTCGATTGAAGCCGTGTTTGTCCTGAAGGGCACAGCCTTGCTTAACCGTCTCGAGCCAGCTGCTCATGGGGCCATAGGTCCCAACCCAGGTTAGTCCTCCCCCGGAACTCAGAACATCCAGTACCTGCATAGGATAGTAGGCTGTCGTGCTTGGCCACGTTTCAGGGCCCTCGAATTTGACATCCTGGAGTGTGCTTTTAACCACTTCTTCGACGACATCTATCTTGGCCCTCAGCTCATTTTCTGTATTCCCCGAGATCTCCGCCGATACGATAAATTCAGGATCCCCAGGACTTGTGGCTTGCGCCGGATAAGAGGCAACCTTCCTGTGTTCCCCAGCTGCCTTAACGATCCTCTCAAAGGCAAAAGAAACGCCAATGATGTCGTCAGGAATCCGGGTCCGTGATATTGCGCACAAGGACTCATAGGCACTTTCTAGATCCATCAATAGTAAGGTTACTTGTGTTGCGTACTTTGGCTTAGGCCAGAGGCTCACTGCCATCTTCGTGACCACTCCCGTGGTGCCCTGCCATCCCAGAAAAAGACCTGCTAGGTCAGGGAAAGGAACACGTTCTTGCCAGTATTTGCTGACCGCACAAGAACCAATTCGTACCAACTCTCCCGTGGGCAGGACGGCTTCGAGCCCGCTTACCCAGTGCGAGGCACTCCCATATCTGGTAGACAAGTTATCGAGCCCCTGGAGGAGGGCATTGGCTATGACGCTGGTAGAAGGTGGGGAAAAGGCATAGGTGTACACCAGGTTTGGGTGGTGTTTCTCAAGGTAAGCTTTCATGTGTCCAAATGTCACCCCAGGCTCGATGACGGCGTACATGTCGATATCACTGACCTCTATAATGCGGTTCATCCTTTTCAGATCGAGCAATATGCCGCCCTTAAGGGGGATAGCCAGCCCACCGATATTCCCACCGGAAACATAAGGGGTAACTGGTATCTTCTCTCTGTTGGCAAAACCTATAATAGCCTGCACCTCCTCCACAGATTTCGGTAATACCACGACATCTGGCCAGCTTGGCTCCGCCTGGGTCATGTCTTGCGAATAGATATACAGGTCGGCCTCGTTTGTGGAAACCAAA
>JBEKDJ010000277.1:0-6634 GCA_050014415.1 Thermodesulfobacteriota bacterium | reverse complement strand
TTTATTCGACGAGTACCAGGCCCATTTTATTCAAATCCTTAAGAGGAGGTTCTTGGCTCTAAAAAGAGATCTTTAGGAAACTATATATGAGGTTTGATCGATGATGTGGAAGGCATAAGAGCTCGATGAATATGGTCTATTTCACCGTTTTTACACCTTTGCAGAATATAATAAATCCGGTAAAAAAGATTTATTCCTTTATAAGATTCTAGACCAAAATCTAGTACCAACAGAGGCTACAGAAGGAATCTCCAAAGATTCCTTCCGGAAGTCATGATCAAGAAGCTTTGCCTCAATAGTGCAGACTTCAACTCTTAATCGATAATCTTGGTGGTATGGGGTCTGTGTCGTTATTCGCCCAAATTGTTTGGCAGATTTCTTGCTTTTTGATAAAGGATTTTCAGTATTGGGCCCCTCCGGAAGGAGGTCTGTAAATTGTGGTGGAAGGTTCTTAAACGTCGAAGCCACAAACACAGATTGGCTTGGGATCGGATGAAACGCCTCATGGACAGGTGGCTCCCTCTCGCCCGTGTTTGTCACCCTTACCCTTTTGTGCGTCTTGGCGTCATTACCTGAACCAAGAGCCGTATGCGGTAGGCCCGCACACGTGGCTTTGAAAACCAGCAGAACGGTGCGTATCTTTGGGTTAAGAAGAACAGGATATTGTCTTTCGTGTGAGAAAGAGAGTTTGATAGAAAAGGAGGCGAGGAGAAATGAATAACTTAACGAAATCACTTGCTGTGTTATCCGTTCTTTGTACAGTATTTTCTGGCAGTTATGTTTTTGCCCAGGGACTGGGAGAAATCAGTCGGCAAGCAGGTATGTCTGAGGCCAGTTGGTATATCGGCCATTCCGTATGGAGTTCGGATGGAGAGATTTTAGGTCAAATCAGCAATTTGGTGATTGACAAGACAAATGAACGTGTTGTCCTGGCAGTCCTTTCTGACGTGCCCGGTTTAGAAACAAAGGTTGTGGCTATTCCTTTCGCTTCTCTGACAAGAACCGGGAAAAGACTGGTTATATCTAATTATGGCCTCAACGAGATCTGGATTCGTATTTTGAATGTGAATGCATATCTCAATGAACTAAAAAGAGACTCTAACCTCGTTGGGCTTCCATCGGCAATTGATCCTGAGTGGGTCTATCAGATCTTCCTGCGTTACGATCAAGTGCCTTACTGGAAGGAAGTGGGGAAGAATGAAAAACCTCTGTCAGAGAAGGATCTCTATTCCCTTAATAAATTAATGAAGAGTGAAGTCAGATCGTCGAGGGGAAAGACAGAGGCCCAGATCACTGACCTGATAATTGATCCTTCAGATGGGCGGGTTGCCTTTTCGATTCTCACTCATGTTTCTGGAAGGGTCGACACGAAGCTTGCGGTTCCCTTTGGTACTCTGGCAATGAAGGATGACAATATGTTCTTTATTAATACCACAGAAAATATGCTGGCAGAAGCGCCCATGCTCAATGGAGATAGAATCGATCTGAAATGGGCCTCGGACGTTTACAAGTATTTTGGCCTGCAGCCCTACTGGACAGAAGAAGGGCGGTAGTTAGGTCATATTCATCAATAGGCCGACTATCTCGGGGGCTGCTCGTGCCGCCGATGGCTACGATGGCCAGGTGAAGGGTGGACCGTGTCATGCCATCGACCTGAGCGCTATAGTGGACTTCTAATTTGAGATCCCGGAATTGAATCATAAAATCCTCTTCCATCGACTCGCCTTACACCAATAAGCCTTAGGTCAAAGCCCAGAGATTTACTCAAGGGTTGAATCGGACCGCTCTTCTCCCACTAGTGGATGTTTCTAATACTAATCAGTAACTTTTAGGATAATATCTTGTTGAGGGTTTGTAGGTGGAGTCCTCAACTCTTTTCTTGAGGACTCCTTCCTGAAAGAGAGCGCCCAGCAATTTTGACAGATATCCATCCTTTCAAGTGGTAATCAGTAGCCAGTTATTTCATTGGCCCACAAGGCCGTTTTTCCTATACTTCCTTCCACAAAAAGGAAGTTCTTATCAAACGTTCCGCCGGAATACCCTGCTCATCCTCCGTCTTTGTCCGCTGTTATCTGTGGCAAAATAGCTTTTTGTTCGAATGTCTCATGGCCAGGGCAATATCCTATTACAGTTTGCTATTTGCCGGTCAGTGCTGATAGAGTAATACTGATCCACAGAGAACGAAATCTCACAGGAAGGTGCAGGATATGGAGCGCAACGACGATATAAAACTGCTCCTCATGGAGGAACAGACCCTCCTCTCACGGGAGAGGACCATGCATTCATATATGCAGACAGGCCTGGCCTTCACGTCCGTCGGCCTTTTTATCATGAAGTTACTGAGCGGTCTGTTCTATTTTTGCGCAGGGACGGTCTTTATTATCCTGGGCGTCCTTCTCATCGCCGAATCGGCGAGGAGGTACATGCGTTTCAGGAAAGCAATCCGTCAACTTCGCGAAAAGGAAGCAAAGCTAGGGTATGAGATTGGGATGATACGGTAGGATCGCCAAACCGCCTCCAATCCTACCCCTTTGTTGCCTCTTTCGAGTGCCAAAACTTTATTAACCCGAAAAATAGTGAAAGAACGAGGGCTGCCGAAAGGGCAGCCCTCCTGTTGGAGTCAGCGTGAGTAGCCCGTTTTAAAAACCGCTTTGCCGCCGAGCCTTCCCCCTCCCCGGGTCGAACCATCTTTTCCGGCATAAGGTTTTGAAGATGTTCCTGGCCAAGAAAAAGGTTACGCGGGAGATGATCGCCATGCTTTTGAACTGGCGGCATTCTGGGTTTCAGGTCTTCTGCGGCCAGCGTCTATTTCCCCAGGATGAGACGGCCATGGAAAACCTGGCCCGATACATCATCCGAGCCTCCTTCTCCCAGGAGAGGATGACCTACCTTCAGGAGGAATCCAAAGTCCTTCACCAGTCGAAAGACGGGAAAATGGAAAAGACCTTCGATGCCCTCGAATGGCTTGCGGCTATGACATCGCATGTCCCGAACAAGGGCGAGCAGATGGTACGCTATTACGGATATTACAGCAATGTCTCCCGGGGCAGACGCAAGGGAAGGAATGAAGATGAATGGATACCCTGCATCCTGGAATCCGAAGGCTCATCCAAAGAGTACAGGAAAAACTGGGCCAGATTGATCCAGAAGATCGGAGCCTGTCCCCGACTTGATCGGGGAAGGTGGACCCCTTGACTTGCCCCAAATGTCAGGGAAGGATGAAAATCATCAGTTTCATCGAGGATGAGGAGGTGATTGAAAAGATCCTCAAGCATCTTGGGTTGTGGGAGATGAAGGCGCGACCTCCTCCTAAACCAAGTGCATCATTAGTAACGATCCACTTCGATTACTCAGATTCTCAGATCTTTCGACCATGCTCAAGACAGATTTCATTCGCTGACTCCTTCTACGCCGACCCTGATTACCCGATCGATTCCTATCTAAGCTGATGGGGCTATTGATCTTATTCGGGCGGATAGGGGACAGGGTTGGTTTGCCTATTGCAAGGGCTAAAACTCCAAATTGACCGGCTAAGGAGGCCGGAACTCCTGTCTTAGGTTCCCCCTATCCCACTACAAAAGCTTCCTGTCAGGTTCTCCCCGGAGGGCTTGAGAAAATACCCCATATCTTGGGGAACTTTTTCTTGACATATTACTCCCTTTATTCTATATTCGACTCATCCTAAAACAAGTTCTTATCATCTATCATCAAGGCATTCTGAGGAAGTCGAAGAAATGAATATTCCGATATCGTGGTAAAGGAATAAGGATAAAGAAAAGGGTCAAAAGATGACAGGAAAAACAATCATCCTGTTGGGTTTGGCGATTCTGTTGCTCTTTCCAACCCTGGCCTCATCGGACTGTGTGGATCTCGGGCGTTCAACCGGTTGGTACATCAGAGAAGAGCATAAAGTAATTTTCTATGCAGGAACGAGGCCATTAGCATCTCTCGATATACCGGGTTGCACGATTAATTCATCCTCAGACATTCGTCTGATCAAGAATTATGTATGTGACGAGGACAACATCATTGTAGACGGTGAAAAATGTAGCATTATGACCGTATCCTCGGCTTCAACGGTAGCTTTTTAGGATAAGGATTCAAGGCATTGCGCCCCGCCTTTGGCGAGATTGAATCTGTTTCTTGTGAATCATTACAAGCTCAAGAAGGGCCGGTACAATGTGGCGACAACGTGTGTCGTTAGTAAATTCAAATTTCAAGTTTCCGGCCCGAACTTGCTGTATGTGCTCGAAAAGGTAACCGGCGAGAGCTTGCGGGATATAGGCTTCATGCGCTTCCGTAGCTCGCGTATCAATGGCCGGAAGGGCATCTTGCTGCGACAGGGCATGGCTGGAGAGGTCGGATTCGAGGTTCAAGGTCCCACCAAGTATTCCCGCGAGATCTTCGACGCCATTCTGAAGGCAGGCGAGGAATTCGGGATTCGGCGACTCAGCTCAAGGGTCGCCACGATCAACCACCGCGAGGCGTGCTTCCCGACGATAACGCATGATTACATAAGGGCCATCTCCGGGGAGGCCGAGAAGGACATTGCCACCTTGGTTATTTCTTCCTGTAATCAATAGAACGCTCCTCTTCTCTTCCAATGCAGATTTCAACCAATATCTGCAGTTTAGAGTTTACCATTTTTCATCGCTACCTTATTTGTTTCTTCCATAGGCGGTTCGCCTGAATATTGTTGATTCCACCTATAATCGAAAGTTCTAAGAACAAAGAAATATTGCCGTTAAGCACGCAGGGAATCTTCTCATGCCTAAAACTGGCTAACCCGATCACCGGTGGAATTGTTTTTCCTCTCTCGCTTTTTGGCGTTTCTCAAACTTCTCTTCCAAGGCATCGAGTTTCTTCTGTTGATCGTTGTTCAGTTCCTTTTTCATCTGGTCGATTAATTTCTCTATCTCAGCCCGCTTCTGGAGGGAATATTCCCGTCGCCTCTCTTCCATTTGCTCGACGAGTCTTCCTATTCTAATTTTTTGATCTTCCGTCAAGTTCAGCTCTTTGGAAAGTCTTTTCATGAAGAAGACTTTTCGGGCGCTGTGGTCCCCAGGTCGAGGATACTGGTGTTCAAGATAGAACCATGTACCTATCGAGCCGACGAGGATACCAAGGATGATCACAAGGGCTATCCCTGAAATGAGTTTCCACTTATTCATTCTTTCTCCTTAGCCCGGGAACACTTGGACCAATGTTAATTCTTCATTTCCATTCATAAATATGTGGAATAAATCGTTCCCGGAGGTGAAATCAAGGGTAAGAAAAACCCCAATTAATACAACTAATAACACACAGACCACCGGCACAAGTCGCCAAACGAATAGCTCAAACATCTCGAGAAAGCGTGGTGCCGGTGTAAATTCCCCGAGTTCCCGAATGCGACACATGAGGTCCTCCGGCCAAAGGTCGGCCACTTCTATTTTCTCCTTTTCCTGATACGCCTGCCTCAGTATTCCTTTTAGCTTTTCATGTTCATCTTTTTGGGATCTCATGTTCTACTCCTTCTATGCTCCAATCGCTTACTGAGTAACTCACGAAGTTTCCTTCGGGAGCGAAAGGATCGCACTTTTACGTTGGCAGTGCTCCAGCCAAGAAGAGCCGCGGCTTCCTTCACAGAATGACCTTCAAGGTAGACCAACTCTAATACCATCCTGTCTTCGGCTGACAATCTCTCCAGAGCCCAATCCAATATTTCCCTGGCCTCTTTTTGTAAGCCCTTTTCATGGAAGGATCGAGTTGATTCGTCGGATATGGCTTCTTCCAGCCAACTGTGATGTTTTTCTGTAAGAGAACCCATTGAGAGTTCTCGTGATTTGTACCGTTTTCGCCAAAAGTCATAACAGGTTCTTACGGTGATTGTCGCCAACCATTGTTCAAAGCTGCTACCACCTTTGAAGGTCTGCAATGATTGATAAGCCCTTATAAAGACATCCTGTGTAGTGTCCTTTACTTGGTCATAGGGGATATGCTTTTTGACTATTTTCAGAACATAGTTTTGATATTTTTTCAGCAGGTGTTCAAACGCATTCACGTTGCCAGCAACAACCTGGTGAACGATTTCAGAATCACCAGGATCGCAAGAATCATTTTTCATCGTAACTTTTTAGGCTGACTTCATCCTGCCACAACAAGCTTGTGGAGCATTGGCCGGCAGGGTCGAGAAAGAAAAAATAATACCCCGCCCCTGCCGCCAGACTCTATCTGTTGTGATCTTCGAGCAAGGGATCCACCGGCCCTTTACCCTTTGAGTTATGGGGTGGTTGTCGGCGAAGATCCGCTCTGTGGCCGTCCCCTGTGTTGCCGCAACGATTGCAGTTGCTGCAGTTGGGCAGGAGTAAGAACCGCCTTGATTTCATAGATGATTTTCGCTCTCATCGAAAGCAGCTGTTGTTGAAGGGGTGCGGCCTGTTGGCTATAGGCAGTGACGATTGAATCGATACTCTCTTCGGAGGTGGCTTGCGATAATGCTGTCCAAAGATTTTTCCGTGCCTGCCAAAGACTATTCCTGACACCTTTTATGTCATATTTCCCGTATATGCTCAATATCTGAGACCTTTGTTCATCTGAGAGGTTGAGCTCGAGCAGGGTCTTCATGGCAAATAACCCAGCCCCTTGATGATGT
>JBEKDJ010000276.1:0-6657 GCA_050014415.1 Thermodesulfobacteriota bacterium | reverse complement strand
GGATTCTTGCTGCGATACGTTCAGACCAAGGATTTCTTGCCATTCGCCTGGTATAGATTTATATTGGGTGCTCTGGTTATCGTGGTTACCATAGTACGTTAGGCAAAGCGAAGATGTCATCGTAGATCCATAGGGCCAGAAGATGCATAGCTGGCTGATATCTCTCCTAGCAAAACGAGCCGCCCAGAGGTTGAAATCTGACTCATGAGAATATTGTTGAAAGGAACAGCCTCAGCCAATGAGACCTCAATACAATTACAAGAAAAAATGATTGTAGCTTGAACCTTGAGTTCTGCCTTTCGTTGCTTATTCCACTGAATTCATCTACCCTTGGCCCCTCTTGTTTTTCTCCGAACAACTACCTTTGGATTTATCGGAACACTCGAGAACATCATTCGGGCATAATTATCTTGACATCTAGAGAGATTTCCCATATTCTGATCGATAAAAATGCCAGAGGTCATTAAACTCAGTCCCAATACGCTGGAAGAAATCCGTACACGTACGGCTCAAGCAGTTCAGAAAGGAGAAAGTCCCTAACGAATCATAAAACTGAGTTAGAGCCTACCTTCTCAGAAAACTTGAACAATTTAAGGCTTTGAAAGTAGCTTCTGATATGCGAATGCTCACCCGTTGATTCGGAACTGTTTGACAGAGAGAATGGAATTCAGTTACTAGCCTGTTAGATTCCGTCAATAAGGCCAAGCAATGGACTGACATAATTATCAGGCGGCAGATTTGGGTTGAGTGAATGGCATCGGCGAACTCTGAGCCAGTTAGAATGCGATAAGAGTCGGGAGGTCGTTTCGGAGAAACTTGGATGAAAGGAGGAGGGATAAATTGCACAAGTGACAAGTATTTCATGCTCTTTTCAAGGACAGGCTTTAAGTATCTGAATTTCTAAGTAAGAATTCAAATGAAAGGAGAGAGGAAATGAAGATTGGAAAACCGTTAGTAAGGGCAGGTGTGATCTGTTTGGTATTTACGTTGTTTGCGTCAATCGGCTTGGTAGGTTTGGTTGAAGAATCAGAAGCCAAGACCCTGAAGATTGGTTCCGTCTGGGGCTTGACCGGCCCTGGCTCCGAATTCGGGTTGCTTGCGAAAAACGGTGAGGCTTTGTGCAGGGACTGGATCAATGCAAAAGGTGGAATTACCGTCAAAGGAGAGAAGTATCTGATCGAGATTGTCACTGAGGACATTAAGGCCACGGCCGAAGGTGCTGTAACGGCGGCTAACAAACTGGTCTACCAAGACAAAGTGAAGTTCATTTTGGGCTTGGCGGCACCTTTCCAAGTTGACGCGGTGGCGTCTGTCACTGAGCCGAACAAAGTCGCTTATTTTGCCGCTATCCACGACAACGTATCTCCTCGTACTCCTTATACCGTGTCCGCTATGTATGGCTATGGGAGCCCCAAGCCGGTCGTCTATGAGTACCTCCACAAGACCTACCCCTCGGTGAAAAGGGTGGCTTTTACCGAGATCGATGAGCCTGCTGTCCAGAAGGCGGCCGATGCGGCGCGTGCTGAAATAAAGAGGCTCGGACTAATGGATGTGGGTGCCGTCAAGTACCCCTTTGGGACGCAGGACTACTACGCTATATTGAACAAGGTGCTAACTTATAAGCCCGACGCGTTAGATATCAATATGGAATTTCCCGGAGGCGCGGCAGCTCTCGCGAAGCAGGCTCGAGAGTTGGGCTTCACCGGCCCTATCCTGGGCAATTCCCCATGGGATCCCGTTTTTGTCCGGGATAAGATAGGTTCGAAGGACTATGCAACAGACTTCGTTATCCCCGCCTTTGAGCCGGTGTCGGCTGCGGCGAATCTGCCTGCTATGACAAAGAAAATCGTTCAACTTTGGGTCGATACCTACAAGGTTCCGTTCGTAGCCGATTCCCTCCATGGTTGGGACCCGGTCCAAGAATTAGCTCAGGCCATAGAGGCAGCACAAAGCTTTGATCCCGGGGATGTCATTAAAGCCTTTCAGAAGATGAAGGCCATTGAATGTTCCGTCGGGACGGCAAAAGTGGGAGGCCTAAAAACATACGGTATCAACAATATGGTAGTTCAACCCTGCCCTCTGACTGTGCTAAAGAATGGTGAGGTAAAATTTGTAGGTTTTATGCCATTGAATATACCCTGAGGTATGCCCAGTATTCCCAGGCAGCAGAATTCTGTTGGCCGTTATAGTAATGATGGGACAGCGATACAAGATACCATTAAGGAGTTAAACCTGGCATATACCTAAGATCGCTGTCCCATCAATGAACCTATATTGTACGGAAAACCCGTTCATAGTGAAGGAAGGATAGAATGTGGGGCGGACTTTGGCAAGGCATATTTAACGGACTGGCGTCAGGTTGGATTTACGTGCTTGTCGCCTTGGGCTTGACCCTTATTTTCAGCATCATGCGGATTCTACTGTTTGCCCACGGAGAGATATATATGCTTGGTGCTTATGTCGTATATTATGTGTGTGTCAAAGGCGGCATTCATTTTTTTTGGGCCTTGATGATATCTGCGCTCACTTTAGGTTTGCTCGGTATCATCCTCGAGAAGTACATGTTTCGACGAATCCGTGGGGAGATGGAACCTGCCGTTCTCGCTGCCATCGGGCTTACCTTACTTTTCCAAACCTTAGCTGTGATAGCTTTTGGTACCTATTTGAAGTATATTCCATCTATATTTCCAGGTGTCCTGAAGCTGGGGGGGGTTAGGCTTTCTTGGGATAGGTTGCTAGTAGTACTCATCGGTTTAGTTTTGACGCTTGCTTTGCTTCTGGTAATTCACAAGACTAAAGTTGGGAAGGCGATGTTAGCTATTTCTCACGACCCGGAGGCAGCTGCCTTGCAAGGAATAAACGTCAACCGTATTTCCTCTCTCAGTATGGGCATAGGCTGTGCCTTGGCTGCCATAGCAGGTGGACTGATGGGCTCCCTCCTTCAGCTGGCCCCCTATATGGGGACATTCGCAATCACAAAAGGGATTGCCGTGATCATTTTAGGAGGCATCGGAAGCATTCTCGGTGCCGTTCTTGGAGGACTAATCTTGGGATTGGTAGACAGCTTGGTGGCCCTTTTTACGAGTGGCACCATTGCTGCCATAGTCGGCTTCTGTGTTATCATCCTTATTCTATTGATTAGACCAAAAGGGCTTTTTGGCCATGATTAGAAAAATCGTGTTGGGCAAGAATGAATCTGCTTACCAGGTTAAGGAAATCTGATGAGATTGGGCAGAATTCTGAACTTTGTTCTCTTGGTAATATTTGTATTTCTAATACCGATATTTTTCCGGAGCAGCAATTACTACCTCATTGTCCTTATCCTTTGTGGGATAAACATTATATTAACAAGCAGCCTTCGCCTGATAGCTAGCGTAGGACAGATGTCTATGGGTACCATGGCTTTTGCGGGCATAGGTGCATACACATCGGCCATCCTGATGATGAAGTTGGGCTTTCCGATCTGGGCTGCTTTTCCGTTAGCAGGATTTATCGCAATGGTTGTTGCAGCAGTGATTGCTTTTCCGTTTGTGAGAGTGACGGGCATATATTTCGCTATGCTCACGCTTTTTTTCGGTGAGGTTGTCCGATTGGTAATATCAGAATGGAGCTCAATGACCGGTGGCACCACGGGCCTGTTTGGCATTCCTTCCATAGGCACTCTCTCGTTTTTTGGTATACATATAGATTTTGCTCATTTGCTGCCATATTGTTATTTTGTCTTAATCGTGATGGTGCTCACTCTTCTGATTCTCTATCGTATTGACCGCTCTCACCTCGGCACAACACTCGCGGCCATTGAACGTGATGAAAATGTATCGGCCAGTGTAGGCATAAATGTCATTAAATTCAAAGTGATTACGTTCTGTATCGGCTGTTTTTTTGCTGGCATAGCTGGTAGCCTTTATGCTCATTACTTGCGGGTCCTAAACGCTGAAACTTTTGGTCTCTTTCCCAGCATCTATGTCTTGATATATATGGTGGCCGGCGGCCGCAAGAAATTCTCCGGTCCTATCGTCGGTGCTCTTGTCCTGACAGTGATTCCTGAAATGTTCCGCATATTGAAACAATACCAGCCATTGATTTTCGTTGCAGTGCTATTTCTCGTGCTGTTCTTTATGCGTGGAGGTCTGGTCGATTTGCCTGAAAAGATTAGATCGCGAGTAAGAACAGTAAACGAAGGAAGGGCAAGCAATGCTTGAGACCAAGGGATTGACCAAGCACTTTGGCGGCCTATCCGCCATTAACAATCTTGATCTTAACGTCAATGCAGGAGAGATCGTTGGCCTGATCGGCCCGAACGGAGCTGGGAAAACAACCCTCTTTAACCTCGTGACAGGATTTCTTCATCCAACAAGTGGAAGAATACTGTTTGATGGGAAGGATATCGTTGGTCAAAAACCACATGCGATAGCCCGCCTCGGCATGGTCCGGACATTCCAGCTCGTGAGAATATTACACGATTTCACTGTCCTTCGAAATATGTTTGCTGCATCCCATCTCTACCCTCAGATTGGCTTTTGGGAGGCGATATTGAATACTTCCCGATACCGCCAAAAGGAAGAACAAATCAATAGTAACATAATCAAAATCCTGCATTTCGTAGGGCTGAGTGACCTGAGAGATACGGTCGCGGGGAACCTGCCCCATGGTCACCAGAAGATGCTTGGTATTGCGCTAGCTCTGGCTGCTCACCCGAAACTATTGTTGCTTGATGAGCCTCTCGGAGGAATGAACCCTGTGGAAGTCGACACGGCACTCAAGCTCGTTGCCGAGATAAGAAAACAAGGAACAGCTATCCTGTTGATTGAGCACAACATGAGAGCTGTCATGAGCATATGTGACAGGGTCGTGGTGCTGAACTTCGGTACAGAGATTGCGAGAGGATACCCGGAGGAAGTGAAACAAAACAAAGAAGTCATAGAGGCTTACCTTGGAGCTGGAAAACGTGCTGCTAAATCTGAAAGACACAAAAGTCCACTACGGCAAAGCTGAAGCCGTTAAGGGCGTAACCATAGAAGTGGCGGAGGGTTCTGTAACAGGTCTCATTGGCAATAATGGAGCTGGCAAAAGCACTATCTTGAAAGCCATATCCGGGCTGCTATCAATAAGTGCGGGCGAAGTATGGTTTCAAGACAAGAGAATAGATGGGATGGAAAGCCATGATATTGTGAGACTGGGTGTCGTCCAGATCCCGGAAGGCCGAAGGCTTTTCTCCTATCTGAGCGTATTCGATAATGTTAACATCGGTGCCTATTTAAGGAAAGACAGGGCTGGCATAAAGGTGGACCTGGAAAACATCTGGCAGCGTTTCCCAAGACTATGGGAGAGACGTAGTCAACGGGCAGGAACTTTGAGCGGTGGTGAGCAACAGATGCTGGCGATTGGTCGTGCCCTAATGGCCAAACCGAAGCTACTTCTCATGGACGAACCTTCGCTGGGACTAGCCCCTCTTGTGGTTGAAGAGCTTGCCAGTATCATAACCGATATTAACAAAGAAGGCATTACCGTACTTCTGGTAGAACAGAATGCCGGACTAACCTCCGAGATTACTGACTCTGTTTATGTATTGGAAGTTGGTAAGGTCGTCTTAGAAGGCAACATTAGAGAATTAATGAATAACGAGGTTGTGCGCAGAGCGTTCTTAGGATAGAGACATTGAGTCAGAGGGAGTTATGATCAATGCTATACATCTTACCAGCCTCACGATAAATGCCCTGAAGAGGTTTTGTTAGAATCTTCTGGGAATGAAAATCCTCTTGAATCCCGTTCAAATGGGCATGCAATAGTCCTAAACTTAATTGAGATGAAGGCAGGTGTGGATATGGGAGAAAAAGGGAAAGTTGCTTTGGTTACAGGTGGAAGTACTGGAATCGGCCGAGCCTCCGCTCTGGCGTTCGCGAGGGGAGGAGCAATGGTTGCGATTGCCGACGTGGCCATTGATACTGGAAAAGAAACAGTGCAAATGGTCAAGGAAGCTGGTGGTGAAGCTATCTTTGTTCCCTGCGATGTCAGTCAGGTAGTAGAGGTCAAAGCGATGATTAACAAAACCGTCGAAGTTTACGGTCGTCTCGATTGGGCCTTTAATAATGCGGGCGTCGAGGGCGCACAATTGCCTATTGTTGATTATCCCCAAGAAATCTGCAATCGGGTGTTTGGTGTAGATCTCATGGGGGTATGGTTGTGTATGAAATACGAAATTCCGCAGATGCTGAAACACGGTGGTGGTGCCATTGTCAACACAGCATCCGCCGCTGGGCTTGTCGGCGTCCCTGGCGACTCTCCATATTCCGCTGCAAAGCATGGAGTGATAGGGATGACCAAGGCGGTTGCAATTGAATACGGGAAATCAAACATTAGGGTTAACGCCATCTGTCCAGGGGCCATTAAGACTCAAATGTTCGATCGCATGTTGTCAAAGGATCCGGAGGGTGGCAAGAAACTGTTGGAGAGCGCACCGGTGGCCCGTTTTGGTTCACCGGATGAGGTAGCCAGTGTGGTGGTCTGGTTGTGTTCCGATGCAGCTTCCTTTGTTACAGGCCATGCCTTAGCTGTGGACGGTGGTTTTACAGCGCAATGAGGGTTGTATTGACGGACACAGAAGCCAAAGAGTCACCAGGTGGCGACTTGTTTCATTTTCTGATACTCCAGCCCAGT
>JBEKDJ010000275.1:0-6677 GCA_050014415.1 Thermodesulfobacteriota bacterium | reverse complement strand
TCCACAAGACCCTCAATCCAAACAGGCCTTAAACACAGGCATAACCTGGGGTAAAGATTTTTCTGCCCTCCCGCAAATCCGCATCTGTACTCATCTTCCGAACATCGCAAAAAGCTCATTGAAAATGTATTGATGTTATGATTTGAGTTTTCTGAGTCTTTATCCGAACTCAGAGCTGTCCAGAATAACGGGCAGTTCAATTCAAATTAAAGGGTAAAAAGCCCATATACTCAGTTAATGGGCTGTCCAACCTCCGTCTATTACAAGCTCAGCACCGGTAATGAATTTGGATTCATCCGATGCAAGATAAAGAACCCCATACGCAATATCCTCGGGCTCACCGAAATGTCCAATTGGATGCCAGCTCAATGCGCTTTTCATTTTCTCTTCATCGTTCAACAGTCCTTCCACCATTGCCGTCTTAATGACACCCGGATGAACAGAGTTAACTCGAATGTTATAGTCATAACCTGCCTTTGAACACTCGAGGGCAGCTGCTTTCGTAAATAATCTCACGCCACCCTTGCTTGCATGATAGGCCGACGTATCGAGCGTACCAACAATACCGGCTACAGAGGATATGTTGATGATGGACCCACCTCCGCTCTTTTTCATTGCTCCCATAGCATATTTCGTGCCTAAAAAAACACCGTCCAGATTAACACTCATGAGCCACCGCCACTCATCCAATGTGGTATCTTCAATCTTCTTCCATATATTCACTCCCGCATTATTCACAAGAATATCCAATTTCCCAAACCGCTCCAAGGTCTCACGGATGACTCTGTCCCATTCTTTTTCACTAGAGACATCGTGTCTAATAAAGATCGCCTCTCCACCTTGTTCGTTAATTTCTTCAGCTACTCTTTTCCCTTGAGCTTCATTAGTGTCCGTAACGACAACCTTGGCTCCCTCCTTCGCTAACAACAATGCATGCGCTTTACCCAGTCCCCCAGCACCACCCGTTATGATGGCCACCTTGCCTTTAACGCGATCCATTTTTTCCTCCTTCAATAGAATAGACCCACTGAAACCACCTCTTCACTATACGTACTGCAACATCCTCAGACTCTGAGCCCGCAGCCCTACCTCCCGCAACCTGTTTCAACCAAGCCTACACTTCCAACAGTATGAATAATTATCCCACACGGCTTGCACTTACATTCCGCCAACACCCATTTGCCAGAAACCTCATCGATAAGTCCATCTTGGAACGGACCCTAGTCTTCATTCCCTGCCCCTTATTCGTAATATGGGTGAAAAACAGCATAGCAGAACTGAGAAGTTTCGTCAATTCAAGAAAGTAGTTCTCGGATCGGAAGAGTATTCAGAGGTTGGGATTGATGTTGGGAAACAGGAGCATTATGCTTTTTCGAGAACAACAACGGGAATGACGCAACTGAGATGTTTGATCTTTGACAATCGATGGAACAAAATGCTAAATTTGCGATGAAACTTCCTTAAAGAGGCTAAGAAATCGATACGGATAATGTCTTTTTGCAGGGCACGGGTTAGGAACGGCTTCGGGATGAACGGATGCAGAAGGCACACCTGGGTAATAACAAAGGGATAACGAATGACGATCAAATGGATTGGAGGAAAAGATGATGGCTATGAATAAACCGCAGAGAAGAGTTAAACAGGTTGAGGTCACTGGTACTCCCTACGATATGGGCTTCCAGTATGGGGCAGCATGTTCGGAAATTGGGGAGATGATTGACATGACTTGTCGGGCATTGCAGATAGAACGCGATGCGGCGATCTCTTTACCACTTAAATACATACCTTTCATCGAAGAATATGCGCCTGACATAGCGAACGAGATGAAAGGAATGGCGGAAGGAGCAAAGGTTGATTTCAAAGAAATCGTTTTTCTTAACATTTGGTATGAACTTTCACTTCGTGGGTTTATGGGCTGCACATCATTTGCTGCAAGCGGAGAAGCAACGAGCAACGGGGAACTCATCATAGGGCAGAACCTAGACATGACTCCTGTATGGGAGGAGATGTTAGTTCTTTTAAGGATGAAACCGCCAAAAGGTCCCCATGTTTTGGCGTTAACCATAGCGGGAATGCTCGGGTTGCTGTCTTTGAATTCAGCAGGCCTCGCATTGGATGGCAACATGCTTGCGCACAAGGATCTTTCAGGATTTTCTGAAGGTGTGCCTCACATGGTTTGGGTTAGGAAAGCGCAATCAAGTGAGAACATCGGCAAGGCGATAGGAGCCATAGCCAACGCAAGGAAGACGGGCTGTGCGGTAAATACGCTCCTTGGGAACCGGGAAGGAGATATCATTGATATAGAGGTAACGCCAGATGACCTTGGTTTTTTGTACCCAGAGAAAGGATTCATTGTACATTCGAACCACTTTTATACGGAGCGATTCAGAAACCGGGACCTGATGGGGACTATCTACCCTGATTCTTATCTTCGTTCACATCGACTAGCAACGCTCATGGAAAGACATTGGAGCAAAGTGACGGTCGATGTCATGAAAGAACTATTAAGTGATCACAATAACTACCCTGATTCAATTTGTAGACATGTTGACCAGGAGGTTCCTCTCAAGCAACAGATGAAGACAGTTGCAAGCATCATCAGCTATCCCAAAGAACAGAAAATGTACATTGCCCATGGAAATCCCTGCGAGAATGAACACATAGAGTATAAACTGTAAGCCCATAGAAATGATCAGGGTTTTACTTCGGTCTTCATCAATGATTGATGATTTCCATTTGAAAGAACAACGAAAAAGCTTAACAGCGAACCGTGTGTGAGTCCTCTGAGACGGAGGGCTATGCCGTTGCTCCTTGAGGAAGTTCCCAGCCGGGGAAGGCCAGAACATCTGGGTGACACCTCAGCGCTCGATCCGCAGCCGTCGCGCACTCTACTCCAAAACGGACTCGATCATTTTCGATTGTCGAGATCGTAGCCTGAGGTAGCCAGTGAGTTGTGATAGTGGATTCTGGCTTAATTCCTAGAGTTCACGAATGATGTGCACAGACTCCCCAACCGAAACCTTATGTGGAGAGACAAGTATCGTAACATTTTCGGCCAAAGGCCTCTAAAGGTTAATGAAATTCTATCTGCCGGAATTCATTTCCAGGTTACAGCCTGTCCAGCGGGTGTTATGACCATCGCTAAGACGGCAGAAAAGGCACCATTTAATAGGCTAGATATCACCCGGCTGGCTTGGAAAGCCATGCGGCTTCAGGCAAACGGCGGATAGGCGGACACATTCGTTAGTAGATCAAATAGGCCCTTTTCACTTGTCCACTGTGCAATAAGTCCTTAGCCGCCCCTTGCAAAACGATGCTTCCCGTTTCTAAAACGTAGCCCCTGTGAGCAATCCTGAGCGCCAGTTGAGCATTCTGCTCCACTAATAAAACACTTGTCCCACGCTGATTGATATCACGCGCGATTCTGCCTATCTCCCGAACCATCGCTGGAGCAAGTCCCAAGGAAGGCTCATCCATCAGAAGCAGCTCTGGTCTGGACATCAAGGCACGGGCAATGACCAACATTTGCTGTTCGCCACCGCTTAAGGTTCTCGCCTGTTGCCCCTTCCTTTTTCCCAGCACCGGAAATTGTTTGAGCATTTCGTCTAAGTCCCTATCTACCTCTTTCTTATCTCCCCGCCAGTAGGCACCCAGCTTGATATTCTCCAAGACAGACATATAAGGAAAGGGCCATCTCCCCTGCGGCACATGAGAAATACCCATCTTGAAGATATCTTGCGGCGACATTCGCTCAATTCTAGTACCTTTAAACCGGATCTCCCCAGCGGCAGGAGTTTTTAACCCTGATATCGCTCTTAAGGTCGTGGTCTTACCTGCCCCATTGCTTCCAATGAGGGTCACGATTTCACCCACTTCTATCTCCAGCGAGATACCATTCAGTACCTCAGCTCCCTTATAATTGACCTTCAAATCCCTAATTTCAAATAGCATCCTCATCTACCCCAAGGTACGCTTCGATCACAGCCGGGTTTTCACTTATTTCTCCAGGAGAACCTTCGGCAATCTTCCTCCCATAATTGACTACGGCAATCCGCTCGCAGACATTCATCACTGCTCTAATATTATGTTCTACTACAATGCAGGTGATTCCCCTCTCATCTCGCAGTGCCCTAATCACGGATAGCATGGCAGCTACTTCTTCAGCATTCATTCCGGTTACTGGCTCATCTAGGAGCAAAAGACTCGGCTCAGTAGCAAGGGCTATCGCAAGGCATAATATGCGTTGACTTGCATGAGGTAGGCTTGTCGCCACCTTATCTCTTTCCTCATAGAGTCCAACGAGCCGCAGAATTTCCATCGTCTTTTCATACAAGACCTTCTCTCGGGTGCCAGTGGAGCCCTTCCTGCCAAAGAAGGATTCCCAGAATCCAATTTCGGAGTGCAGGTGGAAGCCCACCCTCACGTTTGTTACCACTGGAAGGTCCGGGAAAACGATGTTGGCTTGGAAAACTCGAGCAATCCTCCTTTGCGTACGGCTGTGCGCCGGGAGGTTAGTCACATCTTCACCTTTGAAAATCACCTTACCACTCTTCGGCCGGAGGCTACCGGCGATCATATTGAGAATGGTGGTCTTGCCAGCGCCATTAGGACCAATTAAGCCAAATATCTCTTTCTGATGAACAATCAAGTCCAGATCAATGACAGCGGCCAAACCTCCAAAATATTTCGTAAGGCCGATAGTTTCAAGCAAGAGCAAACCTCCCTTATTCTATTGGCTAAGTCTAACCTTCACAAAGGGCGTCTTCCTTAGATACCCTAGCGCTTTTCTCCACCACAATGGGAGATAATAAGGCAAACCGATAAGCCCTTGACGCATGAAGAAAATAATGAAGATCACCAGCGCCCCGAAGATGATTGGCTGATATTCTTTCAATGGCCGAGCAAACTCAGGCACGAGTGTTAGGACAACGGCACCTACGATAGGGCCAGCAAACCTGGCTTGTCCACCCACCACCATATAGATAACCACATAAATGGACGTAAGCATCCCAAACATCGCGGTCACATCGGTCGTCAGCAAGTGCATGAAGTGGGCGAACAGGGCACCGGCAATCCCGGCAAAGAAGCACCCGACGACGAAGGCAATCAGCTTGTAGCCCATGACGTTAATGCCAACTGACTCAGACAAACTATCATTCTGCCTTATGGCCATCCACGTGAACCCCAGTGAACGCTCTACTCGGAACAGGATAAAAAGGCTAAGCAAGACGATAACCAGTAACAGGTAATAGTAGGCGCTTTTAGTAGCAAAGGTTATAGCCGTTATTCCAAGAATATTGATGGCACTGGGTGGGGGGATTTTAGATAAACCTGCAGGCCCGCCCGATAGGCTTGGCGTATACCACATACTTAATCTGAAAATCTCGGCTACTAAAAAGGTCAGCACAGTAAAGTACACTCCCTTTGTCCTCAGGATGGGAAAACCCAAGATGAACGCCACAAAAGCCGCCAGCAAACCGCCAAGCAACATAGAGAGCCAAACGGAAATCCCCATTCTCATTGACAAGAGGGCTGAGGAGTAGGCTCCAATGAGCATAAAGCCAACCTGGCCTAGAGATAGCTCCCCGGTGAGGTTAATTGTGCGCAAACTCGAAGCCAAAAGGACATTGATGCATGCCAGGCAGAGGATATGCAGCCAATAAATATTTTTCAGAAACAGGGGAAGACAGAACAGAAAGACGATCAGTGCCACAATACTGAACGATTTAATCAGCTGTCTCTTACTCATGGCCGAATAACCCCTGAGGTCTAAGCACCAAGATGATCGTGACGATGAACAGGGGGGCGATGGCTGCCACTGCGGGACCAGCTAAAACGGGAGCAATGCCATCGATAAGACCCAGGATAAGCCCTCCCACAACAACACCTAGAAGACTACCCATGCCTCCTAAAATGATGATAATAAGCCCCTTCATAAGAGCGGTTCCACCCATGAAAGGATTGATTGGAAATATAGACCCCATCAAACCTCCAGAAATAGCCGCCAAGGTGCTGCCAATCGCCATGGCTATCATGGACATTTGAGTGGGGTTTATCCCTATCAGAAGGCTGGCTTCCCGATGTTGAGCGGCAGCAGTTAAGGCCTGGCCATATTTGGACCTCTTGAGGAAAAGATATAAGAGCAAAATCATAGCTATGCTGACTCCCACCGCTATGAGCCTGTCACTCCCCAGCATAATGCCTAAAATCTCAGCGGGGTTGGGGGCAAAGGAAGGGATTGACTTCGGCGTAACGCCAAACCCTACTGTGACGCTAGCTTGCAGGACAATCATCAGTCCCAAGGCAACCATAATGGTGGTTAGGAGCTCACCTCCCAAAGGACGAAAGAAGAATCTTTCCAGAATGAGGCCCAACACCAGCCCAGTAACCATGTTGATGGGCATCGCTATGAGAAAACTGAGCCCATGAGTGACGCTGAAGAAATAAATGGCGTAAGCTCCAAGCATGTAGACTTCACCATGAGCAAGCTGCAGGATTCTCATAATCCCAAATATTAAGCTCAACCCCATGGCTATGAGAATATAAATCCATCCCAAAGCAAGCCCATTGATGAAGCTTTGCACTAATGATTCATACGGTATACCGAATATAGAAATACCTCTCCACCACCTTTCGCCTTGCGATACGACAGGGAATTAGGGGACGACTATGACAAA
>JBEKDJ010000274.1:0-6688 GCA_050014415.1 Thermodesulfobacteriota bacterium | reverse complement strand
GGAAACCTCCTTTTAAGAATTTGAGTTTGGTCGTGCTTACTCTTATCTCTTAACAGGAGGTTTCTTTTTGGGGTAGTCTGGTATTATATTTTTCCTATTTTACCGTTGGGATTCTACCCCTATCTCTCAACTATATATAACGTTGTTGACTGGGTTGAATTACTCCTTACTCCCTTGGCTTCTTCTTTGCAAAATCTTAGAACTGGCCAATGTGGAAACACCTAGTGACCGCGCCACCCCCGCCAATGACATTCCTAACTCCCTTATTAATCGCTCCGCTATCTCTGAACTCACTCGTGGAATTTTGCCCCGCCGGCTCCCCTGATTCATTCAACACCCTCTCCACGAAATCCCTAGAATCCTCTCCTGCCTCAGTCGTCAGATTGCTTTAGAACCATGCCCCCCATCTCCTTTTCCAAATACGCTTAATTGCCAATAATGAATCGATGTGGTAGATTAGGCACGAAAGGGGTGAATTATCCACAGGATGGAAGAGATAATACAGAAAGCCGAATTCTTTCCCGATCAAGGCAGAGTGAAACGCAAGAAGGGGGACCTATGAATGTTATTGCATTGAATGGAAGCGCGAGGGGGAAGAAAGGGGTGACGTGGAGATTGCTGGATTCGCTTTTGAAGGGGCTCTCGGAAGGAGGGGCTATCGTAAGAGATATCCAGCTCAAGGAAATAAATATCTCATACTGCCGGGCGTGCCTTACGTGTATGCATAAAACACCCGGTCAATGTGCTCAACGGGATGATATGGACCAGATCTATCCGTTCCTGCGGGAGTCGGATCTCTTTGTTATGGGTACACCCGTTTATACAGACAATATGAGTGCCCAGATGAAAACCGTAATGGACCGCTGCATCTGCGGAATGGATCCATTTTTGCGGCTCGACTATGTAAACCGGGTGAGGCACCCCTACAGTTGGACCATGCCTTCAAAGTTCTTCCTCGTCTCAACGTCGGGATTCCCGGAGATGGAGAGTTTCCTGCCCCTGATCATGACGTTCAGAGCCCAGGCAGCGAACTTTGGTTGCGAATCCATCGGGGAAATCTGCATACCCGGCTCACTTGCCCTACAAATGGCGCCACAACTTCTCGAACCTTGCCTTGATATGATTCAACGGGCCGGGAAAATGCTTGCCCTCCATGAGAAAGTGGAGCCAACCCTTTTGGAGGAGATTAGCAGACCGATTGTGACGGGGGAACAATATCTGGAAATCTCGGCGAAATACGAAGCCTGGGCCAGAAAGAGCCGAGGACAAACCACATAGTCTCCTGCCCCACAGATCGTTGCGCAACCTCTGAACGAAGAAATAACGGCCTGCGGCCTTGGGTCAAGTCTTGCTTTTTGATAATTCCTAAACATCAAGATTAAAGACCTAACCATCCAGCCTATCCGAGTTGGAAACAAATGGGGTAAGAGTTTGGTAGGAGATAATCTGCCATAAATAGAACAGGTCAGAAGCAAAGTAAGGAGAAAACGTATTATATGAATAATTTACATTCAATTTTGGAGGTGCGTAATGACAGACAAAAGGACAGATTTGCCTATTGAAGAATTAAATCAACTTCTGGAACCTGGATATATGCCCGTAGAAACCGGCTACTACCGCCTGCCAAACGGCGATATGCACGTGAGAATTCTCATCAGAATGCCGCGCTGCAAGGGGAAAATGGTAGACTGGTGGTTTGGATATTTAAGAGACACCGAGACATACAAAATGTGGCACTCGGCACATCGATTCTTTAAATGGGACGAAAAATGGAGTCCCGGACATTATATCGGTGCCACCCATACCATAGAGGAACAGGTGGGGACCGAGCTATTCAAGGTGAGAATTAAATTTTATGACCCTAGGGAAGTATTCGATGCCTCAAGGTTCAAGGCAGCTAGAGTGGGGGCAGCCGTCTGCGGCGACGCAATCGATGATAAGGGTATCCCCCATGGACATCTTATTCATACCGTCCGTGATACTGATTATGGCTGTGAGATGCGCAACCGGTTCTGGCTCCTCCATCATCCCGATGACAAGGTCGGTCTGGGGGTAATGACGCATAATCTCGAGGAAATGGGTAACCTAGCTGATTTCTTGCCGGACCTATATGCCAGAGAGAATCCTGGTAGTAGATCCTAGAAGGTCAAGAGGCTTGGGGTCATCCATTAGTTGCGGCCTGGCAAGGCCGCGTAGTCCTGTAGGCGGAAGTCCTACCCAGGTAACCGCTAGCCACGGGCCTGGAATCCAGCCTTGCAGGTGTTCAGGTAATCCCGCTTATCAGCGGGACTTGATGCGTAGGCAGGAGAGGAAGCGAGGTGCAATGGGACCAGGTGATGTTGACCCTGAAGGCGTTGAGCCCCGACAAGACCGTCATGGGAGAGGCCGATGGTATTAATGGGCCAGCAGGCAACAGTCCTTTGTACGCAAGAGGGGAGTGCAAGGGGCCGCCCCGGGGTCTTAGGCCGCGTCGAGCTTCATATGGAGACTACGTGGCAACCAGGGAGATCCGACAGTCGGCGGAGAAAGCGCACCCTCGGACAAGTGCATGGGTATGGGTGACCCCACCCACTTCCTCCGGGATACTCGTTTTACGTCGCATAATGGTGAGATCGTCCGGCAATCAAACCTTCACTGGTTCTCCTTTGAGCACGCAGCCGACGCGAAGGCTACCTACTGGACCGGAAGACTTGGTCGTGCCACGTAGCAATCTAACCCTGCCATTGAGCTTTGTCGTTGGGCTGCAATTAGTCAACCTGTGGTTGCTTGTATCGAAAGTTGAGGTCTGCATGATAACGATGAAGACAGTAGTAGAAGCAAGAGGGATTTCAGGAAAAACCATTTCTGATTTTATGTTGAATTGTACGAATGAGGACTACCGGAATTGGTGGGCAGGAACACATCTTGCGTTTCATACTACAAAACGTTTCCCAAGTGATCACGGCAACCTCGTGTATTTCGAAGAATATGTGGGTAGACGCAGATTGAAATTTGCGGGCGTTGTGGTCAAGAGTATCCCGGGCAAAGAGATCGTATGGCAGATGAAGAAGTTGATTAAGTTGCCGGTTTGGCTATTCCTGCAATTTGAGGACAATGATGAGGGCGTGGCGATTACTCATATGATCAAAGCTGGATTCGCAGGGATAGGCAGACTGTTTGATCCGTTCCTGAGGCTTTATTGTACTAGAAGATTTGAGAAAGACCTGGAAGAGCACGCCCATATCGAATTCAACAAGCTGGCGCGGATTCTATCCTGAAATCTGCGAATCAAGTGATGAATATGATATCGCAACTCAACAAGTCGATGGAGATACAGTGAAACAGCGATATTTGAGGAGAGGGATGAAAACCCCGAAGTCAGGCATAGGTAACTCGGTATCGCGTTGACCCATATGAAGTCCCCCCGTTATGGGGGGTTATTGATTAGGGGAACCTTGCTTGGACATGAAGGGGTAAGCTTAAAAGCACTCGTGACCTATCTCTTATCTCAGTCTATCAAAATGGAAAAAGCTGCATAATATTTGTGGCATTTTGGGACATAGTTAAAATGCTAAGAAACCAGCAAAGAGTCCCTCAACCCTTTTGACACTTTAGCCGTAAGCTGGCAGACCCTTTCGGTCAAAGGAATGGAAAGAGAAGCGGTGCCACAGCTGGGGGTGATGATGGCCTTCTGAAAGAGAATGGGATCAATCTTCGTTTGAGAAAGGGTCTCTACTCCTTCTTTAAAACGCTTGACCAGACTTTTGGCATCCTCCTTTAGAACAGCCTCATTCGTTGGAACAATGCCCCAGGCTAAGATGCCCCCCGCTCCAAGAAAGTCTTCAAACCCTTCGGATAAAGGGATAGGTTTTCCAGATAGCTGTAGGCATCGAAGCTGAGAATATCAAGGCGAGTCTCCAAAAGGAGACTCCAAACGGTATTTCCACTGGGCATACTGAACCACCATACCTTCGAGAAAGGACCTCTTGGGAAGTTGTGGCCAAAATGGAATTTCTGAAAAATCTTCAAAGACAAGACGAAAAACCTCTTTCTCATCCTGGTGTGGGAAGGATCCGATTCCTGTAGCTATGAAAGGATCTTTAAATTCCATAGGCTTACATAAGGCAAATTCACCTGGAAAGTCAAGCATGTCTTGGTTTTGGCCAATAGGGGTGGTGGGACCTTGACAACTCAAAGCTCGATGATTACCTTCAACACGGGGATTATAGTATGAAAGGAGGGGGATAACTTTATGCGGATCAGGCCACTTCATGACCGACTCATTGTGAAGAGATTGGAAGAGGAAGAAATGACAAAGGGAGGAATTATCATTCCCGATACGGCAAAAGAGAAGCCCATCGAAGGAAAAGTGATCGCTGTCGGAGACGGAAAGATCACGGAGGATGGTAAGAAGATTCCAATGGAAGCTAAAAAGGGTGATCGGGTCCTCTTTTCTAAGTATGCTGGGACTGAGGTAAAGATCGACGGAGAGGAGCATCTGATGATGAAGGAGGACGATATCCTCGCTATTATTGAATGATAATGATGGGAATGATGAGAATGATGGATGGATAAACAGAAAGGAGGAGGCCTATGGCAAAAGAATTGAAGTTCGATCAGGAAGCTAGAAATGCGATTCTGGCGGGTGTCAATATGCTGGCAAATGCGGTGAGGGTGACCTTGGGTCCCAGGGGAAGGAATGTCGTTCTTGAGAAGTCTTTCGGATCTCCTGTGGTGACAAAGGATGGAGTCACCGTGGCCAAAGAGATCGAGCTCGAAGATCATTTTGAAAATATGGGCGCCAAGATGGTGAAGGAGGTGGCCAGTAAAACCTCGGATATGGCTGGGGATGGAACCACGACGGCGACGGTGCTGGCCCAGGCCATCTATCGGGAGGGGTACAAAGTGGTGGCTGCTGGAGTCAACCCTATGGAGGTCAAAAGGGGGATTGAAGCGGCCGTGGAAGAGGTCGTCAAGGAATTGAAGAAACTCTCCAAGCCCGTCAAGGAGCAGAAGGAGATTTCCCAGGTGGGGACGATTTCTGCCAATAATGATCGCACCATCGGAAACATTATCGCCGAAGCGATGAACAAGGTGGGAAAAGAGGGCGTGATCACTGTAGAAGAGGCCAAAAGCATGGAAACGACCCTTGAGGTCGTGGAAGGCATGCAGTTCGATCGCGGCTACATCTCGCCTTACTTCGTCACAGATCCAGAAAAGATGGAGGTTGTGCTCGAAGATCCCTATCTTCTTCTTTATGAGAAGAAGATCTCCAACATGAAAGACCTCCTTCCACTCTTGGAGGGGATTGCGAAGACAGGGAAGCCCCTCCTGATCATCGCGGAGGATATAGAGGGAGAAGCCCTGGCAACGCTGGTCGTCAACAAGCTTCGGGGGACATTGAAATGTGCAGCGGTGAAAGCCCCTGGCTTTGGGGACAGACGAAAGGCGATGTTGGAGGACATTGCTGTCTTGACCGGAGGCAATGCAATCTTTGAGGATGTGGGCATCAAGCTCGAGAAAATGAAATTGGATGATTTGGGCAAAGCCAAGAAAGTGGTGATCGATAAGGACAACACGACCATTATAGAGGGGGCCGGTAAACCTAGCGCCATTGAAGGTCGAATCAAACAGATCCGGGTTCAGATCGAAGAAACCACCTCCGACTACGACAAAGAAAAACTCCAAGAACGGTTAGCAAAAATGGCAGGAGGAGTTGCCGTGGTCAAGGTCGGCGCAGCCACTGAGACGGAGATGAAGGAGAAGAAGGCGCGAGTAGAGGATGCACTCCACGCCACCCGAGCAGCGGTGGAAGAAGGTATTGTTCCTGGCGGAGGGGTAGCCTATCTGAGATGTCTGCCCGCCCTAAAGAAACTGAAACTCGATAGCGATCGCCAGATTGGGGTGGAGATTGTTCAGAAGGCTCTGGAGGAGCCCATCCGTCAGATCGCTGAGAACGCTGGGAAGGAAGGTTCCGTGGTAGTCGAGAGAGTAAAGCAGGAGAAAGGGGCCATCGGATTCGATGCCGAGAAAGAGGAGTACACCGATTTGATCGAAGCCGGAATCATCGATCCGACGAAGGTGGTGCGGTTCGCCCTTCAGAATGCGGCCAGTGTGGCTTCTCTCTTGATCACGACAGAGGCTGCCATTGCTGAAAAACCGAAGAAGGAGGATCTTGCTTCACCGATGCCTCCAGCTTATTGATGATCTCCAAACCCCTTCCCTCTCCCCCATAAGGAGAGAGAAGGGGTAAAGGGAACAAAGATCCTCCTCATTAAGTCCTTTCCAGAAGAGGAAGAGGGTTCTTGAAATGGAGATGAAGAAAAGTTTGCAAGGCTTCCTGCCTTCGATTGAGGACGATGAGACGAAGGGTCAACATCTTCTCGCATTCTACGATTTCTGCTGTGATTTGCTCGAAGAACAATACGGAACAATCCCTCCTGAAGAAGAAACCGACCGCCGGTCTCTGAAAAGGCTTTTGCTCCACGCGTAGATAATCCCTTCTGTATTTGGCAAAAAGCGGAAAATCTTTCCTGGGAGAGCGGGTTTATTTCTGACTCCATAGTTAAGATATTGCCCATCGGAGAAGGGACTTATCCGGTAGCCAACGTTCTTGGCTGGCTTCGTATCGGAACAGATCCAGAGTTCAGTCTGGGAAAATGGAGGAGTTAAGGACTATTCCAGAGAATTCAACGCAACTGTCAATTCT
>JBEKDJ010000273.1:0-13191 GCA_050014415.1 Thermodesulfobacteriota bacterium | reverse complement strand
GCCACCCCTTTTCACGGGCGGATTGGATAGCCCGAAGTGCACCATCCATGCTCTTGTATGGACTACCGGGAGCACACCACAGTGCGTCAAACCGCATTAATGTTGTCCCAATAAAACCATCTACCAGCGACTGCGTTGGAAGCCAAGAAGAATTCACTGACACAGACAGGGCCTCAGCGGCATGACCCAAGGCTTCATTCGTGGGGATATGAGAGAGTAGGTTTGGATCATAATCCCCTATGACCCCTACTTTCAATGGCTGATTCATCTTGTATATCCTCCGAATTCATGTGGAGTCCTTCCGGATGAGGACCTCCACATCACCTTCAGCACGTTAGACGAGGATCTGGTCATTCATGCAAATACGTTCAGAATCGTGAGCCTATTTTCTTTATTTATGAATTTCATATCTTATTACTTCGCCAGTTGTCTCTCCCAATCGTCCTTGACGTCCTTAATCTCCTTGCCGATGCGAAAGGCCGGACCCAGGAACTTGCCGACAGCATTGTAGGTTAGGGCTGGATACGTCATGAAGAGAATGGGGTCGATTTTACTCGCATCCGGTTTGCCTTCGGTCATGCAATCATCGGAGACCAAAACCTCCTTGATGATTCCGGCAATCAAATAATGGCTTCCCAGTTCAAGGATATGCTTGGCGACGCACCCTATGTTCACGGGGCACTGTTCGATAAACGGGGCGCTGTTCAGTTCTCCGTAAAATACCTTGAAGTTGCAGTCTTTGACCTTATCGTGCTCGGCGCCAGTGACAATACCGCAGTAATCCGTTTCCTTTACCATGGCCGTGTTGGGGATATTAACCGAGAATGTCATATTTTCCTTCACACCCTTCAGAGAGTACCGGATGCGATTCAAGGCTATGGCTACCCAGGGAGGGGTTCCACTAGCAATGGTTATCCAGGCTACCGTGACAAAATCAGGCTTGCCATTGACATGGACTCCAACCATTACTGTAGGGTGGGGAAAGAGTAGCGGCATAGGATTAATCTTTGTTTTGCTCATAGACTTTCCTCCTTGTTATAAAAGTACGACTAACTATCAGTGCGGCTATGAATCTTTACTCTTGTGCTTAGATCCTTTCCGATACGTTGTGCGTCAGTGATAAAACCTATTGATAGGGTAAAAAGCAAGACATGCTCCCCGTTCCCGTCCATTTCTTCACCTGAGCTAGAGCGAACCGGCCTATGTGCTTGATGCAAGGCTGACCATATGGAGCCCTCTATTCCTCCCGGACGAGTCGATGCAAGGGCATATCAAATTCTTCGGGGTATTTGAGATTGGCCCGAAAAAGAGCATGCATTTGATGGACCATTGCTTTGGCCATTTTGATAGCAAAAGCATCCTTCCTGATCTCTCCTCTCTCTCCGGCATAGCCCCAGGTAAACTCAGCAGAAAACATGTGATTGTAAATAAAATACATGTGAAAGGGATTGGCTGCATTCACACAGCCGCGGATGCCTGCCACGAGGATTAACCCCGCGATTTTGCCCGCCTGTTGGAGCTTGGGGAAATTGAGGGCGAAGGTCCGATCGAGCGCAATTTTAGTCAGGCCTGACATTGACCAATAGTAGACAGGGCTGGCCCAAATAATCCCATCAGCCTTCCGTATCGCTTCATACACCTCTTGCATATCATCTTGGATGATACACTCTCCCGTTTGGGCGCATCCCATGCATCCATCACACGGAGCAATGACCTTATCCCTCAACGTGATTTTAGAAGCGGAGCCCACGTTCTGTTGAGCCTCTTCAAGCGCCAGGTCCAACAGGATCTCGGTGTTCCCCCCTTTTCTTGTGCTTCCCAAGATTCCAATGGTCTTCATCGGTTGCCTCCATTGTCGTGAAGTTTGAAAAGAAGCATTTGTTTCCGCGATGCCAAAGTGTAGCAAGAAGATGCTTGTGGATCTTCCGGAAAATCCTTTTTGCCTACTTGTTCTTATAGAGTAATAAACGTGTTGAACTTCGACCTATTCAAAGCCGTACCATTTGGCAACGTCATCCAGCGACTCTCTCTGGGTTCGTGATTGGTTGACGGGGTTATCCCAGTCCGGATAGCCAATCGCTATTCCCAGTGCGATGAGCTTGGATTCAGGTATGGCTACCACCTTTCTGATGATATCGGGATATATCACCGCCTGCGCCTGGGCCACGGTTCCCAATCCGTAAGAGGTGGCGAGCAGCATGATATTCTGCACTACCGAGCCGCAATCGTACACTGACCATGCATTTATGCCCTTTGACTGATAGAACATAATCCGATCGACGAGAAGATAGATCACCGCCGGGGCCCCGTAGTTTTTGTAGTTCTGTATCCGGCGAAAGTCCATGTTTTCCTTGGTTGGCTTCCAATCCTTGGGGGCCAGGGCCTGAATCCGGGAAAGATAGGGTTCGGGAAACTCGTAAGGCCGGGCAACCTCAGAATGAGGCTCTTGTTCTCCCCTTTCGAGGTAACGTTTCTTTATTTCCTCCAGTCGCTCTCCGGTGACTACGGCAAACTCCCAGGGCTGGGTGTTGGCCCAGGACGGAGCTCGTAGGGCCTGCTCAATTATTTTTCTCAGCATCTCCTGCGATACAGGATCGGGCTTAAAGGCCCGCACGGCCTTTCTCTCCCTGATGGCTTCAACGATATCCATATCATAATCCTCCTTTCCTCATTTTGCTGTTGATACTCTTGTCGTCTGTCTGTCATTATGAATGCTTCAGGCCTGGCCAGTCAAGTCAACCTGCTTCTTGTCCTCCTATTATCCGCCAGGGAGAAATTTAGTGTCCTAATTTTACCCTCTGACTTCCGCCAACTTGCCATAGGTGATGGTACAGCATTCTCTAACGTCTCCTTTGCTGGTTCTAACTCATTCGAATTTCGGAGACTCAAGGATGATAATAGTGAGAGACTCTCTTCTTGGTCTTCTCTAAGGGATTCTTTCAATGCGGCTTTTGCCAGCAAACGTGTCGAGTCGAGTGTTGGCAGGGGACAATCATCAGGGTCGACCAGCAGGGGGATTTCCGTGCACCCGAGGACGACACCCTCACAGCCTCCGTCTTTCATCTTCTGCATGACCGTGTTGAAGTACGTTCTGGATGCCTTTTTGAACAGACCGTTGACCAGTTCCTTGAAGATGATACTATCGATGCGATCCCGATCAGGCTCCTCCGGTATCTGACATGAAATGCCGAATCTCCGGAGTATTTCAGGGTATACGGGACCTGTCATCAGGTACTTCGTTCCCATGACGGCGAGAACATTGAGCCCACGGGTTGCTGCCTCGCGGCCCACCACTTCAGCAATGTGAAGCCATGGAATGGGGGACTGCGCCACAACGAGATCGAATGCTTGGTGAATGGTGTTGTCCGGACAGATCGCAAATTCCGCTCCAATCTCGGCGAGCTTTCTGGCTGAGGACAGCATCAGCTTCGCTACCTCGGCCCAGTTGCCCGAACGGATGTGAACAATGTATTCTCCCAAGGGATGCGTATGCATAGATACTTCGGGATGCATGTACTCCCCCATGAGTGCGGGCGCTTCAGCACACAGGGTGCGGTAGCAAAGGGCAGCGCCTTCCGCGCTGCATGCCACGATTCCAACATGTTTTGCCATTAGATTAGCTTCCTCTCTTGGCTCAACACCAGCTATCAGCCGTGCGTCTTCGCTGTGTCGGCTGCATGGTTAGCTGCTGCTCTGATTCTTCTGACTATAGCTTCTTGAACAAGTGCCGGTTCTTTGCCGCCTGGAAACCCCTCCGGCAGTAATATGCGAATGCTTGCTCGTTCACCGGCGTTACCTCCAATTGGAGCCCTTTTACCGAATCGCCCTTCACAGCAACAACATATTCAAGAAAGGATGTGCCTATTCCCTTCCCCCGCCACGAAGGCTTTACATAGAACTCATCGATAGAAGCGATGTTGCCTCCGTATTCATTGCTCCAGTAATAAATGACGATAGCGTATCCCACAACGGCCTCATCGACACAGAACACCGTGATGGTTCCCTTCTCCGGATGCTGCAACAGTTCTTGTAGGGTACAGTGAATCTTTTGGTGGGACATTACCTCTCCGTGGGCATCCTCTTGAAAAAGCGCGAAGACCATCTGATCAAGCTCAGTGAGATCGTGGTCGCAGAATGTTCTGAAGTGTGGAGTTTCTGCCATAGAATCTCGCCTTTAGAACTCAGTCTCGCTGCTGCCTATGATTTACCAGCGGCTAACGAGTCTGTAGAAAAATCGTCTTTTGAAAATACAGTTTCCTCTGTTGTCCACCAACCGAGATTCTCAATGGCTTTATGCTATCGAGGATGGCTGGAATTCAAACCGGACTTGATCCGGTTCAGGTCGAGCCGGTGATGCATTTATTCACTGTACCATTCCATATTTCTTGTTCTTAGCGGTCATTCTTAAGAAATAGTCTAGCCGTTTGCCGAACTCCTTTGGTCGCTTCCTCGCTCCCTCAATCCAGCCAACGCGAATTCTTTTATAACTCTCCGGAAAGCCCTGGAAGTTTTTCCATATCTGTTTATCAGCTCCTAGGGCTTTCAAGATATCGGAGGGGACGCTGAATTTCTCCGTCAAAATATGGCCGACTGCAAGCAAACCGGCAGGCGTCATCTTACCTGCCTCTATCAGTCTTCTTACTCTTTCCTTGTTCATTTCGGAGAGCGGACTTCCCAAGCGGCGAGGGGTAAAGCGTTGAGCGTTGCTCTCCTCGTCTATTTTCTTCACTGTGCTGTCTATCCAGCCAAAACAAAGTGCCTCTTCCACCGCTCCGTTATAAGACAGTCGCGGTTTACCCGTCTTTTGTTTGTAATATACCAGCCAGATTTCATTTTCCGTGTTGTGATGGCTAATCAGCCAATCTCTCCAATCTTTCCTCTCTGTTAGGTATAGTGTTTTGCCAAGTTTCATGAGGAAGTTACTCTGTCAGCTGCAAGAGCTATAAGCCAACCTCTGTCTGCTCAAACCTTGCCCACTCATCACGGTAATTTTCTTTTTCAGCCTCGCTTAAGAAACTGGCTTCCAAAGTATTCCGATTGAGTTGCCAGAGTTCATCCCAGGAAAATCCTTGGGATGCCAATGTCAGGTATTCATTTGTCAAATTGGTTGAGAACATAGCAGGATCGTCCGAGTTGATGGTGCAGTAAAGACCGGCATTGACCATTTGCCGAATGGGGTGTGGTTGTTCAGGCCCGACAACACCCAGACAATAGTTGCTTTCAGGTGAGACTTCCAGGGGGATTTGACGTTGACGAAGTACCTCTACGAGTTCTGGATCATCTAAACACCGAATACCGTGGCCGATTCGTTCGGCTTGCAAGTTGTTAATGGCTCCCCAAATGCTCCGTGCTCCTTCGGCCTCACCCGCATGAGCAACCACTCTCAGCCCCTGCTTACGTGCTTCAGCAAATGTGTCGGTAAACAACTCAGGTGGATAGCCAACCTCTTGTCCTCCAATGCCTAAGCCAATGAACAGTCCTCGATCCTTGCCTTGCAGGGCAAATTCAAGTGCAGGGGTTTGAGAATCAGGAATTTCGCGGGCAATGTCGGGAATCAAGTTCACATGACAACCATATTTAGCCTTTCCTGAAGCACATCCAGCCGTGATCGCGTCTAGTATTGCATCGTTCTCAAACTTCTGGGTTAGGAAAGACGCGCTCAGAAATGCTTCGGTATAGAGGATATTTTGCTCCGATTGTCGTTTGAAGAGGCACTCAATCATCAGGCCATAATCATCCGGAGTCTGCAGGCACTGAACGGCAGCCGTATAAACCTCTATGAAATGGGAAAAGTTGCGGAATTCGAAGAAGGCTTTCCATTCTTCCAGCGAACCGGTAGGTAACTCAACTTGATTACGCTGTGCGAACTGGTAATAAGTCTCAGCATCCGTTGCACCTTCAATGTGAACGTGAATCTCTGCCTTAGGCATTGCCCGCAGAAGATTAGCTAGTTTAGGAGAAACCAAGGTGACGGCATGACTCTGTGCCATGAATTCATCCCCCTAGTAATCAGAAACAGCGTGCTTTGCTGATCCTAACGCTTCAAATGACAGATAACCTTGAGGTGCTGCCCTCGCGGATAACTCGAAGCAACCTAGCAGAGCCAGGCCCTTGGGCTGCGAGCGTCACTTCGAGATCGTCCCCCCACTGTTCGCCAGCTTCAATACATTGTGTTTGGCCATTTCGGAAAAGCGCCAGCATTCTCAAATCCGAGGTCATCCCATCGTTAGATGGGAAACGTTTACTCTATCCCAGCCAACTCAGCCATCTTTCTATATTTCTCCTCGTTCAAAATTTCGCCGATCCTCCTACGCAATTTCTCAAGATCCTCATCGGAGAATGCTTTCAGATGACCCTGATAAATCCTGTGGCCTCTTGGATAGAGGAACATGTGATGGCCTCGGATTTGGTGAGTCTGCTCTTTCGCTCTCCCAAAAAAGTGAAGGTGCATTTTTGCTCCTCCGGGTTCATCAATCCCCCAATTGCCCAGATCTTCGTAATTCATTCTCTCAATTCCAAGCACGTCGTACATCGCTTTTCCAACAGCCATAGATATTCTCATGAAATCTATTGCTTCTTGCCAGGTCATGTCAGATCGATCATGAACCTTTTCCTTCTTTATGAGGACGAGGTGGCCGCCGTCGTTTCTGCAATTGAGAGGAAATGGTGGACTGATCACTTTGAAATATCTGTCTTCGTACACGGAATTCTCTTCCATTTCTCATCCTCCCTTCCCGCAGGGCCCAAGGTCTCCAATCACAGGCCCGCAAGCGCGGTCAACCTGGAACCCTATTTTGAGAAGCGTCACGTTGACTCTGCACGCATGCCCACGAGCGAAATGAAGCGCGGAGGGTCGGGTGCATGCGGCTGTTATCCTGTGATCCCTCACACTACTGAGGCTGCTTTTCTGAAACAAATATTCAACACTTGTAGAGTGATATGTACTTTTTCCCCCACCTGACTGACTTGGTAAACATCTAACAACGCTTGTGGAGTTTTTCGTAGCAATTTCTCATAATACTCGTTGAACTCGCGTGGAAACGTAATCGTGCTGTAGAACTTCGTATCCACCCGTAATCCCGCCTTCTCAAACAACTCTATCAACCTTGCTTCCCCATAATAACAAATATGTCCGTCATTCCTCAACGCACCAAATTGATTGACAAAATCCATATCGTCCCGAATGTCCGCAATAGGATCAGAAATAATACAGAACCCCTGGGGTTCCAGAATGCGATAAATCTCGCGGGTTGACAGGTCAGGTAATGGAAAATGATGAAAAGCATAGCGGCTTAATACTCCACCAAACGCTCTATCTTCAAAGGGCAGAGTTGTACCACCAAACCCTACGAAATTCAGCCGTGAATGGTGTTCCACCCGGGCTTTCTGATTGTTGGCCGCAATCACTGGTTCTACAATATCCACCCCGATGACAAATATGCTTGGGTCGCGGCGCGCCAACTCAAAAGCAATGTAGCCACTACCTGTTCCTATATCCAAGTAAGTCTTGCTTGAAATGAGATCGCAATGCCTGATGATATTGGCAAGATGCGCTTCATCCGAGATGATTTGAGCGTAGCTGGATGTAAGCAAATCTCTCTCAAAGCTCTTCCGGGCACTCTCGATATTTTGAGCAATACTGGGTTTATGTCTTGGCATATCTCACACTCCCTCTTCTCGCGAAGTGGCAGGCCAACAATTAAAATCAGCCGTCCGCTGGATGAGTGTTAAGCGGCAAATGCCTTCGCAAGATGAATTCTAGGCCTTGGCCTTTTTCCACGTCCATGCCACTACTGCTAAGATAAGAACCGCCAAATATAGAGTACGTATTTCAGGAAACAGAATCGGTGAGACGACTTGCGACTGGATAAGGACGTCGTAAGCCCCACCAACTCCCAGGAAGAACGGATAGATCAATAACGCACTGTTTCCCAAACGATAAACAGCCGCGTATAACACTCCCACGAAAAACAACTTACCAAATTCTGGTTGAAATCCCGCGTGATGGAAAGCATAGAACAAAGCCGCCAAGACAATTCCAGGTACGATACCAAAGGCCTTCTCGAACAAGCTTCTGAGAAAAGCATAGAAGAACAGCAACTCAAAAAAGAGAGCTAACATGATATAGGCCGTTTTCCAAAGTGTTGGTGCGTCTAAACGAAAGCCAGTCGGGGGTGGGCTCTTGGACAGAAACTGAAGTAACAGCAACACTCCCAGGACAAAGTTGATAGGAAGAAAGAGGTACCACTTTCTGAAACTCAAGCCGAGGCGGGCAAAGCCCTCGCCAGAACGATGAACGTATAGCAACGGAAATAGAATACCAACAAGGAATATCTGACCAATATCCCGGATGATGATTCTGAGCCAAGGCCAGTTCTCGACAGGTATCATCAACATCGACAAGCCAAGGACAACCACCCCAGCAATCATGGCAATAAAGGTCTGCCGAGATGGCTGCCACCGAAACAGTTTAGGCAGTGTCGTTCTCATTGTGAACGTCTCACAGTTTTGCTTGATTGTTGCCGGTTAATGACCGCCGATTTCTCCCCTGGCAACCCCGTTGCCGGGTCAGGCACAGCTATCATTATATACCTGAACCTTGAGCTGTACATTATCCTCTCAATAACTCAGTCTGCCATCGCGGTCACAAAATAAGCTCTTTTACTAATCAAGACCCAGTGTATCCTCGTGAAACCCCGGCTCTCAAGTAGGTTACAGACTTCTGATTCCGAATAAACCCGTACATCACCTTTTCTTGACATCCAGCTTGTGCAAGGAGCCGCATGAATGCCGCGCTCATGCGTTTCGTGCCTCATGCGCCCAACCCCGGCCTTGAACCGAGGGCACGGGACTGTGCCGTTCGAGTTGGAACCAGCGCCCGAGCTCATCGCCGACGCAAGGTTGATTACAACGTGTTCCGGGAGGACGGGGCATAAGCGACATATTGCCAACGTTTTCGTCGCCAGTCCACGTGCTCGTCGATCTCATCATTTCGATGAAGCTATAGCCGTTTCCCTCCAACGCATTGTCCCTATCGGTTAGGCTGCATGTGCGAACATCAAAATGATACCCACGACCACAATGTCGACAAATACGTGTGTTATCCATGGGGCAAGCATTCCGTTGGCTTGTCGGTGCACTAGACCCATGAGTACTCCGAATATGGACGCAAGAACAACCCCCAACCACCCACGAGGAAAGCCGTTGATGTGAAGCGTTCCGAAGGCTATAGCCTGAAAAACGAGCGACGGTGTTCCAGATCCCAGCGAGCTATCAAGGGCGTGCATGATCACGCCACGGTATGCACCCTCCTCAACAGCAGCATTTACCATGGAGAAGAACAGCCCGCCCACAATGAGATACCCCGTACTCCATTCTGGCTCGACCGAATGAACCGACCCGTAACCAGCTATGACTACCTCGCATCCATGGAGTGATCTCTGCGATCGCAAAGTAACCTCCAAGGCCAGCCGCAAGCCAGACCTGGGAGAAACGCACTCCAAACCATACCAAGAGGAGGCACACAGTCGTAAACACGCCAACAGAAACAACCGCACGCCAGCGTCGAAACCAGGCAAGAATGGTCAATGCTACTGCCGTGATCCCAACCGCAATCACCCGGGTCTCAGGCAGCAGAGGGAAGGCAGCGAAGAGAAAGACGACCGCGGAGACTACAAATGGCTCAGCCGCGCTGGCGCGCCGTGTCTCTGATGTCACTACTGCTTGGTCCATATCGGCCCAGTTGTGGGGCCTAAAAGCTAAAATCAGCAGCGGCTATTATCTATCTGCTGGGATGTTGGGCGCTATTGCTCCTACCACACTCACAGCCCCACTTTTCTTCGCTGAAAGTCCACTGCGCCCAATTTACGCATCATCCAATCCCCCAACGAAGAGGATAATTCACTCAGCATAAATACAAGACGTGCTGGACGGGAGTTGACAATCACTTCCAATCTTTCTCTCTCTATCGCTCTAATGACTGCTTCGGCGACCTGGGAAGGGGTGCAAGATCCGACCATCCATGGCGGCGTCATGTTGAATCTCGCAAACATTCCAACGTCCGTGACGTAGCCTGGAAAAATCGTAGAAAAATGGACCCCTGTCCCTGCCAACTCCAAACGCAGCCCGCGCGTCCACTCAGCCAAGCCTGCTTTAGTACCACAGTACGTTGCTGCATAGGGAGCACCGCTCTTCGCACCTGTTGAAGCAATATTAACAATAGGCCCACTCTTCTGATTCAACATGTGGGATAGCACCAGATGTGTCAGAGCCATGGGTGCTACAAGATTCACTTCTATAGTCTCGCGAATCGCTGCCCAAGGCAGGCCTGTATAAGCCCCTTCTGTCTCCAGTCCCGCATTGTTGACGAGAATATCGATCGTGCCAAATTTCTCTAGAACGGTAGAGATGAGTTTATTCTGATGAGTTGCTTGGGCAAGATCCACCGGCACGGCTAGCGTCTGTACCTTATATTTGCTCAATGAGTTGATTACACTACGCAATCCCTCTTCAGAATGTGCGGCGAGGGCAATATGAGCTCCTCGCTCTGCCAAGGCCTTGGCGATTACAGGGCCGACGCCTCGAGACCCGCCGGTTAGCAGTACATGTTTTCCATTTAGCGAAGCCATCTTCTCCTCCCGAGATGACAAACATTCAATTGCCAGTTCCGTAAATCGGGGACGGCACGTTGCTCCTAATTATCACAGTTAGCATCGGTCACTGCCAAAGCATTTCCTCCTTGTCGCTATCGAAATGGCTGGTGTCCCCACCCCCAGCCGCCTTGCTATCTCGGCCATTGAGATCCCCATCTCCCGGACCAATAACCATGCGATCTTTGCCCTGACCTCTGACACCCCCTTCCTCTGACTTCATGATGAAGCGTTCCGCCTGCATCCAATCTCGCCTGTCGTGACATCATAGCATCCTATCACAATCCAAACTTGGTGTAAATAAAGTCCCCGCTCTCTTCCCATCCACTTTGACTTAAGTCAAGGCTAATCCTTCAATAGATTGTTATAAAAGAATTAGGAATAAAGAGACGAGGAGGTATAGAGAAGATGAGATGTCCCGGTCAAGATCCGATGTTCTGGAAGCCTGACGATGTTTTTGAAATTTCGTGTCCAAAATGTGGTTATCAAGTGGAGTTCTTCAAATTTGACGTGAAGAGAAAATGTCGGTGCGGTCATGAAATGGTCAACCCAAAGATCAATTTCGGATGTGCCGAGTGGTGTTCTTATGGGGATAGCTGCATTGAAGGATTACCGGAAGAGATGAAAGCGAGGCAAAAGGAAGAGAAGAATAGCCGGTTGAGGGAGAGGATCTCCTCTGAAATGAAGAGATATTTCGGCACGGATATGAAGCGTGTAAGCCACGCCCTCAAGGTAGCCAAACTCGCGGAGGAGATGCTAAAGATAGAAGGCGGTCATCCCCTCATCGTTCTTGGGGCTGCCTATCTTCATGATATTGGGATTAAGGACGCGGAAGAGAAATATGGAAGTGCAACTGCCGAAGATCAGGAGAAGCTGGGGCCAGACATTGCAAGAAACATCCTAGATAGACTGAATGTCCAGAGGGGAATCGTGAATGAGATCTGTGATATTATTGGACACCATCACCACCCGAGAGAGAAAGAGACGGTCAATTTCCAAATCCTCTACGAGGCAGATTGGCTGGTCAACATGGAAGAGAACGGACTTTCTAAGAATCCGGAAAAGATAGAAGAAATCATTGGAAGGAATTTTAAGACAGTGACAGGGAAAAGATTGGCAAGAGAATTTTTAGAACGAGTCACTCATGCCAATTCAGCAGTGGCCCAATCTTGATCGAATAAAGATGATATTTTCTCGTTTTCCCTCCTGGCAGGACCAATACAGGATGTCCTCATTGTTTGACACGAAGGGGGCCTGTCCGCTCGAACCGCACCCGATACGGCAACGCGAAGCACTGACCTATCGATAGAATTCAGCGGTGGTGTTTTCGCCACCCGCTGGAATGATTTGGATGAGTTCTTATCTTAGAATGGACGAATGGGGCACCCTATATTGTTCTTGTCAAGAGAAAAATTAAGAAAATATGAAATCTTTAAAAACAACGAGTTGAAAACAAGTCTTCTTTTTCGGAACACCTCTCCTTCTGAATCCGCTCATGGATTCTTTCTTGTTTCGACGAATCCCTCGCTCACGACGAACTCTGAATCTTAGCGTTATCATTATCCGGTGTGCCACACCCTGGTGGCTATCTATCATTCCTTATCCAGATTCCAGAGTTCAGCGAGAGGCCCTGGATTGTCCCCAAGAGGTCCTTCACGGCCTCTACATTGGTGCTCGGGCTTCTCTCGTCGAAAACGAAATACTTTCTATTCGGCCTTTAGATAAGCCGGATCAAACGCTTCTTTTTTCTTCATCAGAGTCCAGGCGATCAGAAGCATTTTGGCTGATAGCTTCCCCGCAGCTTCATGTGAATCCCTTTTTCTCTCTCTCGACCATGAAGCTTTCTCGTATAGTAGCGCATAAAATCCTGATTCCTCATCGAGGCAACCAGGGCCGCTTGAAAGAGGGCATACCGAAGATCGGCTTTGCGTCGCTTCGAAATCTCCAAGTCTCTGGCGGTCACATCTTTATTACGAAATTAATCTTGACTTACTTCCATTATCATGATATACATTCATAAGAAGTTGTACAGGAGGACTCTATGGAGACAGCAGTGACTATCAAAGGGCAGGTCGTTATTCCAGCAAAGATTAGGCATCGTCTGGGAATCAAGAAGGGAACCAAGTTCTATGTTGAAGAGCAAAAAGGGGAAATTATCCTTCGGCCATTAAACAAAGAATACTTTCAGAAGATGAGCGGTATCCTCAAGGGAGGAAGGCTTGTTAAGGCATTAGAAAAAACCCGAGCAGAGGATTTTAAGCGAGAGGAGGAGACAATTGACCGCCGCAAAAGTCCTCGATAGCTGGGCGCTCCTATGTTACCTTGAGCAGGAACCAGGATATAAAAAAATAATTGTACTCTTCGAGAAAGCCGTTGAGTCCTCAAAACGCCTCTTAATGTGCATTATTAACTGGGGCGAAGTTTATTACCAAATAACAAGGCGATTCGGGGATCAGAAAGCTAAAGAGATTGAGCAACTTATAGAGACTTTCCCAATCACCCTCGTTGAGGCCAACAAAGAACTTACCCGTGAGGCGGCACG
>JBEKDJ010000272.1:0-6721 GCA_050014415.1 Thermodesulfobacteriota bacterium | reverse complement strand
GGTTCGCTCATGAGTGCCCGGCCAATGGCCAGCATCTGCTGTTCCCCTCCACTTAGAGTACTGGAAAGCTGGTTCTTTCTCTCTTCGAGAATAGGAAAGAGTTCATAGATCTTCCGGAGAACTTCATTCTTCTTCTGTCTGGCTTTGGCGACATAACCTCCCATCTCCAAGTTCTCCAAAACAGTCAGTCGGGGGAACATCCTCCTCCCCTCTGGGACCATGGAGATACCTTCAGCCACAGCCCGATAGGGCATCAAGCCATTGATCTTTTTGCCATGGAATTCGATCGCTCCCTGAGAAGGATTGAGCACACCCGCAATGGTATTCAGCAATGTCGATTTGCCTGCCCCGTTGGCACCGATGATAGAGACGACGAGTGCTTCCTCTACCTCAAGGGAGACACCCCAGAGAGCGTGAAAGTCGTGATAAAAAACGTCGATATTTTGAACTCGGAGGAGGGTCCTTGTCACTATTCTTCGTCCATTCCCAGGTAAACCTCATGTACTTCTTTCGATTCCATGCATTCCTTTGGATCTCCGCACATCAGCCACTTTCCCCCATTGATCACCAACAACCGATCCACACCTCTGTTTAACATCATCAGGATGTGTTCCACCCAGATGATCGTGACACCTTTCTGTTGAATCGCCTTAACGATGTGGAGAAGGTCTTCAACTTCGGCCTCGGTCAACCCTGCAGCTACCTCATCAATGAGAAGCAAGGTTGGCTTGGTTGCCAGCGCCCGTGCCAGCTCAAGTCTCTTTCGATCAAGGAGGGGTAGTTTTCCTGAAAAGATGTCCTTCTTCGGCAATAGTCCGGTAAAGTCCAGAACTTCTGTAGCCTCTATGCGGGCTTGTTTTCCTTTCAGGTTAGCCCCATATTCGGCCCCGACTAAGAGGTTTTCAAAAACGGTCATATTCTCGAAGGGACGGGGAATCTGATAAGTTCGGCCGATGCCCAAGCAGCATCGGTGAGCGGCTGAGAAATGGGTTACATCCGTTCCTCTATAGATTACTTTTCCCCCGCTGGGTTTATAGACACCGGTGATGAGATTAAAAACCGTCGTTTTTCCTGCCCCGTTGGGCCCCATCATTCCTAGAATCTCTCCTTCTTGAACATCGAAGGTAAGATTGTCAACTGCTGTCAGGTTCCCAAAGGTCTTTGACAAGCTCTGGATGGTAAGCATCTCAGGCATTTTCGGCCCGGTTTCTGTTTGAATAAAGTCTGATTGACAATTTTAACTGTGTTTAAATTAACATAAATCTATAAAATAACATTTAACTTTTTGTCAAGGAAAAAATAGGCGGTTGTTACGGAAGAATCGTTTGTGTACTTTGTGTAAAGATCATTACTGCACATAGGAGAAAATAGAGGGTTGATGAAAGGGCCTTTCATCTTGATTTAGAGTTAGCCATCTTAAATCTCTGGGCGGGGTGATTTGAGGTGGCAAAGAGGAAGTGTCGTTATTGTGGCAGGTGGTTTGTTCCATATCCTCGGGTTGGCAAACGTCAGAAGCATCCTGATTATCAGAGGCAGTGGAGGCAGAGGAAGAAGGCGAAGAGGAGGAGAACTCCAGGTGAGATACGAGCCGAGATCCTCCTGAAATCCCTTGTGATCACTACGGAAAAGCCCCTTTTATCTTTTCGAGCCTACTGAGATAAAAGCCGAGACAGAGATAAAAATGGTTGTGAATCAAGACCTTATGAGTAGCCTTCAGGATGAGATAAAAGTTTATATTGCTTCTTTGAGATTTTCTGGAAGAGAATCTTTCCAGGATGAGGGAGAGGATTCATCGGAGACGGTACCTAAGCAGTCCACGCATCAGACCCATAATACCTTCCGGTACCAGTAACATCATGATGATTAGTAACGTACCTTGTACAATTAGGTTGATTCCAGCGTATCTGGCCAGCAAGAAGTGCAGAAAGACAACGATAACTGCGCCAAAAATCGGTCCCCCTTCAGTGCTCATTCCTCCTATGACGGTAGCGAGGATTAATGTCATTGTCCACCGTACACTGAAGGCGCTCGTCGGCTCTATATATGATTGGTAAATATAGAAAATGGCCCCAGCTATTCCGGTTACGAATGCGCCGATGACAAATGAGTACAACTTTAATTTGAAAACGTTTATACCGGAACTGGCGGCAGATCGATCATTATCCCGAATCGACGCAAGCCCAAGCCCCAGGCTTGAATGCAAAACTATTCGCATACAAAAAACCGATACAATCACGATACCAAGAGCAAGCCAGTAAACCTCTGTCGCAGAAAATGCAGTTGCACCTTTTAACATGTACCCGGCACCCCCACCGTGTATCGTCCCTCCAATGGGTCTCCAAAGCAAAAACAAATACTTCAGTGCCTCAGGTACAACGAGTGTCCCGATAGCGAAATAGATGCCTCTTAGCCTAAAGACAGGAATAGATATGAGCAGAGCAAATGCTGCAGCTACTATGGCTCCAATGATCATTCCCAGATAAATAGGTAAACCGTACCATGCAACGATTACTAACGTGTAGCCTGCCAGCCCAATGAATGCTGGCTGGCACAAGGATATAAGACCAGAATAGCCACAAAGCAAGTTCCACATATTTGCCATAGATAGGTATATAAAAAAGAGAAAGAGGTAAAGGAGCCAGCTACGGGGCACTCCTGCAACCGGAAACACCGCCAGTATGACTATGACTGCTGCTAACGGTATCCACCCTCCTCTCAATCGATGAATGATATCTCCCATGTTTCTCCTACCGACCGAATATACCTTGGGGTCTCACAGCTAATACTACAAGCACTATGAGATAAAGAAAAAGATACTGACCGGTAGCAGCACCCGTTAGGCCGATCTCATTAAGCACGTAGCCACCAATCGTTTGAGCCAACCCCAGGATCATGCCACCTATAAATGTCCCCAGCATGCTGCCTAAACCTCCTATGATGATCACTCCAAAGGCAATGATGAGAAAGGATACTCCTGATGTCGGGGTAAACGGAAAAGTCAATCCAAGAAACACGCCGGCTATAGCAGCAGTTGCCATTGCGATAGCGAACGCAAAGGCATATACGCGGTCAGTATTTATCCCCATCATCTGAGCCGCTCTTCTATCCTGAGAGGCGCCCTTAATTGCCTTGCCCAAATATGTTCTCCTAAGAAATTCACGGAGAATAACCATCACAATTACAGCGCCAATAAAATCAAGCAGATATACCAGTGGGATATGAAACACGCCGACACTAAAACTTTTAAGGGCATAGGGTGTTGTTAAACCCCTTGAATACGGCGTCCATAGTCTCTGGCAAATATTTTGAATTATGAGGGAAATCCCAAAGGCAATGATCAATGGGGCTTCCATTGATAATTGAATAGCTCGGCTCATGAGATATTTTTGGATAGCGAAACCGATTGCAAACAATAGGGGTATACCGATGACTAAGCTTAGAATAGGGTCTATTCCAAAAATTGTAAGTCTATGGCCTAAAATTTCGCCGGTCATTGCAAAAAAACCAAAGTAGGTGCCTAATATGACTAGGTCTCCGTGAGCTACATTGATTAGCTTCATGACCCCGAAAACGAGCGATAATCCCAAGGCAATTAAGATATATAATCCCCCCAATAGAATACCCATGATGAGGGGAGGAATTAAACCAGCTAAAACTTCTAAGGCCATCTATAAAACCTCCTGATCAATTTCATATACCAAAGTATGCTTTTTTAACCTTTTCTTCCTCCCGAAGATCCGCTACATCCCCGCTTAAGACAACACGCCCCGCTTCCATAATATATGCTCTGTCAGCTTCTTCGAGGCTTCTCCTTACATTCTGTTCAACCAAGAGGATCGTAATACCCCTTTCCCTAATTTTCCTCAAGGCTTTATACACGTTATTAATGACGATAGGGGCAAGGCCAAGAGACATTTCATCAAGAAGCATCAGCTTTGGGTTTGACATTAGACCGCGCCCTAAGGCGAGCATCTGCTGTTCTCCCCCACTTAATGTTTTAGCCAATTGATTCTTCCTTTCTCCCAGTATGGGGAAGAGCTCGTAAACGATTTTGAAGTTTTGTTCTTTCTTAGGCCTCGCCTTACGACTGTATGAACCTAATATGAGATTGTCTAGGACGTTCAGGTCGGGGAAGATCCTTCTTCCTTCTGGGACCTGGGAAATGCCAAGATCAACTATTTGGAAGGGATTCAGAGTGGTGATGTCCTTCCCATCAAATTCAATGCTGCCCTTAGCGGGCTGAATTAATCCCAATATGGTATCCAGAAGGGTGGACTTCCCCGATCCGTTGGCGCCAATAAGAGCTACAATTTCTTCAGGTTTAACTTCTAATGACACATTCCATAGGGCATGAAACCCACCGTAAAATGTATCCAGATTGCTTACTTTCAGCAATGTTTCTTCAGGCATTTCCTAATTTACCTTTCCACCTTACTTCAAATCAAACCTATTCAGATTCCTAACCGAAGTAGGCCTCGATTACCTTTCTATTTTCCATTACCTCATTCGGTTTGCCTTCGGCGATTTTCATGCCTTCATCCATCACTATAATCCTGTCAGCCGCCTTCATCATTACTTTCATAACATGTTCGATCAATATAATGGTTATACCCATTTCGTGTATTTCCTTCAATAGGTCTAATACCAGTGGGATTTCCGCTTCGGTTAAACCCGCAGCCACTTCGTCAATCATCAGTAGAGTCGGATGGGTGGCTAAGACCCTAGCTAATTCGAGTCTTTTGAGAAATATCTCTTCTAAATCCCCAGCGCGCATATCTTTCTTTTCTGAAAGTCCTATAAAATCAAGTATGTTAGCAGCTTCACGCTCAGCCGCAGATTTGCTAAGACCTCTTCCATATATTGCTGCTACCGCAATATTTTGAAGAGCTGTTAATTTGGTAAAGGGCTGTGGAATTTGATAAGTTCTGCCAATGCCAAGGTGGCAAATTCTATGTGGGGGGAGACCTGTGATGTTATTTCCTTTAAACGTTACTGTTCCGGAGTCAGGCTTGTATTCACCGGATATGACATTTATTAATGTTGTCTTGCCGGCACCGTTTGGACCCATCAAACCTACCACTTCACCAGCCTGCACATCAAAACTGAGGCCTCTAACAGCGACTAATCCTCCGAAATGCTTATTGGCTCCATCGACTGAAAGAATCGGCGCTTCCATATTATCACCTTTGCAAGGATTAAAACCGGGCGAAAAATTTCCACACATCTCTAACTTATAGAGAATGGTAACATCCTACTGCCGAAGCCCTCAAGCCAGTAGGTGAAGGCCACCACTTTCATTTGCCTGCCTTCACCCACTGGATGAAAGTTAGCGTTAACCCCCAATCCTATTCCACTTAGACCCAAACCCTTAGGTATTCCCGTTATTTCGATTGTACCAACCAGGACGTGACTCAACAACAGCCCTATCTTATTCATTATTAAGGAATAGGGAATACCGGCTTATGCGTCGGTTTCAGCCAGTCGTGCTGGGAATAGACTATCGGAAGTTCCCATACATGTGGTTTGTCAGTCTTCACCCACTGGCCAACAAAGAGCGGAATTCCGCTAAAGTGTTGCTCTTTAATAAACTTCACACGACCAGATATTGTCTTCATATCGGTTTCCGCTATCGCCTTGTTAATAGTAGCTCCATCAAGCGCACCTGCTCTTTTGATTGCATCAAGCATAACTTGCATTTCAAAATAGCCATGTCCTATAGCTGGGTTCAATGGTTGACCTGTCGCTTTCGTCCATCTTTCATGGAGCGATTTTGCGGTTGTGCCACCGATACCAGGACAGGAGTTTGATGGATATGCTGTATCCCACCATACCTCAACCCCAACACCCCAGGGAAGGTCACCGCCCCAGGATTTTGCATCTACAAAGAAAAGGGGCGCTCTTCCAATCATAGCTATCTTAGGCTTAAAACCCTGTGCACGAGATTGCCTCCACAGTGTCCCAAAATCAGGCGCATCACAATTCCCCCAAAGGACTTCAACATGATTATCCTTCCACTCCTTTATGATAGGCGTAAAGTCTGTCGTGCCCATAGGAAACAGTCCTAATTTTTTTTCAATACCAATAACCTTACACCCCCATTCTTTTAGTGCTCCAGGGAATAGTCCATACCAACCTACGCCGTCCGGGTCATCCGATGCTAAAACCCCTGCTATTTTGTTGGTCTTGGAACCGAACTCATTCATCATGCCAAACCATGTATCTCTTATCGTATATCCAGGCGTGGCCCGAAAATCACCCTTTGGATATGGCACGACTATACGAAAACCTAAAAGCCAGGTGTATTCCCAAGGTGGCTTGACTTCCATCCGCATACCATCCCAGGGTTCAAAAGGGCCGCCTCCGATAACATGCGGGACCTTATATTTGTCAGCAACGGTAGCTACCGGGCCGTGTATCGTTACTGGTTCATCAGGCGATAGTAAGCCGTTTACCTTATCGCGCACACAAAGATCTTCCGCAAGAGTCGCTGTCTTCATCGGGTCGCTCTCAACATCGCGGACGATAAGCTTGACGGGCAATTTCTTCCCGTACTTTTCTAAAAACATCCCACCCTGTTTATTGATATCCTCGACAGCCGCTTTCATCCCAAATACACAGCCTTCACCGAAACCGGCAAACATGCCCGTCATTGGCGCAGGGGTGCCAATAAGAATTTCTTTTGGGACTTTTTGTGCCTGCGCATAACCGCTGAAAATCAACA
>JBEKDJ010000271.1:0-6763 GCA_050014415.1 Thermodesulfobacteriota bacterium | reverse complement strand
TGGCCACCAAGATCCATTGGCTAACAACATTCGGATACTCGGTGAGGCCCACACTCCCATTGTTCTTGTCACAGACCACAGCCCACTTGCCACCCTTCCGCGGAGCATCCGCTTTGGCACACTTCCCATCTCGATCGCAACGCCAACTCGGACAGTTCTGGTTGACCCACATTCGGGCATCCGGCTCGCCAAAGAGGTTGTCCACCCAAATCCACTGGCTAACGACATTTGGATACTCGGTGAGGCCTACACTCTCATTGTTCTTGTCACAGACCACAGCCCACTTGCCCCCCTTGCGCGCGACCCCAGCCTTTGCGCACCCACCCCCATCTGTGCAGAGACCGGTTGGGCAGTTTGTTTGAATCCAAAAATTGGCATCAGGCTCTCCCAACAGGCCCTGTGCCATGATCCAGTATCTCGTCAAATCGGGAGCAGACTTAGTGCTATAGACGTGAAGATCTTTCTTGTCACAAATGACAGACCATTGCCCCCCAGATGCCGGTCCTTTTGCACACGCTCCCTCGGTTGTACAGCGCCAACGAGGACAGTTCTGTTCAATCCAAAACTCTGCATTTCGAGGTCCTGGAAAGGCCCCGGCCATGATCTTATCTTGTATTTGGGGATGTTCCCCATAGACGACCTCGCCTTTGTCAGGGTGACAGAAGACAAACCACGTGTGGGCGTCTGCCGGAGGTTCGGTAGCATGGGCGGTCCGGTCGCTAGCATGGCTCATAGGTGGTGACCAGTCCGGCGCAAGGGCATTGATCTCAGTACTGCCGGAACAGTTTAAGAATCTAGCCGTTATCTTAATTCTTTCGTCGAATTTCAAGTCACCGGGAGCCGTATATTGATTACCGGGACCTGGCTGCCACAAAGCAAAATCGGTTACATCGCGGTTCGTCCCATCATCGAAAAAAGCAATAGCTGTAAATGTGACTGTCTGATTTGGTTTGACCTCAATTTTTTGAGGAGAGATAATGATGTACTTACAGCTTGCAGGGGGGCGGGGAGGTTTTGGCTTGTCCTGTTCAACATCATTATCGATGATATGAAGTTCAGCCTGCCACTGATAACCCAATCGGACATTAGCCTTTGGATTTTGAGGATTTTGAAGTTCAAGACGAATGGTTTCTTCCTTTTCGACCTCGTTGTCATCGATGATAGTAACCTCAAAGGACTTTGGAAATTCATCACCATCGGACCACTTCAGAGTTCCTGAGACAGGATAGTAATCCTTGCCTGCCGTTGCGGTTACGTCGATGGTTCTGTAATCGACAGCGAGCGGCCCTGTGCTACCCCCGTTTCGAGTAACCGTGATCGTGGCTTTACCGGCATCCTCATTCACATTGAAAATGAGCTGACTGAACTGAACATTCTGAGTCTGAGTGGTTCCAGACGTTGTCGTCCGAGTGGCTCCGGGCATTGCCGAAAGCCCAGCCTGCAGAATGGCGAGCTGCTTTTGTCGTTCCGCCAATTTTTCTTGGTTTCTTTGGCGAAACATATTCAGTATCATGACCGCCGTATCGATATTCATGGCAATGGTCGGGAAGAAACCCGGGAGGTTAGTTAAGGCTGGCCCCCAATAGAGGTCTCCTTTCTCGTCCACTCTAAAAAAGGGCTTAAGCTTCTGGTTAATCTTTTCAAGCTTAGCTTTCCTCTTCTCTGCGATTTTTTCAGAGAAGAGACTACCCAGATCAGCAAGTTTTATCACTTGGACCAAATCGAGCGCCTGGTCCAGTTTCTTTTTTATTTCCGTTTCGAATGCCATGTCGTCTTTGACAATTTGTATAAAATCGCCTGTTGCACCGGGGTGGTCATTTCGCAATTGATCCCTCACTGCGTCCGGTGTAAGCTCCTTCTGCTGATCAGTGGCTGCCGGTTGTGCCAGACCTTCAGAGATAAAGCATGGAGAAACGAGGAGTAGTAATCCAAGAAAGATCAAAATCAGTCCGTACACGCTTGCCTGCAACTCTTTAGTATCTCTCATATTGTCCTCTTCTCTTTTTATCTTGCGTTTGGTCGGGTTTGGATCAGACGCCTCTCCTCATTGAGCCTCCATTTCACCGGCGAAGGGAATAAAAGAAACCTCCATTTTCATTTTGTGCCACGAACGCAAAAATAGGTCCTGCCGACGTAATTGTTCTTACCGATAGTAGGCTTTGTTTGAAGGTATATGTCGACAAAGACATTAAAGTCGGAGGCTATATGTTTCAGGTCCCCTTCATTGATCGATTGTCCAGCAATATTAACTCCGCGCTTGACAACGAGATTGCGGAAGGTGTCATCCCAAACATCTCTGATGGTATAGACGTAGTACGCTTCGTTTGAAGCAATGGTTACGTTTATGGTGACATTGGCATCAACATAGCCCTTGACGTCTGGACACAATATGACATTCATTGTTTTTGTAAGCTTTCCGCTGCTAAGGGTTTCCTGTTTAACACTCTTTCCTTCACCCTGGGGGAAATAAATCTGAATGAGATGTCCGCTGTCCGCCCTAATGGAGATAGTAGTGGGAATGATTGTCGTTCCTCCCCCTGTGGATGTCCCCGAGCCTGTCCCTCCAGTCTTTGTAGTAGTTGAACCTTTCCCTCCAGTCTTTGTAGTACTCGAGCCGGTCCCCCCAGTCTTTGTAGTAGTTGAACCTGTCCCTCCAGTCGTGGGTGTGGCTGAAGACCCTGAAGAGGGCTGCCCTGTTCCGGTTTGTGTGGAACCAGAGGTGATGCCTCCATATCCTGTCCTCCCCGAGTCCGCCGCCTCTTGATCCCTTCTCCGTTGATTGCGCCCCGCCTCCTTGTCAATCAGGCGTCTTTGGAGATCGTCAGAACCGGTTGTCCTTGAGTCCTGTTGAGCTACTGGAGATCCTCCTTCCTGCGGAGTGTTTACATTGCATAATTCGGCGTCGCTTATTTGACCTTTGAGGGCTTCCGCTCTACCAATCAGACCCTGGACGGTTGAATCAGCCAAGCTGGCATTGCTATCAGCGGCGTTTGCCCTCCCAGTGACTTCGTTGCAGATATCGTCCACTTGTGTTTTAGAATCGATCACCGCATCTATGGCAGGATCCGCACTTGTGATAATTAAGTCGTAAATTCTCTTTGCACGGGCTTTCAAAGCATTACATTGGCTTGGAAAGGACTTGGCAACAGAAGAAGCTTTCCAGGCGTTCTCTCCACAGGAAGAGATTTCTGAGACGATGGAGGTGATGGCTCCTAGAGACTCCTTCGCCTGGCTGATTACGGCATTATTCGCGTTAATCTTGGAGGTGCAGGCATTGATCTCCGCCTTAAGCTGTTGCGATCTGGTATTTAGAAAGGCGGCTAATTTCGCTTGACAATCCGCACATAGTTTTTGACTATCCTGTATGACATTTTCGGGTATCGGTTTAATCTGATTTAACTTATTCAGGCCGCTTTGCGCTTTGACGAGCCACGATTTGGCTTCGTCGATGGCCGCCTCCTGTCTCTGTTTTAGTGAGCTTGCTGCACCACTTAAAGAAGCCGCCTGCCCGATCCAATCCTGGATATCTCTTTTCTGTGCCTCCTGCTGCTGCCTTCTCGCAGCATCATCCTTAGCGATCGCTTCCTGATCGGCGGAGACCATTTTTATGCCCGCGGAAACCATTTTGGTATAACTGATCGCAGCTTCGGATCCGCCAAGGGTTACAACCGATAAATCCGCTCTGACAGCCGACTCTGTAGCAGACTTAACGTAATCCCCCCCCGAAACATGGCGCCCCGCTTGATTTGCCTGTGCCGCGTAGCTTGATCCTACCTCGGCCCCTATGAGTCCACCCATAACACCTCCTGCTACAAGGGGGCCCCATCGAGCCAAAAGGGAAGGAGACGGACCTTCCACAGGAGATGGCCCCACAGGAGATGGCCCTACAGGAGATGGCCCCACAGGAGGCATTTTGGGTGGTTGAGGTTCTAGAGGTCCCTGAATGACTCGAGTGTCCTCGCTGCCAACCGGTGGATATGCTCCAGTATCGAACGGAGACGCTGGCTCTGCTGGTTGTCCCGGGGTAATGACCTTTGTTTCGTGCGCCAAGGTTTGTCCACCTATACCGAGGTTCGGGCCGGCACCCGGCCTGATGTTCGTACGATTTTGGAGAAAAGCGCCATTATCGGGAGAAGATTCAGCTATTTTCAGGCCCCCGAACGGGTCAGGCGGCGGAAGGGGTTCCGGTGGATTTTTAATGCCATTTCGAGTATCCAGTATTTGGTGAGCTATGCTGTCGCGAATTATCTTGATCCCGGGTTCACCAACAAGATTACTGGGCATATCCCTGAGTTGGTTGCGCAACAGATTCCTTGCTAAAGTCTCATTTCCTCCTTCTAATATATGTGGCGGCTCTTTTCCCACTCTAAGCGTATAAAATCGGTCCAGGAGGTCCAAATTTTTGATCATGGGCTTAACCAGCCGATCCATGAACTGTTGTTCAGTAAGGCCATGTCTCATCAATATTTGCGGCAATAGCGGGTTTTCCGAAAGTCCCAGAGGATCACTATATCGAGTCGGGGCATTGGAGGCATAGGCATACTTGTTCAGTTTGAAAGGATTCCGTATGGGATCCTCGCCAAGGAATCGGCCGAGGCCCGGATCGTAATAACGAGCTCGGTAATAATAGACGCCCAGTTCCGGCTCATACTCGCGACCAGTAAAGATAAAGGGGTTTGAGACATTGCCTTTCCGTTCGAGAACTCTGCCGAAGGCGTCCGTTTGGTAAGATGCGGCGACCTGACCATCTTCATCCGTAAGAGCAGCAATGCTCCCGAGAGGATCAGCATGGTAGAGATAATTCTTCCCATCGACAGAAAGCATCAGTGGGAAGTCAATCCCCGGGCCGTGAAGATAGGATGCCTTCGACATTAGGTTCTGGTCCAACTCGGCAAGGACACTGAGGCCATCGGTAAAGAACCACGTAAGGCCGGATTTATCCTTGCGCCAGATGCGTTCCCCAGTGGGTGCATAGCCGAAGCTTATCTCATGGCGGTCTGGTAATACGACTTTCACAAGGTGATTCTCCGAATCATATGTGTACTTAGTCACGCCTTTAGGACCTTGTCTCTCGATAAGATTGCCATTCGCATCGTATTTGAAGCTTTCCTCACCTGCTTTCAGGAGCTGGTCCACCTTGTTATAGCTGTATTGGGCAGCTTTGCCCATCCTTTCCATCTTAGCGCGGTTCTGGCCTGGCAGATAACTATAGTTGACCTTGCCGTAAGATCCCGCTTCCTCTGTGAGCTGCCCTGCCCGATCATAGACGTATTGAGTTATTCTTCCGGTAGAATCAATGACCTTGATCGGATTTCCCTCTGAATCATAACTGTAAGTCCATCCTGCGATGGTTTCGTCGGATGATTTCCTATAGAAGAGTTTAGCGGGCCGGTCCATCCTGTCATATTCGTAAGATCCTTTTACTCCGTTTGGATAGGTCATAGAAATTAATCGATCTTTGGGATCATAAGAGAAGATGAATGTCCTATTCCCGGGAATCTCGACGGTCCCTAAGCGTCCAAATTGATCGTACCCACGACGCACCTCGTGGCCTTCGGAGCTCATGCTCACGGCCCGACCCTCATTGTCATATTCATATTGGATAGACCTTTTCATGGCGGGATATTCGACACGGGTTATTCGTCCAACCTGGTCATAGGAATAGCGAACCGGAAAGATACCATCATCTACCTCTAACAGGTTGCCGAGCGAGTCGTATTTGTAGTTAACGGTCTTTCCATCCGCAAGGCGTTTTTGTACCAAATGGCCTTTGGCGTCATAGGTAAACGTCGCAGTTTGCCCCTTCGCGTCGGTAACGCTGATGAATCGGCCTGCTTTATCATAAACACTTCTGCTTTTTGCTCCAATAGCGTTTGTTTCCTCTATCCGGTTGCCCATTGCATCGAAAGCAAATCGCGTTACTCCATCTCCAGGGTGATGAATCTCGCGCATAGCCCCGGAAGGATCGTAGACGTATTGGATCTTGTCACCGGAAGGACCAATCATCCGTGCCAGTTGTCCAGCTGGAGTGTATTCCATACGGCTCACATGCTCTAGAGGGTCGATCTCTTCTAAAAGGCGACCCTCCGGGTCATAGCGGTACTGGACGAGAATGCCTGCCGCATTTCTCCTCGAAGACACAAGTCCCTGGGCGTTGTACTCGAGGCTTACTTCCCCTCCCATGTTATCTTTCGAACCTAAGAACCTCCCCAGTGCATCATACCGGTATGTTATTTCGAGTCCCTGCGCCCGTCGTTGCGTGATTAACCGGCCCAGGGCGTCGTACTCATATTTGGTTTCGGTTCCCCAGTTGTCGGCCTCCCTGATGAGATTCCCTTCCCCGTCATAGGCATAGGTCACCTTAAAACCCTGAGGGAAAATGACTCCGGTGACCCGATCCTTATCATCATACTGGTAACGGGTGATCCTTCCTGCAGGATCAACCACCTCGTTCATGTGCCACCGGGTGTCGTACCTATATTCGATTATCCCTCCTAAAGGGTCAACAATTTGGGACAGCGACCCGGCATTTGAATACTTATAGCGCCAGGTCTGCCCAGTAGGGTCGGACTCACTGATGATATGGCCGAGGGGATCGTAACTCCTTGTAGTCACACCACCAAGTGGATTGATCTCCTGAATCAGGTTGCCTAATGCATCGTATGTGTAATTATACGTGCTACCACCTGGGTAGGTCACACTCAAGGGGCGGCCATTAGGATCATATTTGTAACGGGTCGTCCTGCCTCCTTCATCCGTCCTA
>JBEKDJ010000270.1:0-7224 GCA_050014415.1 Thermodesulfobacteriota bacterium | reverse complement strand
CGCCAGAAATCTTCTTTGTCGGCTCTACCACACCCGAAGGGCATTTTCCGATCCATCTAAAAGGAATAAAAAGGATGGTGGATAAAGCTTCCCCATATGGACCTGAAGTTATCTTAGTTGATACAACTGGTTTCGTTTTGGGTGAAACAGGGAAAGGATTGAAAAGGAGGAAAATCGATCTGGTCTCCCCGCGTTTTATCCTTGCCTTACAAAAACATGACGAAATAGAACCTATCTTAGAACAATATAAAGAAAACGCCCCTTATAAAATCTATCGCCTGCCTTTATCCGGACAGGTCAGACCGAAATCTATGGAAGAGCGGAGGATCAATAGAGCGAATAAGTTTCGAGATTATTTTAAGTATTCTGTGAAACAGGAATTGGCAATTGAAGAAATCCAAATAGAAGGAGAAGTCCTTGACCCCAGTGGTGCTCTCCTCCCTCTTGATTGGTCTTTACGGATCAACGGTCTTCTCATAGAATTGAAAAATGGTAACGATGATACTCTGGCTCTGGGTGTGATAAGAAATTACCTCGAGGAGGAAAAAGTGGTAAGGGTCCTCACTCCTCTCAGAGAAATGCAAAGGGTAATAACAATTCAACTTGGCTCTCTCCGACATATCCTTCTCTATGAAGATGAGAGCTTTTAACCAGAATGTGTTCCACAAGCCTCGCCTCTAAGGGGGGTAAAGGCCCACAATCTGAAATGATAATTCATCTCCGAGAAGCCCCGCCTGTAAGGGTGGGGAGCTTCAATTGAGGAGGTATGCTTGGGTTGCATTTGAACCGACGTCCGCTCTTTCTTCAGGAAACGACTTCTTCCTGAAATGTTCTGTTCACTAATTTTTAAAAATAGTGCATGCTACAATCATAAATGATCGATGCAGGGATATTTCATCCTCTTTACTATCCCTCTGATCTTAATAAATATGGTGAATGATTAGGGAGGATACTTGAACATGTTCAGAATACCCCTTTTTCATTAGTCAGTTGTCAAAAAATGCGGTAAAGTCAGAAATGGTTCTACCTTTTTAACTCTTCCTTCATGAACTCACCGTTTGACAGGTCCAGCCTAAGAGGGTAGATTCTATCTTGAAAACTTAATGGGAGGAGAAAAAGAATATGTATCGACCTGTGGATGAATCTGCTATTAGGCGTTTGATTGAGATCGCTGGTCCCAAGGCCGTCTATTCCGATGAAGACACGCTTACGATCTACTCAAAAGACGAAACCATTGGGATCTCGCACCGACCTGAAATCGTGGTTAAACCCACCACGTCAAAAGAGATCTTGGAGATTATGCGCCTTGCGAATATCGAAAACATACCCCTCACCCCCAGGGGAAAAGGAACTGGCTTGAGCGGCGGCGCTATCCCTGTTTACGGAGGGATTGTTCTCTCCTGCGAAAGAATGGAGAAAATCCTTGACATCGATCACGAGAATCTTATGGTGATAACCGAACCTGGCATCATTACAGGTGAACTGCAAAAAGCGGTTGAGGCGGAAGGTCTCTTTTATCCCCCTGACCCCGCGAGCTTGGAGAGCTGCAGCATTGGAGGCAATGTCGCCGAAGGAGCGGGAGGAAGTCGGGCGGTCAAATATGGAACAACAAAAGATTATGTGAGCGGCCTGGAGGTGGTCCTTCCCACCGGCGAAATGATCTCAACGGGCGGAAAGGTAGTGAAGGATGTGACCGGTTACAATCTGACACAATTGATTACAGGATCTGAAGGAACTATGGCCATCATCACACAGATCATCTTCAGACTGATCCCCCTTCCAAAATTAAGAAAAGATCTCCTCATTCCTTACCGCTCCATTGATCAGGCTGCACAAACAGTATCAGAGATCATTCGCACCCGAATCGTTCCTACTGCGATTGAATTCATGGAAAGAAATAGTTTCGAATTGGCAGAGAGCTTTACAAAGCGCAAATTAGCTTTTAGAGATGCCACGGCCCATCTCCTCATCACTCTCGATGGAAACCAGCAGGAGGCTCTGGAGGAGGATCAGAGCAGGGTAGGAGAAATTTGCGAAAAAAATGGGGCCTTTGATATTTTAATCGCGACCTCTCCCACGGCAAGGGAGAGGATGTGGGAAGGTAGGAAGTGTTTGTTCGAAGCTGCCAATCATTTCGGGAGCATGTATAAAAGCCTTGATGTTGTCGTGCCTCGAAGCCTTATCCCCACTCTGATCCGAAAGACCAATGAGATATCAGAGAGATACCGGATGAAAGCGATGTCCTTTGGTCATGCAGGAGATGGGAATGTCCATGTCCTCATCTTCAAGGGTGATCTTCACGATGAGGAATGGGAGAAATGGATCGACCATGCCCAGAGAGATCTTTACAAAGAGACTATCGACCTCGGAGGGAAAATCACGGCAGAGCATGGCATTGGCCTTCTCAGAAAACCTTTCCTCTCGATGAACCTTGATCCCTATCAGATCGATCTGTTAAAAAGATTGAAAAAGGCCTTCGATCCAAAAAATATCCTTAATCCTGGTAAAATCTTTGATCTCTAGATGCTGTTAGAATGGAGCCAAAACCTTCCTAATACTACATGATGGTTGCACACAAACTGTGAAAAACGAAGACAGGGTCAGAAATGGCTCTGCTTTTGTTTTATCTAATGCCTTCCTCATGCTTGCTTTTCGTAATCATCAACATTCAGGATTGTCTCGGACTGAAGATAGGTGAACTCCTCATTCTAATCTCCCAACTTTAGAATCTTTCACAATCTCCCATCTCGATTGGGGGCCACAATTGGATGACACGATTGGGGCCCATTTTCTGATTGAGGGCCGCGGGTGATTTTTAAAAATTCCGAAATACTTCGTTGAATTCATTTGTCTTATTGTGATTTTTTCTCTCCGTTTTATTTCCAAACAATTTGCAATTTTTTTGCGTTTTTTACAGAAATTTCCAGAACCGCCGCGCGCTCAAAAAAATCTCTTCAACCCATCATAATCATATCATAGACCTATCATTATCTTTTTCAGCTCGGTCTGGTTTATCTATACGATCATGCGTTTTGTCTGGGTCTTCCTCATTGCAGGCAGAAGAAACTTAAAGAAAAGATTGAGAGAAGGAATAACCGACAAATGGGGATATTCATAAATCCCTAATAAAAACTTTGGGAATTATTGGACGACAACACGCTATAGAGAACCGCAAAAGTAATGCAACGGCCCCCCGTTTTAGTCTGTGTTTGTGGGCTTTTTGTGGCGGCTGGTTGTTGCATTGCTTATGTTGCTTTCTATAAATTTAATAGAAGATAAATTTTGAAATTTTTTGACAATCTCCCTTCTGATTGAAGACAATGACTGAGGGTATTTTTAAGCCCCTTGGCCAATGGTGAAGTAGGATGGCCCAACCTCACCCCCATCGATTTCTTCCTGAAATTAATAATTGAATTAGCCCTGCCAAAGGTGTAGAATTCGACCCATAATCCTTAAAAACCGGAATGATGCCGGATCTGAAAGGAGGTAGCAACCATGCCGACTGTCATTGATAAAGAGATCCAAGCCATTGGGACTGTGCTTAAAGTTCTTGAACCCCTCGACTCCAAAGGTCGTCAGTCAGTTCTAAATTATGTTCTTCAACGTCTCGATATTGAGATGAAGGGTTTACGGGAAGAGTTGCCCCCGGACCATAAACCCCCACTCCCTCCCGGTGAACATGTCAGCAGGGTCATGGAGGAACTACAACAACTTCACATCAAAGATTTGGTAGAAGAGAAAGGGCCCAGATCTGCGCAAGAGATGGCAACGCTTGTTGCTTACTACCTGGCATATAAAGCTCCTAAAAAGGAACAGAAGCAGACCATAACCATCAAGGACATGGACAGCTACTTTAAGATTGCGGATTTCAAACTTCCTAGAAAGCCACAGTTCACGCTTATCAACGCGAAAAAAGCCGGATACTTAGACGCGGTTGGCGAGGGTGAATACAAACTCAATCCAGTCGGCTACAACCTCGTTGTGCACAGTATGCCAAGGCCCAAAAAGAAATCGTCACCAAAACGTCCACAACGAAAGAAAAATGTAAAGAAAAATTCTGGTAGGGCCAAACAATGATTTCTGAATTGCTGAATCAGCTAAAGAGCGTTGCATCAGCTATTCAAAAGAACGAAGCGGTCAACGTCAATAGCAGAAATATCAAACAGGCTGTGATTTCGACTGCAACTTGCTACTTTAAGGACTGCAGGGATCAAGTGTCAAGAATCCTTAATGACGATGTGGCATTGGGAAAGTTTGACAAGGATTGGCAGCGGTTGATTAAACTTGCTCATGGAAATAACGCGAAGAACTCCTATTTGGCTCTCTTGAGGCGACTTCTCAAGAAAACCACGGACTTAAAGATTGCGACCCATATCGCGGCTTCGTCTACCGTTACAGCGAAGTTATCCTATTCTCAAGCAGAAGGAATCTTGATTTCTACTCTTGATCAACTGCTACCCTCCGCTGCGCAATCCTATCGCCAGGGTCTGAAAGACTTAAACTCAACTGAAGAACGATTCTCTTACAGAGGACCTGCAGCCGAGTTGAGGGAGTGCCTCCGTGAAACGTTGGATCTTCTTGCGCCGGACGAAAAAGTTAAGGAAGAATCTTGGTTCAAACTGGAGTCGAATTGTTCTGGGCCGACGATGAAACAGAAAGTCCGCTTTGTTTTATCTTATCGTGGCAAAAACAGGACGCAAAGGTCGCTCGCAGAGAAATCTGTTGATCTTATTGAAAGTCTCTGTGGAGAAATTACACGTGCGGTATACGAACGTGCTTCGGTCTCTACTCATATCCAGACGACAAGACTGGATGTTACTCAGATGAAGAGATATTTGGATGCTGTACTCTTCGATCTCTTGGAAATTGGCCAACCAGCGTAGAAGTTGCAGAGAGAATGGATCGCACAACAATAAGATTGACTTGGAGGGGAGAACCGTAGGCCTCTCCATCGCGGTGCTCCAGGGTGTTATCCTCTCTTTCAAATTGTAATCTTCGATTTCTGAATATGGTTGCCGGTAATGACTCGTAGGTATTATCCACACCCATTTTTCTTGAGGACTTCTTCCTGAAAGTTTCTCTTCTTTAGTTTCTAAGGATGGTGTATATTACTACTGGAAATTGATAATGATGATATACAGTCCTCATGAATAATTCATTATTAAGTTGGGCGACAAAGAAGCATTAATCCGCAAGGAGAGTCCTTGCGAAGTGCTCCACCTGACTCGTGGTGTTGCCGCACGGCTCGTAAGTAATCTTAATCGTCAAGCCTCCTAACACGATTCGAGTGGAAAGAGACGGGAAACACCAATGGTAGAACTCGCCAAGGATCCTAAAGGCTGGAAGTTGGAGGACTTCATCGCGGCGCATTTCGTCAGCAGAGGTTGCTATGTCGAGACCGGTGTAAAGGAGCGAAACCCCGATGAGCTCCTGGAGCTTGACATCGTGTGGACAGACTACAGGAAAGAACGGCAGGACCGGCATCCAGTTGAGGTTAAGTCAGGAGACTGGGGCCTTGGGGACGTTTTCAAGTTCTTCGGTTGGACAAGATACCTCGGCCTTGAACCCGGAGAGTTCATTTACAGGGAACCCTGCGGTCGACTCAAGCCTGAGAGTCTTGACCACGTACAGAGTCGGACAGGTCTAACCCTCCTCTATGTACCTAAGCCTGAGGACGCCGAGGCCCACTTCAAAACCTTAGGTCTCCCTGACCCGCCTTGGACTGGGCTCCCTGAGATTTGGCAATACTCTTTCTGGTCACAAAGGCGCCTCTTGAAGTCTATTGTTGAGGCAGTTCGTCAGGGCGTCTGCCCCGAGAGCGCTAAGGCTGCCAAGGAGTACCAACAGCTTATCAACGACGCCGTATTCTTTCTCCCGGATGTTCGCGATCGCATTGACGAACTCCTCTCAGCTCATTTCAGCCATCAAGAGTTGGCGGCCAGCGCGGCGTACGAGGTTGAGACGGGCAAGGTTGAGTTCGGGAATCCTCCTCAAACGAGTACCTTCAAAAAAGCCTACTTCCGCGGCGAAAGGTTCCCCATACAAGCATGTCTATACTTATCTCATCGCGCGCGCCTCTACATATTGAAGGCTCTTGTCGACTTCTGGTTGGCATACGAACGAGGCGAAATAAAGAAGACAACCTTACGGTTCGGCGGGGTTCCCATCGACCTCACCCCGGGATTGTTGACCACAGCAATGGTGTCCGGGATTGAAGAACTGAGCTCCGCAAGGTCTTTTCGGTTGTTTCCAGTCTTCTGGCAGACTTTCCTTTGGAGTTGGGGTGGCTTTCTCCTCAAGGATTGCCTGACTGAGGAGTGCGATGATCTCTCCCGTGAGACCGGTGTCCCCGTCGAAGAGATACCAGTTGCTCTCAGTTCCTTCGACAAGCTTTTTCCTATAGCCGGCGGGTGGTTCAGGGAGCTAACAGACGATTCGCGCAAAGTTCTGATCCTTATGCCGGCGGCCATGCGCGGGTTGGGTGCTTTCAGGCGAAGGGCCAGAAAGGCTGTGGATAAATACATGGATTTGGGTTACAAATACGAAACGACAAAACGGATGGCGGAGGACAACAACACCCTTGTTCGTCTTCTGGATTGCGCAGACACACAACTGATTAATTAGTCGCGGTGAGAACTGAAGCAACTGCAGTGGATTGTTGATAAAGCCAGCCCCGCAGCCTAATACTCATATTTAGAATCTTTCACAATCTCCCATCCCGATTGGGGACCATGATTGGGTGACATTTGGCGATTGGGTGACGAACGGTGGCGAACCGATGGGGACAGGTGGGGACAGGGATAAAAATCTAATACTTTTGCGATATTATTTTATAGGTGGCGACAGGTGAGTACCATTATTTGAACCATTTTTTCATGACATTTTATACATTTTTTGCATTATATTTGATTTTATTGAGGAATTATTTTGGATTTTTCCACGGGATTTGCAATTTTTTGGTCATTTTTCAAAATATTTCCATAACTGGCGCCCGCATTTAAAAACATCATTAACCCCTCATAATCATTTCATATTTCTTTCATCCAAGTGCCTATTATCAATTTCCACAACCCCCTGCCCCCCTATAATAATCTACCTCAAATAAGGCAATGGGTCGACGGCTTTGTTATTCTTTCTGATTTCGAAGTGGAGATGAGGTCCTGTAGCCCTTCCTGTTTGGCCTACCTTTCCGATGATTTGCCCCTTTTCCACCCATGCTCCCTC
>JBEKDJ010000269.1:0-7960 GCA_050014415.1 Thermodesulfobacteriota bacterium | reverse complement strand
TGGAGTAAAGTGAAGCATCCATCTGCAACAATTGATAGGGATTTCTTGTGTACTAGTGATGGCCACCCTCATGGGCCTGCTTTTTTTCCCTTTTCGAATATCTCGTTTGCTTCTTTAACTGTGGCCTTTTCATGGATGATGGCACGCAAGGCTTTGATCACGGCCACGGGATGGTCATTCTGCCAGATGTTTCTCCCTAGGTTCACTCCAATCGCACCTTTTTCCATTCCATCATGAACAAACTCATAAACCTCCAACTCCGTATCAACCTTAGGCCCGCCCGCCATGACCACCGGGACCGGACAACCGTTGACGACCTTCTCAAAATTCTCGCACCAATAGGTCTTTACAATCCTGGCACCCAATTCAGCTGCAATCCGGCAACAGAGTGCCAGGTAACGGGCATCCCGTTTCTCCAACTCTTTTCCCACGGCTGTCACAGCCATCACAGGAATCCCGTATTTCTCTCCTTCGTCTACCAGTTTCGTTAGATTCAATAGGGATTCCTTCTCGTAATCGCTCCCAACAAAGACCGAAATACCCATAGCAGACACATTGAGCCGAATCGCCTCTTCTATGGAGGTAGTAATACCTTCATTAGAGAGGTTCTTACCGATGATGCTCGTCCCTCCTGAAACTCGAAGGATGATCGGTTTTGTATTCTCCGGATCGATGGATGCACGCAGCACTCCCCTCGTAACAAAGAGTCCATCGCAGTAGGAAAGCAGTGGTTGAATCGTTTCGCCCGGTTTCTCCAATTTCCGAGTCGGCCCCTGAAAGTACCCGTGATCAATCGGCAGGAACAGACAATGCCCGTCGGATTGAATCAACTGTGCCAATCGGTTCTTCATTCCCCATTCCATGGTAACCTCCATTTTAGATTTTCAATTTTTGATTTTGGATTTTCAAATACTGACTGTGTGTCCCATTTTGCCGGCGTTTAGGCTTTTCACGTCGCGCTCAACGACCTTCATAATAGCCTCTTCTACCCCTCTGGCAGCTCTCTCCTCACTCAGATGCTCCAGCATCATCTGACATGCGGCAATGGCTGCAAGAGGACTCACCACTCCTTGTCCCGTGTATTTGGGAGCGGATCCTCCAATGGGCTCAAACATGGAGACCCCTTTCGGATTGATATTCCCCCCAGCAGCAATCCCCATTCCTCCCTGAATCATCGCACCTAGCATCCACATGGGCATAATCGGTTTTGATGCCTTGAAATTCCTTTGCCACTTCATAAAAAGCCCTTTCCCAAAGATTAAAGGCATAGGTGAGGACATTTGTCTTGCCGCAAAGAGTGACCTTATTCTTCTGGTTTCTTTTCCGACAATATTCAAAGGCAAACCGGATGCACCGCTCAACACCTTTTCGAGTGTGGATGGCCTCCTGGATTGCGATCTCATCCGGTGTTCCTTTTTTGAGAAATCCTCCCGCACCCGTGTAGGCCCCTTCTGTATTCTCCCTCACAACGATGAAATCAATATCTTCAGGCCCCTTGTCTCTCAAAGGAGTTTCTACTCCCGGGTAGAGTTTGACAGGCCTCAGGTTGATATATTGATCCAATTGGAATCGAATCTTTAATAAAATTCCCTGTTCCAGAATTCCGGGCTTGACCTTCGGATGGCCAATCGCTCCGAGGTAGATTGCATCCATCCTTTTAAGTTCTTCCAAGACTGAATCTGGAAGGATCTCTTGGGTTTTCAGGTATCGCTCTCCACCCAGATCATATTGTTCAAGATGATACTTGAAATCGAACTTTTCGGAGACTGCCTTCAGAACCTTTAAGCCTTCGGCGACGACCTCTGGACCGGTTCCATCACCAGGAATCACAGCAATGCTGTACATTTCCCTAAATCTCCTTTTTTTCTTATAATCCCTCCCTTCCTCCCTTTAAAAAGGGAGGAAGTAAAACCCCCCCTTTTGTAAAGCCTGCCTGCCCTGTACCATGTTAGGTTCAGGGCCTGCCGGTAGGCAGAGGGGATGGAGGGGGGATTAAAGCCACCATAATGCTTTTTGTCCAATGTCTGTTCGATAATGAACTCCGTCCCAATGGATCTTCTTCACTGCCTTATAAGTCTTCTCAATCGCTCTCGGAATGTCTTCTCCCAATCCTGTAATCCCTAAAACTCTCCCTCCATTGGTAACCGTCCGGCTATCTTTCACAGTTGTCCCTGCATGGAAAACAAAGACATCTTTCATTGTCGAAACTTCTTCCAGCCCCTCAATGGTTCTTCCCTTTTCATAATCTCCAGGATATCCCTTTGAAGCCATCACCACGCACACTGCAGCCTGAGGGTTCCATTCAATCCGGTATTGGGAGAGATTGCCTTTAATGCAAGCTTCCAGGATGGGAACAATATCCCCCTTCATCCTCATCAAAACGGGTTGAGTCTCTGGATCTCCAAACCGGGCATTGAATTCCAATGCCTTGGGATGGCCATCGTAAATCATTAATCCGGTATAGAGAACACCCTTATAAGGTCTGCCCTCTTCTCCCATGCCCTGAATAATGGGTCTTAAAATCTTTTCAATGATTCTTTCATGGACCTGATCCGTAATCACAGGGGCAGGCGAATAGGCCCCCATTCCTCCTGTATTGGGGCCTTCGTCGCCGTCAAAGACCGACTTATGATCCTGTGAGGATGCCAAAGGAAGGATCGTTTTTCCATCGGTGAATGCGATGTAGGAAGCCTCTTCTCCTACGAGGTATTCCTCGATCACCACCCGGCTGCCTGCCTCCCCGAATATCTTCTCCACCATGATTTTCTCGACAGACTGGATAGCTTCCTCAACCGTCTTACAGATAATCACTCCCTTCCCAGCTGCCAGACCGTCCGCTTTGACAACGACCGGAGCTCCTTGCTTGCGGAGGTATCTCACTGCCTCTTTTTGATCTTCAAAGATTTCATAAGAGGCAGTGGGGATATGATACTTCTTCATCATCTCTTTGGCAAAGGCTTTACTTCCTTCGATCTCCGCCGCCTTCCGGCTCGATCCGAAAATAATAAGGCTCTTTGATTCAAAAAGATCAACAATGCCTTTGGTTAACGGATCCTCGGGTCCAACAACAGTCAAATCGATTTTCTCTCTTAGGGCAAATTCAAGTAAGCCATTCAAGTCATTGGCCTTGATAGAAATAGTCGTCGCCTGTTCGGAAATTCCTGCATTCCCTGGGGCACAAAAGATCTTCGATACTTTCGGGCTCTGCGCAATCTTCCAAACCAGAGCATGCTCTCTGCCACCCCCCCCCACCACCAAAACCTTCATAGCATCTCCCAAACCGGAATCAATAACAAATGTCAAAGCTCAAATGTTAAATCAAATCTAAGGCTCAAATGACTAAATTCTACAAACCATACACACCGTCATAAGTCTTTTCCTTTTTGTCATTCCGGGCTCTAGCCGGAATCCGGTGTTTTCCTGGATTCCCGCCTTCGCGGGAATGACGTGTTCTGTTGCGTCTATCCAAATGCTGCAGAAAGTGAATTGCATGAACCCGGACAGGCCGGTCGGAAAGGCTTCGAGGCGAACCTCTTATCGAACCAGCACCTTCAAATCATTTCATTGTCAGAGGCCAATTAAAGTAAATTCCTCCCGTTTCCCTTGAATCTCCTAGAAACCGCCATTCGAAGCCTTGAAGAGCGGTTTGTCCGGGTTCATTTTTGCAACTGATAGATTCAATCACGCTGTGTATAGAAAAGTTTTTGACATTGGGCTCTTCGACATTCATTTGACATTTGGATTCTATTTCCCTCCTCTAGGAGCCTGTCGGAATACCTGCAATTTTCGGCTTTTCCTTGTGGAAAGTGGGAAACCATCTTCATCTAAAAGCAAATTGTGGCACGAAATGCCCTATTATATAGCTAAAGAGTGATGAAAGTGGGGAAACTATTCACTCATTATCAGTTCTCCGACAGGCTCCTAGTGCCGGAAGTGTCTCATCCCCGTAAATACCATCGCGATGTTATGTTCATCTGCGGCTGCGATTACCTCATCATCTCGGATTGAGCCACCGGGTTGGATGATGGCTGCTGCACCGGCCTCTGCGCCGGTATCAACTCCATCCCTGAATGGAAACATGGCATCAGAGGCCAAGACGGTACCCTTTGTTGAGGATTGGGCCTTCATCACCGCCAATCGGGTTGAATCGACACGACTCATTTGGCCTGCCCCGATTCCTACTGTCCGATCCTCCCGGACGAGGACGATGGCATTCGATTTGACATGCTTGGCCACCTTCCAACCAAAAGCCATACCTCTTTTTTCTTCTTCGGTCGGTTTCCTTTTTGTCACTACTCTCCACTGATCCATCGGCACTTTGCCGAGGTCACGGTCCTGAACCAGGAGGCCCCCTACCACTTTTCTTAGATCGAATCCTCCTTGTACAAGAGAAGCACTCAGAGGAGGACTCTTTAGAATTCGAAGGTCCTTTTTCGTCTTAAGAATCTCCAATGCTTTAGGATGAAAACCTGGAGCGATGATCACTTCGAGAAAGATTGGACCCATCTCTTTTGCTGTCTCCTCATCCACGACCTGGTTGAAACCAACCACTCCACCGTAGGCAGAGACTGGATCACAATCCCTTGCCTTCCGGTAGGCATCCGCCAAATTTGTCTTCGAAATACCCACACCACAAGGGTTATTATGTTTGATAATCACCGTGGCGATCTCGTCGAATTCTTTAACCGTTTCAAATGCCGAATCAGTATCCAGTATGTTATTGTAGGATAACTCTTTGCCCTGAATCTGGATTGCATTGGAAACAGAGGGCTCGGTCACTGAGTATTCCTGATAAAACGCCGCCTTCTGATGAGGATTCTCTCCATAACGTAACTGCTGAGTCTTTTTCACCTGAAAGGTGAATGTTTCTGGAAATTGATGGACTTTCTTCCCATTCTCGATCCGGCCTAGGTAGTTTGAGATTGCACCGTCGTAACGTGCCGTGTGCTGGAAGACCTTCTTGGCCAACCTGAAGTTATTCTCTGCGGAAATCTCCCCTTTTTGCTTCAACTCCGAAAGGACGAGATCATAATCTCCCGGGTCTACCACAACGGTCACGTCCGGATAGTTCTTTGCTGCCGATCGAATCATCGTTGGGCCACCAATATCGATATTTTCGATCGCCTCCTCAAGGCTACAGCCCTCTTTTGAAATAGTTGCCTCAAAAGGATAGAGATTGACCGCCACAAGGTCGATGGGGAGAATGCCATGTTCTTTCATCTTGTTTACATGTTCGGGTTTGGATCTTTGGCCCAAGAGACCTCCATGAACCTTTGGGTGAAGAGTCTTCACTCGTCCATCCAGCATCTCTGGAAATCCTGTATATTCGGAGATATCCTTTACAGGGATACCCTGATCCCTTAACGTTTTTGCTGTCCCCCCGGTGGAAAGGATCTCAACGCCCAATCGAGACAGTTCTTTTGCAAACGAGACAACTCCTGATTTGTCCGATACACTAACAATTGCCCTCCTAATCTTGCCCATAGTTCCCCCTTTACATTGATTTCAGATTTTAGATTTAATAGATTTCAGAATTTTCAATCTACAATTTGCGATCTGCAATCAGCAATTTTAATATCCTAGCTCCTCTCCCACTAAAATGATAAGGATGTCCGTCAACGCCGGCTTCCGTTCAAGGATCACCACCACCCGACAAATTCGGTTGGGAGAGTTGCAGTCCACACACCTTCCCAATTTCGCACACGGGACATCAATGTTAAGACGTCTTGCATTGAGAGGCGCGGCCACATTCTTTATCCTCTTGATCGCCTCCTGAACATCTTCAACAATTTTATTATAACCTGCAACGAGGATTACCTTACCAGGACCATAGCTCATGGCGTTGACTCGATTTCCAGCAAAATCGATATTGACCAACTCTCCATTCATGGTGATGGCATTGACGCCGCTGAGGAAGAGGTCAGAAGTCATCTGCGACTTTCGGATCGCAAGGCTGTCCTCCTTCGAGAGTCCGGGTTTCCAATGGTCATAGAGCGTGTTTCCTTTTGTTTCCAACTGCCCTAATATGCCTAACTCTCGTATGGTAAGAGACCCGCCTACACCCACCTTTTGCTTGGGAGTGACGTGTTTCCAAATTTCCTCTACTGCCTTCTCCTTACTCTCGACGTAAACGGCTTTGAATTCATGAGCTTCCAGTTTTTCGATCGTCCTTCTCGTTCTTTCCTCGGCCCACCACTTTTTAATCGGATCCATCTTTTCCTCCTTGAAATAACGGAAATTAACCCGGAAATCGAAATTTTAATTTCGGAATCTTAATCCAGCATAGCCAGAACCAAACAGGTCTACCACGAAATCCTAAAACCTAATATCGAATTCCGTCAAGGTGGGACTGAACAATTCATTTATAAATCCAAATTTCAGAACCCAAATCTCAAATGAAGCTCAAATGACTCAATGTTAAGATATTCTTCCCTTCTGACAGGAAATCGAGGATTATACATTTTCCACAGCTGGGCTTCGGCATAAAACTGGTGTAAACATCGTCTTTCAGAGTCACCTCTCAGTCCGGAATCTGATTGAACTCGAGCATGGGCTCGCCCTGGGGGACAATCGCGGGCGAATCAGATACGTCCGTATTTTGCCAGTCCCTGACGCAAGGATTTGCAGGCCATGATCAACCGGGCCTGTTCCAGTTCCCGAGCATCGATTTCCCTGGCCATCCGCAGCACTGCCTCCGCCTGCTCAGAAGGCACCACCACAACGCCGTCAATATCGGCCACGATGATATCCCCGGGGCGAACCTCGACACCGCCGCATACCACAGGAACATTCGCAGCCAGGGTTTTGAAGCGCCCGACCGTCGTGCCTGGGGAAACGTACCGGGCATAAATCGGAAAATCATAATCCCGGCGGATTTCTGCTAAATCCCGTACCCCACCGTCCAGGACGGCGCCGGCATGGCCGTTGGCCACTGCGCCTGCCGTCATCAGTCCCCCCCAGACGGCCACGTCCTGCTCGCCGTTGATCCCGATGACAAGGACGCTGCCCGCTTCCGCATTGTCGATCAGATCCAGGGCGTGCTGGGGCGCCAGGCTTTCCGTCGTCGGTCCCTCGAGGACGGTCACCGCCGGTCCCACCACCCTCTTTTCATTGATCCGTGGCTTTATTTCATAATGCATGTAACCGCGCTTCCCTCCAATCTTGTCGACCGCATCGGCGACGGACGCCGTGGCCACGTTCTGAAAACCTTCCACCAGTTCCTTGACGGTCATGGATCTCACCTTCCTTTTCTAACGGGCTTATTTTGCCGTCCGGTTCGCCGCAATGGCCTTGAAGAGATCCGCCACCAGCTCCTTGCCCACTTCGTTCTCCACATACGCCTTGACGGGAGGCTGGGCTAGCTTGCGGAACATCTCGACCTGTTCGGGCGTCAGTTCGGTAACCTGCATTCCCAACTTTGTCAAGATCGTCTTGGCATTGAGATCCTGCTCGCTCGTCATCTTGCGATGGATGTCCCGGGCAATCTTCGTCGCTTCGATGACCACCTTCTGTTGCTCTGGCGTTAGGCTCTTGAAGAACTTGTCATTCATCATATAGGCATGAATGCTCCAGACATGGCCATCGAGGGTAATATACTTCTGATACTGGTAGAGGCTTGCGGCCAGAATATTCGTGACGCCGTTTTCCTGACCGTCCACGACCTTGGACTGCAGAGCCGTTGGTAGTTCCCCCCAAGGAATGGCCGAGGGGGAGGCCCCGAGAGACTCCACAAGAGCTTTGAATACCGGGCTGGGCTGAATCCGGATCTTCATGCCCTTCATGTCCGCAGGCGTGACGATGGGACGCAGGTTATTGGTAAAGTGACGCACGCCGTTATCGGCGATGGCAAGCAATCGAATGCCCGTTTTCTGTAGCATCAGATCGGCCAGTTTTTGACCGAAGGCAGAGTCGTAGACCCGCCAGGCATGGACATGGCTATCGTAAAGATAAGGAATACCCA
>JBEKDJ010000268.1:0-6825 GCA_050014415.1 Thermodesulfobacteriota bacterium | reverse complement strand
ATTGACTTCAGTGTCTTGCCTGAGTACCAGGGGAAGGGAATCGGAAAAGCGGTTCTTGAACGAGTCAAGAGGATGGGAAGAAAACTCACGGCGGTCACGCGAAAGGAAACGCTTGATTTTTTCCTGAAATCGGGGTTTGAATTAAGGAAGACGATCAAGAATTACTATTACCCTGGAGTCGATGGATATTATATTGTTTGGATCAATAACGTTGAAAGATCATAAGGATTCATGCAGACGAGGGGTCCGTCCGGTGGCAAAAAAATCACGGATTTCGGAGTGGGGATTTCAGAATTCAATTCCCCATTCTGCAATCTGCAAACCGCAATCGGAAGATTCGACCTAACAGAAATGTCTGATTGAAGAAGGGGGAGCTTCATGGACAACATCGAGCTGCTGAAAGAATTGTCTGGTCAGTTTGGGGTTTCGGGTTTCGAAGGGGAGGTGCGTGAATGGATTCGCGAGAATATCAGAGATCTGGTGGACGGCATCGAGATCGATGTGCTCGGCAATCTGATGGCCAGGATCAATCCTGACATCAATCCTCAGGGGGATTTTATCATGATGCTCGATGCCCACATGGATGAGATCGGGATCATGGTTAGTTATCTTGAGGAGAGCGGCTTTCTTCGGTTCACCCCGATCGGAGGGTGGGATCCTCGGGTCTTTCCCTCTCAGCGGGTGGAGATCAGATCCCGAGACGGCAAGAAACATCGAGGCGTCATTGGTGCTTCGCCGCCTCACATTCAGACCCCGGAAGAACAGAAACAAGCTCTCAAGGTTGAAGATCTTTTTATCGATATCGGCGTCAACTCCAGAGAGGAGGTTGCCGAACGGGGCATTGGACCCGGCTCACCGGCGAACCTCCACTACCCTTTTCAGCTCTTGGGGACGAATCGAGCCATAGGAAAGGCATTGGATGACCGGGTAGGATGCGGAGTTCTCATTCGATGTCTGGAGTATTTTTCCAGGAACCGACCCGATTTCACTCTGGTCGCCAACTTTGCAGTCGGGGAGGAGGTTGGGCTTCGCGGGGCCAAGACTGCGGCCTTTCAGATCAACCCTGATGTTGCTCTTGTGGTCGAGGGGACCGTAGGAGCGGATACCCCTGGGATACCGGCACACAGGTGTCCTGCGCGGTTAGGGCAGGGGCCGGCGATATCTGTAGGTGATAAATCAATCATTGTAAACCCTTCCTTTGTTAGTTTCATTGAGCAGACTGCCGAGGCGTCGAAGATCCCGTGGCAACACAAAACACCTTTATTTGGTGGCACGGATGCAGGGGCTATTCATGTGACCGGCAGAGGAATCCTGACCGGGATCGTCTCGGTTCCCTGTCGTTATATCCATTCGCCAAGCAGTATCGTTGATCTCCAGGATTTTGAACATACCATCTCATTAGTGATTGAGGTGGTTCGAAGAGCGCGAAAGATCAAATGAGAACGAATATGGGGAAGAAGAGTGCCGGTTTACTGATGTATCGACGGCGCCACGGAGTTCTCGAGGTTTTGCTCGTCCACCCGGGCGGGCCGTTTTGGGCAAAGAAGGATGAGGGCTCATGGTCCGTCCCCAAAGGAGAATATACGTCCGGGGAAGATCCCCTCGATGTCGCGAAACGTGAGTTCCACGAAGAAACAGGCTTCGAGGCCTTCGGACAATTCGTACCGCTGACTCCGCTGAAGCAGCCAAGTGGAAAGATTATAACAGCCTGGGCCTTTGAGGGAGACTGTGATGCCTCAGCGAGCAAAAGCAATACCTTCATGATGGAGTGGCCTCCCCGTTCCGGCAGACAACAGGAATTTCCGGAAGTGGACCGGACAGGTTGGTTTCCAATCCCAGTGGCTAAGGAAAAAATAATCAAAGGGCAATCAGGCTTCCTTGATGAATTGAACCAAGTTCAAGCGAAAGGAATTTAGAATTTGGCTCGCCCCACGCGTTGCAGAAATGAACCTGGACAAATCGCTCTTCAAGGCTTCGAATGGCGATTTTTAGGAGGTTTAAAAGAAACGGGAGGAATTTACTTCAAGTGACCTCAGATAGTGAAACGATTAGAGGGTGCTGGTCGGTAAAAGGTCCGCCTCGAAACCTTTCCGACCGACTTGTCCAGGTTCATGCAACTCACTTTTTGCAACATCTGGGTAAAGGGAACAGCGGTCGACCTTGAGAGAATCGGAAGGGGGAGTGACTATGGAAGAAAGCAACGATTATGAAATATTGAGACAAAGGGTAGTCGATCTGGAGAGGCGGTTGAAAGAAAAAGAACAGAAGGCGGCAGAGCGTCATATTCAAGAGGTAACCAAACGACTCGAAAAGATTGCAGAAATGGGAGACGATGGAATTATCGTCTTCGATGAGGGCTATCGGATGGAATTTGCCAATACCATCGCCTCCGAGCTGACGGAATACTCGAAAGAGAAACTGATGGGGATGGATTTCCGCCGCCTCTTGAATGAAAGGGATGTCGGCTATCTAAACCAGATGCATTCCGAAGTAGGGGCAGATGAGAGTAAACGAGTTTGTACGGAGATGGAGGTTGTGACTGCTGAAGGTCACAAACGAGATGCAGAAGTCTGCATTACCATTGCTGAGATGGAGAAAGGTAGGGTAAAAACCTATGCTTACTTGAGGGATATCACCGCGAGGAAGAGGATGGAGAGGGAGATCCGAGAGGCGACGAAACGGTTTGAAAAAATCGCAGAGATGGGGGAAGACGGCATAATCGTTTTTGACGAAGATTCACGGATTGAGTTTGCCAACCAGATGGCTACTGAGATCATGGGCATTTCGAAAGGCAACATCCTCGGCCGGGATTTCTTCTCTTTGATTGGAAAGAGGGACGAGGAGTTTCTAGAGGAGATGGTGATGCGGGGAGAAGGGCTGGGGCAGAAAGTCTGTATGGAGATGTCGATCGAGACACCACAGAGTCGGATCAAAGAGGCAGAAGTCTGTCTCGCCCCAACGCGGTCAGAGGATGGCCGAATCAAGACATACGCTTATGTCCGGGATATCACGGAGAGGAAGAGGTTTGAAAAGGATTTGAAGGAATCAGAGGAGAAATTCCGAAACCTCTTCGAACGGGTTCGCCATGGCCTCTTCATCAGCTCAAAGGAAGGGCGTTTTCTCGACTGCAATCAGGCTATGTGGGGGCTACTGGGCTACGAGAATAAGGGCGAGTTTTTGGAGATCGATATTGCCAAAGATCTCTATTTGAATGCAGAAGATCGAAAGACCTTTCAGAGGCTGGTCGAAGAGCTGGGGTTTGTAAAGGATTTTGAGGTGGAGTTTAAGAAAAAGAATGGCGAGAGAATTACGGTTCTCCTCACCGCCCACGCGAAGAGGGATCAAAATGGGAATGTTATTGGTTATGAGGGGCTTAACATCGATATCACAGACCGGAAGAGGATGGAGAGGGAATTGAAGGAGGCCAATGAATTCTTGATGAAACTGATCGAAAGTTCAGTCGATGGAATCATTGTGACCACGATGAAGGGGAATATCCTCATCTTCAACCAAGGGGCTGAGAATATTTTAGGCTACGAAGCAGGGGAGGTGGCGGGAAAGTTAAATATTCGAAGCATCTATCCGCCCGGAGTCGCCAAGGAGGTGATGGAGAAGCTGAAGAGTCCTGACTATGGGGGAGTTGGAAAATTGAAGTCTTTTCCCATTTTGCACCGACGGAAGGATGGGGTGATGATCGAGGGAGATCTTTCAGCATCGATCATCTATGATGAGGAGGGAAATGAGATTGCCAGCATTGGTATCTTCAAAGATCTTCGGGAGAGATTGAGGATGGAGCGAGAGCTCCAGAAGACGCAGCAGGCTTTACTCCAATCAGAAAAATTGGCAGCCATGGGAAGGCTTACTTCTCAGATCGCTCACGAGCTGAACAACCCCATCTATGGCATCATGAACACCCTGGAACTTCTTAAGACCGAAGTTCCTCCGGAGAGCAAACGGAGGAGGATTCTGGAGCTGTCCCTATCGGAAACCCAAAGGCTCACTGAGATGCTCCGAAGCATGCTCAGTTTCTCAAAACCTGAGGAGGAGAAGAGAAAGCCCATCAAGATCAATGAGTTGGTCGAAGGGATTCTGCTGGTAATGGAGAAGCAGATGAAGGAAGCCAATATCAATGTAGAAACATGCTTCGATAATGAGATTCCAGAGATCATGGCCTCGACCAACCAGATGAGACAGGTCATGCTCAACATGATCAAGAATGCGAAGGAAGCCATGCCGAAGGGTGGAACGCTTACGGTCAGAACAAGCCGGGAAGACAATAAGGTCTTGATACGCATCGAGGATACGGGAATAGGAATCCCGGAAGAGATCAGGGATAAAATCTTTGAGGCCTTTTTTACCACCAAACAGAAGGTAAAGGGAGTGGGGTTGGGGCTTTCGGTTTGTTATGGAATCATAAAAGACCATGGTGGGGAGATCAGGGTTCAGAGCGAAGAGGAGAAGGGTACCACCTTCATTATCAGTATGCCGATATAGAAGAAACAGAAGGTCATGTTGATTATGAATAGATGAAGGAAAAGAATGCAGGGGAAAGGGTTCACTTATTGTCCCTAATGTATTTGAACCCCTCACCTCCTGAATCGTTTGGGGGAAAACCAACAGCAGTATTCTTAACACCAATGGTCGGTCTGAGGCTGGGGGAGCTGGTAGGTTTTGAGCATCCGTATGTGCTCATCGAACCCGTGTTCCCCGCCGCTCCTCTCCAGTTTCTCTATCTCGGGCACTACCTGATCCAGGACATTTTGATCGTTGACGACGCTTAAAGGGTAGCGACTATAACCGGCATAGTGGAGCAGGGTATAGACCTGCCTCTGTCTCTTCGTCATGGACAGAAAGGCATCGAGTTCATTCAGCATAACCTCTTTTTTCTCGTCCAGGAAGCCATCCACCTGCATGAGGAGGTTCAAGCTGAAATCGTTACACGAGAAGTAGCTGTGCATGCTGTCGAGGTGATTAACGAGAAGGCGGATTTCAGCGATGATTTCGTCGTCCGTCAGAGGCACGAACGTCCCTTCCCGAACCATCTTCTGCATTGGAGACTGGGGATGCATGGCAAAGGTTCTTACCCTTATAAAATGGGGACGGACGAGGTTGAGCAGCCCTGCCGTCTCTATGGCGTGTTCCTCGCTCAGGGTCCGGCCGGCGATGCCGGGCATAATATATTCGGAAAGCTCGATCCCGGCTTCCATCACGTTCCTGCCCCCATTAACCACTTCCTGAGGTGTTATTCCCTTCTTGATCATCTGCAATACCTTGGCTGATCCGCTCTCCATGCCAGCGTGAATTCTTGTCAGACCTGCCTGCTTAAGGCGCTTGAGGTCCTCGACACTCTTGTGACTCAATGTGCGCGCACGGGCGTAGGTTGTAATCCTGTCGATCTCCGGGAACTTTTCCTTAAGGTGATTTAGAATAACAACAAGATCGTTCACGGGCAGGATAAGACTATCCGCATCCTGCAAAAAAGCCGTTTTGACGCCCGAGTATCCCTTAAGTTCATCGGCCATGTTGTCAATATCTCCCTTTACTTCTTCCACAGCCCTTTTTGAGAATTTCACGCCCTTATAGGCAGGGCAAAAGAGACACTGGTTCCACGGGCAGTTGCGCGTGACGCGGATCAGAAGACTCGATGCCTCACTCGGCGGTCTGATCACTCCCTGTTCATACATGTTTGCTCCTCGTCATCTATTTCCATCTTGTTTAGGCTTAACTGACGAGCCTTTCAAATTATAACATTATTTAGTTTGGGGACACACCCCATTCTTGGATTGTTAGCTTGTTATTGACTCCATCTGAGCATCAACATCCTTTTTGTCTGGGCTTCACTACAAAATATTTGTTGAAAAATCTAATGAAGTGGGTATCCTTGTAAAAGAAGGAACGAGGTATCCCTTCAAAGAAGAGAGACATTCAATCCCCCCCTGAGAGCTGTGAGAGACGGGGAAAGGAGCTTATGAATTACTACAAAAGTGTTGCTAAGGTCATCCAACGGGCAAGAAGCAACAAAAAAGGGTGAATCATGAAAAAATGGATCTCAGTCATCGGCGCGATACTATTGGGTCTCATTTTGGTGGCGGCTGGGGTAAGTTACCTTTGGTTTCAGCTAGCGATCAAGAAGAGTCTACCACAAACCTCAGGAGAGGTCACGCTTGGGGGACTGAGAGAAGATGTGAAGATCATAAGAGATACCTATGGCGTACCCCATATCTATGCCAAGAATGAGCCCGACCTCTATTTCGCTCTCGGGTACGCCATGGCTCAGGATCGTCTCTGGCAGATGGATTTCTACCGTCGTCTGGGTCACGGCCGACTCTCAGAAGTATTGGGTGAGGAGATGGTCGAAGTTGACCGTTTCTTCCGAATGATTTCGGCGGCGGGTATGAACAAGAGAATTTCTGACGACCTCACCTTCATACCTGAATCCTTTGCCGATGGCGTAAATGCCTACATGGAGACTCACTCTAATCGGCTCCCTTTTGAGTTCAAACTCCTTGGGTATAGACCGCAGCCATGGAGTGCTGAAGACTACTTCGCCATCTTGAAAGTGGTCAATTGGGGGTTGAGCAACGGCTGGAGAGTAGATTTGACCGCGGCAAAGATACTTGAAAAGGTGGGGATGGAGAGATGGAGGGAAGCTTTCCCGGTCTGGCCGGACGGGGCGCCTTTGATTATCCCCGAAGAATCCAAAACCCTTTCAGAATTCTCAATCCCGTTCTTAAAAACAATGGTTTTGGTAGAAAGGCTAACAGGCTTTTCAACCTCTGGGGCCAGCAACAACTGGGTGGTATCAGGAAAGAAATCTGTTACCGG
>JBEKDJ010000267.1:0-6885 GCA_050014415.1 Thermodesulfobacteriota bacterium | reverse complement strand
AACCATGAAGACTGTTCATCCTTTACACCAAAAAACAGGTAAAAAGTTTGGCAACCACTAAAGCGTAGAGGATAGAATTTGACCTTTGAGACACTGTCAAATGTTCTGGTGACTTCTTCCTGTAATGTTGTTTTTACATTTTCGTTCCACCATACAACATTTGAAGTAGTAATCGATAAGATTAAGTCGGGAATCTGGAGAATGACACATGGAAATAACTGGTGGTATGCAATATCTCCTATTCCTCAAGATTTCTCTTGACTTTTCCATTCGGGCTTCATATGCTGTAACCAAAAGCAACCCCAATAATCGTCCACGAGTTAATCTACCAATCCAACCCTAAACAGTGATTATCGTTCACAAGTTAACCTACTAACCCAACCCTTTAACCTTAAAGTGGAAGTCATGAAGTGGAGTTTCCAGAAGGTGCCCCTACGATGGCTCCAAAGGAATTCTAAATCCCTTTGGAGGCTCTCTTGACTTATGAATTTCATAGATCACCAGAAAGGGGGGAACGGTTATGGCTACAAGAAAGATGAACATTACCATTTGGATGAAGAGGGTGATGGAAATGAAATGGATTTTAATCATAACTTTAATTTTGTTGTGGGGGTATGCGGCTCAGGATGTTCACGGAACCGAATATTGGGTGGAGCACGACGGGATCAAGCTGTAGGTCTGGGGAAAGTGCGTTGGGGCACCATCGGGCAAAGATGTCGGGGTGCTCGCGCACGGCTCGGGTACGGCGGGGAAAGAAAGCTTTGACCTCCAGGTGTGCCAGGCAAGCACTCTTACAGCCTGATGGATTTCCTGGCGAAGGAAGGCTTCGATGTCTTTGCGCCCGATGTCCGAGGGTTTGGTCGCTTAACACACCCTGAATCGCACATCACGACACAGCAAGCGAGTCAGGACCTTGATGCCGTCGTTGACTACGTCCGAAAGGAACGAGCAATCGAGAAGGTGAACCTGCTCGCGTGGTCGTGGGGGACGCAATACGGAGGGATGTTCGTCATGGCCCATCCCGACAAGGTTAAGAAATACGTGAGCTACGCCCAGATGCATTTGAATAGTCGTGATATCGCGAGGTGGCGGCCATTCGTCGAGTTGGCCCGGGCGAACCCCTACAACGTTATTCCTGAACCAGGATGTAAACAACGGTTCTATTCGATGACCCCCGCTGAGGCAAACGATCCCGAGGTCGTGGATGCCTTCGCCAAGGCTGCAGCACAGATCGAGCACAGGACGCCGTCAGGACCGCAACTTGACATGGTCACGATCATGCCCATGCTCAATCCACGCCTGATGACGGTTCCTATCATGATCATCCACGGGCAATACACGATGTGGCGGACCTCGACGGATTACTACCGTTTTTCCAGCAGCTTCCCAATCCGTACAAGCGGTACGTCGTCATTCCCGACGCCGGCCACATGATGATGTTCCAGAAGGGACACGCGTTGTTCCAAGATGAGGTCGCTAGTTTCTTCAAGCAGCCAGGAAATTAATATTCCTTTCCAACTCTATTGATCAAAGGCATGGGAGGGACAATGGGTTGCGAAAGCGATTTCAATGGTGGAGGGCCAAGAATGGAAGAGAGCGAGGCGAAGATTAGAGACGATGAGCTTAATGCTTTGAGCCGCATCTCGGCAGCAATAAGTGGCCTCTGGGATCTGGAAGCTATTCTTAAGGTTGGCCTGAATAGTGTGCTTGAGATTATGCACGGGGTTATGGGGGGCGTCATGCTTCTCGATGAGCAAACAAAGACCCTATCGCACATTGTCTACCATGGTCTTTCTACCAAATACGCCGATGAGATGCGTTTCAAACTCGGTGAGGGGATTGCTGGAAAGGTAGCTCAAAATGGCAGAGCAACACTGTTAGAGGACATCTCCTTGGAACCCAGTGCTGCCCGTCCCGATTTGATAAAGATGGAAGGTTTGAAAGCATTCCTAAGCGTTCCTCTTCGGGCAAAAGACAAGATCCTAGGGGTGATGAATGTCGCTAGCACCATGGCGCGGCGCTTCACTAAAGATGATATCTACCTTCTGACCTCGATAGGAGACCAGCTTGGCATAGCCATCGAGCAGGCAAGGCTATATAGGAGGTTAGATGATGGTAGGAAAAGGTACCAAACGCTGCTGAGGCAAATGATTACTATCCAGGAAGAGGAGCGAAAAAGGATTGCCAGAGAGCTACATGATGAAACCAGTCAACAGCTTACTGCGCTGGCGCTTAATCTGCAGGCGCTTATTGAAATGATGGAAATGGGGGACGTCAAAGCTACTGAGATCAAGGCAATGTTAAAAAGGACTCATAATATAGCGGTTCAGGCAACTGCCGAAGTTGTCAGACTTATAAAGGAACTCCGCCCCACTTTATTAGAAACATTAGGACTGGCTGCCGCTATTCACAATCTTGCTGAGACTAATCTTGCTTCCAGAGGCATTGATGTTGCTACAGAATTTAAGGGAATGGAGCAACGTCGTTTATCTCCTGAAGCTGAAGTGACGCTTTTCCGCGTCGCACAGGAAGCCATGAGTAATATTGTGAAGCATTCTGAGGCCAAAAAAGCTATTATCCGCTTAGAATGCAACAACAATGAGTGTATCTTATGTATCGAGGATGACGGAAAAGGATTCAATGTCAGCGAGATCACACGCATTGAAAAGGATGGGCGTGGTGCCGGTCTGTTTGGTGTGAGAGAGAGGGTAGCGGTGGTAGGCGGCGAGGCTTATATTGAGTCCCAGCCAGGAAAAGGGGCTAAAGCCATCGCTAAGGTCCCAGTAATTAGGAGCATGAGCTATGCCGAAAATAAGGGTACTGGTAGTGGATGACCACACTATCGTGCGTGATGGCATTTGTGCCCTGCTGAGATTAGCAGGGGATATAGAGGTCGTGGGTGAGGCTGCCAATGGAAGGGAAGCATTGGAGATGGTCAGAAAATCTATGCCCGATGTAATGCTTATAGACATAGCTATGCCCAACATGAATGGGTTGGAAGCAACCCGTCGCATACGCAAGGAATTCTCTGGGGTAAAGATCCTGGTTCTCACACAATACGACGATAAGGAAGATGTATTGGGGGCTATTGAAGCTGGAGCAAGCGGTTTTCTTAGCAAAACAGCTGCCTCCTCCGAGCTCGTTTCCGGAATTCGCTCTGTTTACCGTGGAGATTCGTTTTTGTCTCCATGTGCAGCCAAATTCTTAGTTGAAGATTATCAACTGGAAGGCAGCATAAGGAAAGAACAGGACCCTTACAAACAGCTATCAGACCGGGAAAGGGAAATACTCAAGCTTTTAGCAGAAGGATACACGACTCGTGAAATTGCTGATATGTTGGCAATCAGTGTTAAAACTGTAGAGGGGCATAAGACTAACCTTATGTCTAAACTTGGTATCCACAATCGCACTGATTTAGTTAAATATGCCTTGCGCAAGGGCATTATCACAGTTTGAAGATTACTCGTCCTCCGTGTTCTCCCAGAGCATGTTGTCCTCCCTTTCGTATCTCCCTCACTGACAAGGTTTCACCCCTTCGAAAAACAGGGGTAAATCTGAGAAAAATCGAGGTATTTTTCCCCCGTCTTATAGGGTAAACACCTCTTTTCTTTTTTTGAAAGAGGTTTACTATCTTATAAGCAAAACGCTTAAGTCTAACACTGTTTTGGACCGAATTTTGAGATGACATTTAGATAAATCCAAGGGATTTCGGCCTTTCTATTTTTGTAGATAATGATTTTAGATAACCATTCAAGGCAAGTTATGAAAGGAAGTATTTTGAAAATGCCACTATGCAGGCTGCCCGGGGAATTTATAACTCCGAGGAGGCTCATTATATTTTCGGGCAAGTTTTTTCGATGTGTAATTGTAAGCAAACTCTGAACTTTCTTTATTAGAGCTTCTCGTTGGAAGTTGGGAGAAAGCTTTACTTAAAAATGGAAGGATGACGGGGTATATTAGAGCAACTCTGATATTGCCTTTGGTTGCGATGGGTCTGGTTGTAGGGTCTATCGACCTGGCTGGGCAATATAGGTGAGATTCAAGAACTGGCAAAGATGGACAAAAAGGATTCCTCAATGCAGTAGCCATGAGAGTTCCAAGCGACAAAACGTTTCAGATCTATGCGGCCCTCAAGAATACGGATCTCTCCCAGCGGCAGATCGCCAAACGCTTCGGCGTCACTCGCCAGTATGTCAATTTGCTGATGAAAAAGGCACGGCTTTCAGGAAATCCTGTAAGGTGGCCCGTCCTTCAGGCAAGGGGGCATAAGGTTAGCTTTTGTAACCTTTGCCGTTTTATCCTTACCAAGATCCAGGAGGAGCCGGTGCGGAAGCGGGGCGAACTTATCCCCCCCAAAACACCTAGACGTTCATGGAGATATCATATGGGCCTTCTGAAAGAGGAAGGGCTACTTCCTGGGGAGGCTGTCATTTTCACGAGCCGGAGATCTGCGCTCGCCTTCCGTGCCTACCGGGATGGGTTGAGTATAAGAGAGATCCAGAAACGATACAGGTTCAAAAACTATCTTTCTATTCTTAATAAGATTCAGGAGAGTCATAATGTGGATGTGCGTCCACGCTGGCAACGGGAAGTCGAGGGGGAAGATATCAGAAGATTGAAGGTTTATCGGGTATGCGGCACAGGCACCAACAAAAATGGTCGAAGAGTTCCTTTCCAGAAGACCATCTATGCGAAGGATAGAGGGGAGGGCAAGGCTCTCGCCCCGATGGAGATCCGGCGGAGCTTGGGGATCGACGTGACTTATTTTCGCTTAAAAAAGGGCATGAAGGGCAACTCCATTTAACCTGCCGATGGAGAAATCTCGGATGGAATTTTGCAGTAGCGGCAAGATTATTGTACTAAAGATGATGCTCTTCCGACAGAAGGTGTCCCTATTTTGGCTCCAGGGGGGGTCTTGTGCCCCTTGGAGCCTTTTTAATTTTTAAACTCTTTTAATGCGCTAGGGGTCCCATTAACTCTACTCACAAATTCTGCCCTGACAATCGGGATTAAAAGAAAGGGAGGTGGACTATGAAGAAAACCGTATTAGTGCTGATATTGGGCATTGTCCTGTTGGCTGTTTCGAATATATCTTTGGCTCAGGAACCAAAGTCAATTCAGCTTTTGAAACCCCAAATTGGCAATGCTAATTTCTTAATGCAGGCATTATGGAAGAGGATGTCTTCAAGGGAATTCAGCCCGGAACCGTTGCCTTTAGAGGTTCTTTCAAATCTCCTGTGGGCGGGCTTCGGAATTAATCGCTCTAACGGCGAGCGTACTGCCCCCTCTGCAATGAACTGGCAAGACACCGATATCTACGTTATTCTTCCCGACGGCCTTTACCTCTACGACGCTAAAGCAAGTCAATTAAAGCTAATGCTCGCCCAAGACCTGCGTGGACTCGCTGGTACTCAGGACTACGTCAAAGAGGCCCCCGTGAACCTTATCTACGTGTGTGATTATGCAAAGATGCGGGCACCGGATGAAGTCAAACCCCTTCTCCCTGTTCTCTCTGGTGTCCACGCTGGGGTAATGGCAGAGAACATCTATCTCTACTGCGCTTCAGAAGGATTGGCGACTGTCGTCCGGGCAATGATCGATTATCCAGCCCTCGCAAAAGCCATGCAACTGCGGCCCGATCAGAAGATCACCCTGGCTCAGTCGGTGGGATATCCAAGAAAGACACCGTAGAGGATGGAAAATAACAGAGTGGGTTGTTCTCGCCCACCGCCGCACATACAATCCAAGCCGGGGGGAGCCGAAAGACTTCCCTTGCTCTTGCTGAAGACGATTAACGAGAGCGGAGTTCAAATTGTGGATCTGAATTTTAACGGCCTTCCAGAAAAACAAATTCCATTACGAGTTTAATCCCGATTTAGAAAAATACGCAGATATTGTTCCTCCATATTTTTTCTACAAGGTGTCCATTTGGAGGAAGTTATGAAGCGGAGTTTGTAAATGGTGCTGACTGGGACAAATCTTATCAAAGGGTCTAACAAAAGACCAAATAAGCGAAAGGAGGCAAATTATGAAAACATTCGTCGTATACGCAGTAAGCATTGTATTGGTAAGTATCGTCTTTTGTCCTATGGTGACGGCTTTCCCTACATTGCCAGCTGACCTTCAAATGGTACAACCAGACCCTTCATTACCAAAAGAACTTTTAGCCTTTTTTGGTAAATGGGAAGCAGATAAGTTCTTTGTAATCGTAGAGAAAATCGATGAAGAAAAGGCAAGCGTTTATATGTGGCAATCTATCTTCTCACATCCAGGTATGTACAATGAAGCATCCCAATGGCACAGATTCGTAGCCAAACCAGTTAGCTCCTCTGGTTCATATAGCCTTACGTTTGCGTTGGGTCCTCTGTGTCCTTTTGCGCTACCGAATATTTCATCCATGGACGATACTCACCTGATCCTGAGATTCAAGCAGCCTACTCCGGATTACACCGGCCCCACGGAGGTTACATTAACTCCGCCATCAGAGTAGCGTGCTCCCAAACCGCTCTCTTTTGCTTGCGGCTGCGGTGCATCCATTACGACGGTTTAGTTGTATTTCCCATCTCGTAGGCAGATTTATATTTTTTAGATCTACATTTATCCACCTTACCCACCGCCGCACATACAATCCAAACTGGGGGGAGCTTAACGACTCCCCCTGCTCTTGCTCATAAAGCCGGACCACACATGCACCTGGGATACGTGATTTCTACCAGTAATCCTCAGCCCAAGATGTTATCGCTTAGCGATGACTTGTAGGTGTAAGTGCGCCACGAAGGTGCATGAAAGATGAGGGATAGGCCCCTCGGAGCCGGTTTACAGGAGCTGGCTTCAAACCGCCTTAAGCTGCATTGGTAAAGAGCCATTGTGGTGAGCGTTAAGGAA
>JBEKDJ010000266.1:0-8348 GCA_050014415.1 Thermodesulfobacteriota bacterium | reverse complement strand
TCCATCACACTGGGTATCCATGAAAATCTTATAGGCTTCCGTGACCTCGTAATCTTTCGGATTAGAGGTTACCTTGTCATAGATTTCTGTGGAGATTCCGTTATGGTTTAAGATTCCTTTGATTTCCTCCACAATCCCGGTTCCCTTGAGACCTGTGGTAACAATCAGAGACTTCTTAATACCTGCTGCCTTACATCCATCTGCCACCGTCTCATGGGCTCCCCAACCAAAGGCAACCTTCCCTATCACGAATGGGTTGATATAGTTGATAGGAAATTGAGAGATCTGTTTGTTAATCATTTTTTTTCTCCTTTCGAACTCTTTCCGTTTTTTTTTACTAATCAGTCACGGAGGTTTGAGCATAAGACTTTATTTTTATAGTACCTTTATAGCACTTTTTATTATTTACGTAAAGTGTTGATGAAAAGTTTGGTATTATCCGGCCATAAACTCCCATGTGCAAATAAGAAGGAGAATGGGCCAGGGTGATTCAGAAGGATGAAGAAACTGAAGAAAGCGCTACTATGTCTTGTGGTTGGTTTCTCTTGACATACCATTCTCTTTTTCATATATTCAACACGTTAAAAAAAAGTTTTTTGTCATTCCAAAGAGAACGCTTTAACTTATTCACTATTACTTATTGGTGGAGGCTCCCTTAGGCTTTCAATTTTCATTGATACGTTTTGTAAGTCATCGGCATCATGTGTCGAGGTAATGGAGGCAATAATTATTAGATTAGGGATCAAGTCCCAACTGAGTGGGTGAAGTAGACCCCGTTAGAAAGGGCAGGGCTTTGACCCTACCCTCAATAAGGATTTGACGCTTTCTATTCCTAACATCCCCAGCATAAATGCTGGGGCTTTCTAACGGGGTAGACGACCATGAACCAAGCGAGGTGAAAACAATGAATATGAGACGGTTAGAAAACAAAACGGCCCTTGTCACCGGTGGAGGAAGTGGAATCGGCGCTGCCATTGTCAGACGTTTTGTTGAAGAGGGTGCTCGCGTTTGCATAGTCGACCGGAGAAAGGCCCCTCTTGAAGCAGTTGCCAAGAGTCTCCCGAAAGAATCCGTAACGACTTGTTTAGGTGATGTCAGTAATGCGACTGATGTGGAGCGCATGATCCGCACGGCCCTCACCTTAGAAGGCAAGCTCCACATCCTTGTGAACAGTGCGGCCATCAACTCTTCAGGGGCCGTAACCGATGTCAATCCGGCTCAGTGGGGAGAAGTTCTGGGGGTAAACCTGACGGGTCCATTTCTCATGATGCGGGAAGCCATCCCACATATGATGAAATCCGGTGGAGGCTCCATCATTAATATTGCTTCCCTTGGGGGCCTTAGATGCCCTCCCACAAGTGTGGCCTACTGCACCTCCAAGGCAGGACTCATCATGCTCACCCAGCAGGCGGCCGTAGACTATGGACCCAAGGGAATACGGTGTAATGTGGTGTGTCCTGGCTGGGTGCGTACCCCGATGAGCGATGAGGGGTTAGACCGACTGGCACCGTTGCTTAATACGGACCGGGAGGGTGCCTATGCAAGGGTAGCTAGGGATCTCCCCCTTGGAAAGGCAGCCAAACCTGAGGAGATCGCACCTTTGTGTGCTTACCTGGCGAGTGATGAATCGTCCTTTATGACAGGCGCTGTCCTTGTCATAGATGGCGGCAGCGCCGTCGTAGACGCCGGAGCTATGTCGCTTAAGGGTTGACGCCAGCCCGGTCAAGGGGGTCACCTCGTTCTTCCCGATGAAGGGCACTGTGGGTGCGACGCAGTAAAGGATAGATATTGACCTCTGTCGCCCCCATCTAGCTTACTTGACCAGGTGCTTCTTGCTCTTAGCCCCATTGTCTTCAAGGCCTCTGATTCCTCGATGCTCGTTATTGGCCAGAACGAAGTTGACCTCATGGTCCCAAACCCAGAACAGGATCGTAGCTCTGTGTAGAGCCTATCTTTCTGCACAAAGTGCGAATATCGAATTTCGATCTTCGCACGGTAACATGCTGGATGTCTTTAGCAATGAAATGGATCATGGATTCTCTTCATGATATAAGAATGGGCGGGTTGAAATAGGTGATGAAATAGATTAGATAAAGAATGAGCCATTGGGAAAAGGGAGGGCATGAGTAACGCAAGAGCACTACGCCCGGAAGAGAATCTGTGTGAGTCCCATTGATGCAAGATGGGGGACCGTCCTTTAAAGATCTTCTTGAGGAGTGGGAGAATGGCAGACATTTCAGAAAACCTGGTCGGAAAATTGATTGAGGAAAAGGGGCGAATCCACAAAGATCGAGTCTTTCTGTTTTTTGAGGATCAGAAGATCACTTATGAACACCTTGACCTTGTCTCCAACCAATTCGCCCATGGGTTAATCAATCTCGGCATTCAAAAGGGTGATAAGGTTGTCATCATGATGCAAAACCACCCAGATTTCCTGTATGCTTGGTTCGGCATGGCCAAACTGGGAGCCGTCGAGGTGCCCATCAATACGGCCTACAAAGGCGACTCTTTAAGTTATATCGTCAACAATTCGGATTCTAAACTCCTATTCATCGATGCCCCATTGTTGGAAAGGCTCTTGATCATTCGGAATGATTTAACAAAGCTGAATAGGATTGTTTGCCGTGGTCCTATGAATGAGACGATTTCCAATTCCATCCCGGTTCCGATCATTTCCATAGACGAATTTTTTAAGGGCTCGTCCGATCCATTGAAAGGGGATATCAGCAGAACCGACCCGATGGCAATCCTCTATACCTCCGGGACCACCGGACTTTCTAAAGGGGTTGTCCTCTGTCACAACGCTTTTATCCACCTGGCAAAAGTGATGATGGGGTATCGTCAATTGGGTCCCCAAGACATCCTCTATACTTTCTTGCCACTTTTTCATGGGAATGCCCAGATGCTCGCCATGACGACCGCCCTTGTGGCTGATGCTCAAGTCGTATTGAGAGAACGGTTCAGCGCTTCTGTTTTTTGGGATGAGATCCGAAAATATGGCGCCACTCAATTTAACTACCTCGGCGCTGTGATGACCATTCTCAGCAAGCAGGCCCCAAGGCAGGATGATGCTGACAACCCGGTCAGGATAGCATTCGGGGCAGCCTGTCCGCCTGATGTGATGAGACACATGGAGGAACGTTTTCGTCTTATTTGTCTAGAGGGTTACGGCCTGACAGAGGCAGGAATTGTGACGCACTGGACTGTGAATGATAGAAAGATCGGTTCCTGTGGTAAGGTCATCCATGACTTTTATGAGGTAAAGCTGGTGGATGATGCAGACATGGAAGTACCAGTAGGCGGAATAGGTGAAATTGTCGTTCGGCCCAAGGCGCCCTTTATCATGATGTCAGAATACTACAAGATGCCGGAGAAAACGCTTGATTCCTATCAGAACCTATGGTTCCATACGGGCGATTACGCAAGAAGAGATGAAGAAGGATACTTCTACTTTGTGGACCGCAAAAAGGATGCCCTCCGCCGTCGAGGCGAGAATATCTCTTCCTTTGAAGTGGAAAAGGTCATCAACTCACATCCCAGGGTCTTAGAATCTGCTGTCTTTGCTGTCCCTTCGGAACTTGGCGAGGATGAGGTCAAGGCCAATGTTGTCCTGAAAGCCGGTGAAGTCCTGCCTCCTGAAGAATTGATCAGATATTGTAATGACAGGATGGCCTATTTTGCCATTCCTCGGTATCTGGAGTTTGTCTCCGAGCTGCCTAAGACCCCGACCAACCGGGTAGAAAAGTATCGCTTGCGGCAAGCCGGTATTACAAAGAACACTTGGGATAGAGAAAAGGCTGGTATCAAGATCACACGTTAAATCGAAGTGGGAAATACCCACATAAGGGGTTTCTCCATTACACTGAAGATTAGGTTTGCCGAATTTGAGTTGGGGTGGAAGAAGATGAGGTCTCATCCTAACATTCTAAATATTATGGAACTTGGCCGGATGCAGAACCAGAGTAGCAATCGTCCTGATGGGCAAATGCAGTTATTTCATTTGAAAATGGGAGCCGGATCAAGAAGGAGAGTGGGAAAATGATCACGAAAATCAATCACGTAGGTGTGATTGTAAAAAACATTGAAGAGGCTTTGGATTTATACACAAAGACGCTGGGTTTTAAGCCAGCCGAGGTCCTGACATCCAAGGAGGCAGGGGTCAAGACGGTCATGATCTCACTGGGTGAAGTCACTCTTGAATTAACAGAACCTATCGATCCTCAGGGTGGTCTTCAAAAATTCCTGGAGAAAAGGGGGGAGGGTATACATCACATTTCCCTTGAAGTAGATGATATCAACCAAGAACGTGATTTATTGGAGTCGAAAGGCATCCAGTTCATAGATAAGAAGCCGGAGTATTTCGAAGGAGCATTCATCTCATTCATTCATCCAAAATCTACTAAAGGGGTGCTGATTGAGTTGATCCAGCGGCTGAGGGCCTAAGGTTCGCCCCAAAGCGATTCCGATCGGTCTGTCCGGGTTTATCTGACTCTTTTTTCGCAACATCAAGGTTTAATCAATGATCCATACTGACCCGCAGGTGAAATCCTAAAGGAGAGAGGAGAAAAGGAAGATGATAGGTATCACCTCCATAGGGGCCTATATCCCTATGTATCGACTTAACCTGGAAGAAATAGCTAAAATGTGGCGCGTCAAGAGCGTAAGCGGAGACAAAGCAGTAGCGGGTTATGACGAGGACTCCATCACAATGGCTGTGGCTGCCACCTTGGATTGTTTGAGCCGGAGTGATGTAGAAGTGGATGGGTTATATTTTGCTACAACCACCGGTCCGTACAGGGAGAAACAAGGAGCCGCCATCATCGCCAGTGCAGTTGATTTAAAGAAGGAATGTCATACGGGGGACTTTACCAATTCACTGAGAGCCGGATCTGTTGCCATGAAATCGGCTGTGGACTCGGTGAAGAGTGGCTCAGCGAGGCACGTCATCGTCACTGCGTCAGACTGCCGTATGGGTGCTCCCCAAGGAAGGTTTGAACAACTCCTCGGCGACGGGGCTGCAGCCTTAATGATAGGATCGAATCATCTGATTACAAATATTGAAGGTAGCTATTCCATCTTTAATGATTTTACCGACCTCTGGAGAACAGAGAGGGATGCCTTTATCCAGTCTGCCGAATGGCGATTTATTGACGCGGTAGGTTATATGCCGACCATGCAAGAAGCGATTTCACAGCTGATGAAGAAGCACTCTTTCACCCCCAGTAACTTTTCAAAAGTCGTTTTCTATGCATCTGACAGTAGGGAACACGCTGATCTGGCTAAGAGTCTGGGCTTTGACAAAGCTCAGGTTCAGGAGCCGCTATTTGCACACATTGGCAATACGGGAACAGCTGCGGGACTGATGATGTTAGCAGCTGCCTTAGAGGAGGCACCCCCCGGAGACAGGATTCTTTTTGCCAACTACGGAGATGGCTGCGATGCTTTCATCCTTCGTGTCACAGAAGAGATATCAAGAATTCGTACCAAACCGACCATGAAAGACAGGTTAGCAAGAAAAATCCCTATCGATTACGGGAAGTATCTCAACTGGCGGGGCCTTATACCCGTTGAGGCATCAAGTCTTCCAGTTCGCCCTGAGCCTTCGCTACCCAGCCGGTGGAGGGAACGGAGATCTATTGCAGCGTTGTACGGAGTTAAATGTAAAAAGTGCGGAACTCCTCAATTGCACCCTATTGGACAAACCATCAGAGTATGTGCGGTTTGCCAATCAAAAGATGATTTCGATGATTACAAATTCTCTGACAAGACGGGTAAACTCTTTAGCTATGCTGTGGATCAATTACAGCCGACCCTGAACCCTCCCGGACTGAACGGTGTCGTTGATTTCGATGAGGGTGGCAGGCTGATATGTGAACTGACCGATTACGAGCTTGACAAGGTCAAGATAGGTATGCCCGTCGAGATGACTTTTAGAAAGATGTATCGGGGCCAGGGAATCATTAACTATTTTTGGAAGGCAAAACCCATCATGTATTAAACCGACAATAAAGAGCAGGAGGAGATGAAATGGAAAGTATTAAAGATAAAGTGGCCATCATAGGAATGGGTTGCACAAAATTTGGAGAGCGGTGGGATAAGGGTGTGGAGGACCTCCTTGTGGAAGCCGCTTATGAGGCATTTGAAGATGCCGGCATAGGACCCAAAGACGTTCAAGCAGCCTGGATTGGGACGGTATTCTCCGGTTTAAGCGCCATCACCTTAGCTCCCTTGGGGCTGCAATATATTCCCATGACCAGGGTTGAAAACATGTGTGCTACAGGCACTGAGGCCCTCAGGGCTGCAAGCTATGCGGTCATTGCGGGTGTGTGTGACATAGCGCTGGCCATTGGCGTGGAGAAGCTGAAGGATTCGGGGGCAACAGGAGTAAAAGGTCCGAGTATCGTCGGCGATAATGCTGATGGGACCTCGGGTATTGGCCCTGGGTATAGTGCACCCGCCTCCTTTGCCTACATGGCAACAAGGTATTTTAACAATTATAAGTTAAAACCGGATGAAGGTAAAAGGCTTCTTGCTGAGATTGCAGTGAAGAATCATCATAATGGCAGCTTGAATCCCAAAGCGCATTTCAAGAATGAGTTGAAGGTGGAGCAGGTCATGAAGGCACCGATCGTCGCCTGGCCTCTTGGTTTATATGATTGTTGCGGTGTCAGTGATGGAGCCGCTGCCGCCATCGTGACCCGTGCCGACATAGCTAAGAAATTTAGAGCCGATCCCATCTATATTAAAGGGGTAAGCATTTGTGTGGGGGCACGCCAGGGTGCCATAAGACAGGATTATGATTTTGTACACATCGAAGAGAATGTGCTCGCTTCTAAGAAGGCCTATGAGGATGCCGGAATAAAAAACCCGCGAAAGGAGATCAGTATTGCGGAGGTCCATGACTGTTTTACCATTCATGAGATGATCGTATACGAGGATCTTGGGTTTAGCCCCAGAGGCAGAGCCAGAGAGGACATTGAGGCAGGAACCTTCACCTTGTCGGGAGAGCTACCTATCAACGCCGATGGTGGATTAAAGTGTTTTGGTCACCCACTGGGTGCCAGCGGCCTGAGGAAAGGCAAGGCTGGTCCCCGGCAGGTGAAGAATCCTCGGCTTGGATTGACACACAATTTGGGAGGAAATGCAGGGACTGGTATTGGAAGTTGCTGCATCGTTGGTAATGAGAAAGGTTAGATAGAAAGCTTTGAAGAAAATGGGGGATGTAAGCCAGGACGGGGGAATATCTCCAAAAATGTAGAATGCGTAAATTTAATTTAGTGGTCATGAAACTTTCTAACTTATCTATTCTACATTATCTTTCCGTCCTTATGATTAGAACTCAAAAAGGTTGCCGCTCTACATTTTTGGAAGCTCTTGGCCTAGGGCCTTCGCTTCCCGTTCCGGCCCAATATCCCCCCGCCCTGGCTTTAGATCGATGCTCGCATGGGATTTCTGTCCATCGGAGATACCTCGATTGAGATCATCTGTCACACGGAACCGGACAAAGGAGAGGACTCTATGGTCAGCATGGTCCGGGGACACAAGGGGGCTATCAACCACCTCTGTTTTGAAGTCGATGATCTGGAGGCGACTATCCAGGATTTTGAGCGGAGTGGGGCGAAACTGGCAGAGGGTTGCCCCAGGCCCGGAGCCCACGGCCGCATCGCCTTCTTTTATCCGGAGACCACGGAAGGTGTTTTGATCGAATTATGTGAAGTATGAAGGAGGCCAAATCACTCGTCTGGATCAATAAAAGGAGCGGCCCTCTTTATTGACAATCAAGATTTCCGCAGAAGATAACCTTCCAACTTATTCGATACATATTTCTTGGTATTTGCAAATCCAACAGTTACCTTTCTCAATCCAATGCTTCTTCATATTTCGTTCTGCCCAACTTTAGACCGATTGAGTAAAACCGATGCGTCTCTATTACCCAAACGGGATGAGTCTCAGAAATTGAAGTGAAGCCAGAATGAAGGGGAGGTCATGGCTAAACAAATAACGACTCTTGATGAATTTGAGGTCGAGTATAAGAAAGGGATAGGGGTAGAGATAGATTTAGGTAAGCAAATGTTCCTTACGGAAGCGACCAGGGATAATATCATGAATTTCGCAGACGCGGTAGGAGATAACAATCCATTGTGGATAGATGAGGAACATGCCAGAAAGAGCCGCTATGGCATGATTACAGCCCCGCCGACGTTCTTGTATAATGTGAATCACGGTAGCGCACCCTCCGAATCAGGTACCATTCCTCATCCCATACAGAACCTGACTCTCCTGTATGCCGGAGCTGAACTTGAGTTCTTTCGCCCCATCAGGCTAGGCGACAAATTCACCGTCAAAGG
>JBEKDJ010000265.1:0-6898 GCA_050014415.1 Thermodesulfobacteriota bacterium | reverse complement strand
GGACGTTCGGTCGTCTGGCAGGGTTAGCGGCGGCAGCAGAGAAGGTAGTGCGATAGACAATCAAGAGCACCATTGAGGGGGAAACGCCTCTTATAGTCTCAAACCCTTCGGACTGTTGCTTAACTAGCGTTGAAGCCTGAAGTACAGAATTCGGTTTATGATACAGAATCGACCATCCCAAGGTGGTCAGCAACGCGAAGCTGCACCGAACACTCAAATTCTGGTCGCATCATCTATTGTGGAACATGGATAGCCAGCTTAACATGATCCCTATTCTAATGCTGCACGGCCTTGTCTACGGCATGCTCATATTTCTAGTAGCATCGGGCCTAACACTCGTGTTGGGTATGATGGATATCATCAACTTCGCCCACGCCTCCATCTACATGATAGGGGCCTTCTTATGTTACCAAGTGATGCAATGGACCAATAACTTTTGGCTCGCCCTTCTCGTCGCACCCTTGGTCTGTGCATTCCTTGGTATCCTCCTCGAACGGGCTCTCCTCCGGAAGATTCATGGTTCGGGGCAGCTCAATGAGCTTCTCGTCACCTTCGGGCTCGCTATGGTAGTTACCGAGGTTGTGAGCTGGGTCTATGGGTCGAGCCCCTTGCCTGTGGCTGCACCCACCCAGCTTAAAGGCTCTTTTCAATTATGGTCCGGTGCCAAATACCCTCTATATAGGCTGTTTATCCTCATCCTTTCAGGTGTTGTCCTTGCTTTCATGTTCTATCTTCTCAAGAAGACGCGTCTCGGGATTTCGATCCGGGCATGTGTCCAGGATGGTACGATGGCAAATGCCCTCGGCACCAATGTGTCTTTTGTACTCATGGCCGTCATGGGCATAGGTGCCTGGCTTGCTGGAATAGCGGGTGTGATCGTCGCCCCCTATCTGAGTGTCTATTCAGGCATGTACAACGACATGATCATGGACTGCTTTGCCGTCATCGCCGTTGGCGGCCTCGGTAGTCTTGGGGGCTCCCTTATTGCAGCCCTCCTTGTCGGGCAGATTCAATCGTTCGGAGTCGTTTTTCTGCCGAGCATATCTATCGTGCTCATCTACCTGTTCATGGTAATTGTCTTTACCGTCAAACCTACCGGGCTTTTTGGAAACAAAGAATGAAACACAGGCTGAAATCTGCATCTATCTTATTTGTGCTTCTCCTGGTGGTCGTCTTTCCTTTGGTCATGAACAAATTCCAGACCTACCTCGTGACCCAGGCTATCATCTATTCAGTCCTCGGCATAAGCTACTATTTGCTTCTCGGCCATACCGGCTTAGTCTCCTTTGGTCATGCTGCCTTCTTCGGCGTAGGCGCCTATGCTGCCGCACTCTCTCTCCTTCATCTGGCTGATCACGCTGCCCCCATACCCCTCGCGATCCTCAATGGTGCAATAGGGGGACTCTTTTGCGGATTACTTTTTGGCCTCATCGTTCTCAGGCTTACAAAGATATACCTTGCCTTTGCGACTCTCGCATTGAGCCAGATGCTCTGGGCTATTGCGTGGAAGTGGAGGGATCTCACCGGCGGAGACGATGGGCTTACAGGTTGGTCGGCTAGAATTGTCTCAATACCGTCGATCGGTCAATTCGCGTTGAGCAATGTGACGTTCTTTTACTATTTCGTTTTCCTCTTTGCCGCCATCTCAATTGCTCTTTCCTGGTACTTCACGAAGACATCCCTCGGCAATACCTTAACCGCAATCAAGTCGAATTCGAACAGAACAGGATTCCTCGGGGTAAATGTGGGTGTCGCGAAGCTCATGGTTTTCACCTTCTCCGGCCTAATCGCCGGTCTCTCCGGAGCGCTTTTCATTCTTATGAAGAAGATGGTGTCTCCCCATTTTCTCGATATGTCCATGTCTTTCGATATACTCATCATATCCGTCATTGGAGGATATGCGAGCTTCGTCGGTCCTATGATTGGGGCCCTCGTCTATGTGTACCTTGTCGAGTATCTCAGCTCTTTTACGGAAAGGTGGCAACTCCTTATGGGCGCCTTCTTCGTGCTCTTGTTGTTGTTCTATCCTAAGGGAGTTGCAGGGATGATCAGAGACCTCATAAAGAAGGTTCCCTTTGCGGACGAGAAGGAGGCTCTGTGACGAACATCTTGGCGCTGAAAGGCGTTACCAAAGATTTCGGCCATTTTCGGGCTATCAACGGGGTCGACCTCGTGGTTTATAAAGGGGAGAGACATGCGCTCATCGGGCCGAACGGAGCGGGAAAGAGCACCCTCTTCAATCTTATCACCGGTCACTACGTTCCCACTCGTGGAACCATCCAGTTCAATGATACACGGATAGACGGCCTTGCCCCTCATAAGATTGCTCGACTCGGTATTGCCCGATCGTTTCAGGTCATAAACATATTCAAGGAATTGACGGTATTCGAAAACATGAGGAATGTCATTGTGGCAAAACACCGGCTGGCGTTGCAGTATTTGCGCAGACTGGCAACCATGGGACAGATAACAGAAGAGAGTGAATACCTACTCGACCGTTTCAATCTCATGGCGTATAGGGATGAATCTGCTGGGACCCTCGGCTACGGCCAGCAGAGGGCGTTGGAGGTGGGCCTTGCCATTGCCCTGGACCCTGAGTTGGTGCTTCTCGATGAACCAGGAGCGGGACTCTCGCCGGAAGAGACTCGGGAGATAGTGAAGCTGATTAGAGAGGTAACTGCTCAAAAAACTCTCCTCATTGTCGAGCACGACATGGACGTCGTCTTTAACCTGGCCGACAGGATTAGCGTGCTCAACTATGGGATGATTCTCGCATCAGGCACTCCCGAAGAAATACGGAACAATGCTACGGTAAGGGAAGCCTATCTCGGAAATTTAATGGATGAGAAACCTGTCTCGAGGTTGGAATAGCATGTTGTTGCAGGTAAAAAATATCCACACATACTATGGTGACAGCCACGTCCTCGATGGCGTAACGCTGGAAGTAGATCGAGGCCAAATCGTTGCCATTCTTGGAAGAAACGGGGTGGGGAAATCAACAACCTTGAAAAGCATCATGGGTGTTGTTCCGCCCCGGTTTGGATCGATCCTTTTCAAGGGTCAGGAGATAAGGGGGAAGCAACCCTTCCATATCGCCCGCTCTGGCATTGGCTACGTGCCCGAGGACCGAAGAATCTTTCCAGGCCTGACCGTAAGAGAGAACCTCATCATGGGTCTTAAGAAGGGATCGGGAAAAGACAAAAAAGGAAGGGAGGTGATAGATAGGGTCTATAGCAGGTTCCAACAGCTTGCGGCAAGAGACAGCACAGCGGGAGGAAGCTTGTCGGGAGGGGAGCAGCAACTGCTTACTCTTGCGAGGACCCTCATGGGCGAACCGGAGCTGATGCTCATTGATGAGCCATCCGAGGGTCTCAGCCCCAAAGTCGCCGACCTCGTCTTCAGTTTTATCAATGAGATATACGAGCAGGGGATATCCGTTATCCTTGTCGACAGAAACCTCAACTGCACTTGCAAGATGGCCCAGCGAGTATACGTAATGGTGAAAGGGCGCGTCGCCCATACCGGGACCGGACGGGAGACGCTCGTAAACAAGGAGATCCAGACCAGATTCCTAGCGGTCTAACTAAAAGTAAAATTGGAGGTGCATATGAGAAAAATCGTAGTGCAGGCTGCCGTAGTAATCATCCTCATAATCGTTTTTTCCTCGTCGCTCCGTGCCCAGCAAGGCCCCATCAGAATCCTTATACTTCACCCATTGTCCGGTCCTGCAAAGGCATCCGGGGAACAATGGGTCCTAGGCGCACGGTTCGCCGTTGACGAGACGAACGCCCAGGGGGGGGTACTCGGAAGGAAGGTAGAGCTTATATCCGAAGACAGCCAGCTCAAGCCCGAAGTGGCGATGTCGAAAGCACAGAAGTATCTCTTGGAAGGCAGAGCAGACATCATCCTCGGTGCGGGATCGAACATAGTCAAGCCGCTTCAGGATCTGACCAAGGAGTACAACATTCTACTCGTGATGGCAGCCCATTCGGATGACGAAACAGGGAAGAACTTTACCTACAACGCCGTGAGGCCTACCTGGAATACGTCGATGATGGCGCGAACCCTCGTCGCTTATGCTGCGAAGAACCTGCCCTACAAGAAGTTCTACCTCCTGAACCAGGATTACTCCTATGGACGTGATTACGGGGCGGCCTTGAAAAGGGAAATTGCGCGGCAGATTCCAGGGGGCCAGATCGTGGCCGACGACTACCATCCTCTCATGTCGAAAGACCTCTCCCCTTTCTTTACAAAGATAAAGAATTCCGGCGCGGAGGCAATTATTTCGTCTGACTGGGGTCTCGACATAAGTGTTCTGCTCAAGCAGCGCCTCGATCTCGGAATAAAGGCGGTTGTTCTCGGACCGGCCCTTGCCGATCGGGCAGTCATCCTGGAGAATCCCGACGCCTCCCTCAATAATATCGCCGTCGACACGTACTTTCCAACGGTGAATACCAAAGAAAGCATTGCTTTCGTTAGCGACTGGAAAAAGTGGTATAAGGGTGCCGAATATCCGGAGCCCACGAGCATTGCCGCTAGGGAATACATCGGCATCAAGTTCATCCTGGAAGGTGTCAAGAAGGCCGGATCTGTCGAAGTCAACAAGCTCGTTCCTGCCCTCGAAGGATTACGGATGAAAAGCGTCATTGGCGAGATATATATGCGTGTATGCGACCATCAGTTGATAATGCCTCTTCCCGTCGTCACAATTACGAGCAAGACGCCACCCTATTTTAGCCCGGCGACCATGATACCTGCATCAGAAGTCGCGATAGAGGAAGAGGAGGTTAACAATCCACGTTGTAAAAGGAAATAGTACTCAATCCCTCTCCCCCCTCTGATCCGGGGGAGAGGGAGTAACACTCCGAATGATAAGGTAAATTCCCTCCAGCTTTTGATGGGCAAGGGTAGAGGTGATGTCAAAACATCTGTTGGAAAGATTCTTAGAGAGGAGGTGAAGAAGTATTTTAGAAAGTATAAAGTCCTAGTATCTCCGAGTGGCTGAGCGGTGTGCAGATGAAGCCAGATTATTCTTTGAATTGTTCGATTATGTAACAGAATAGAGGGAGTTCGTAAAAGAAGCAACCGTTCTATATTATTTATATTTCAAAGGAGGATAAAATGGTAAAAGAGTCTTTAGCGCAAGCCAAATCTTTGCCTAAACCAGACCGGAGTAAGCTTTCGGAGTATCCCACACTCTCTCTGAAGGAGCGAGACCGGCGCTTTGGCTTAATCCGCAAAATGATGGAGGAAAACGACGTGGAAGCCCTCATCGTAGTACAGGGTGTAACCCGATGGGATGACCCATCGACTTACTTCACCAACGAACTACCCGGGATTGCCCCCCTTGTCTTTTTTCCCTTGAAGGGAGAACCGATTGGCTTTTGGGGAATGTTCTCACTTGAGATTGACACTTTCATGAAGAGTGAAGCGTATGGAATAGAATCTTGGATAAAGGATTGGCGCTTCCCTCAGGAGAGTAGGGACGACTGGGTGATGATACTGAAAGAGAGAGGGCTGGACAGTTCCCGCATTGGAATAATTGGTAATGGTCAGTTTTCCCGCCAAATCCAAACCATGATAGCAAGTGGTCTAACAAGCTTTATCAAGCAGTCTTTGCCAAAAGTCACCTTTGTGGATCTATGGAAGCCGTTCGTTCAAATCATGATGGTGAAGAGTCACGAAGAAATCGCCATGTTTCGCAAAGCCGCGTTGATATTGGAGGTTGCGGCTGAGGAATTCGTGGATGCCTGCAAGCTGGGGAACACCGTGGCAGATATCGAGAGTGCATACCAGAGTAAGCTTATTCCTTACGGTGCCGAAGTTTGGCCCCTCACTTTGCCAGTTTGCTCGATTGGCTTTGGGCCGGATGGGGGACGTGGGATAGCATGGTTAGCGCATGGGCTGAAGCCGCCAGTGATCAGTAAGGGAGACTTAGTCGAGTGTGAGCTTATGGCCAATGTGGGATCGCTGCATGCCCAGGCCTTAATTGCTGTTTCCATTGGTGAGCCAAGCGCCGAGAAGGTAAAGTTGGCTACTCTGGCTCGGGAATCCTATGAAATTGGTGTAAGGATGATCCGACCGGGAATTACATTCGGTCAGCTTGCCGAAGCGATGGCTGAGCCTAATAAGAGGGAAGACGCCTGGCAATTGAGTCCCTTAGTCCATTCGCTTAATCCGCACGAGCCGGTTTCTGATATCACAGTGGGGGTTATCAATTTCACTGGTGTGAAGGAGCGCTTGGGAGATGTGCCGTTATTAGAACCCAAGATGGAACGTGCGGACCTTGTGATTGAGGAGGGTATGCTTTTCGAGATAGAGCCTAATTCAGCTTATGGTCGGACCTACGTGGCCATCGGTGGTAATGCCATTGTAACTAAGAGGGGTTGTGAGGAACTGAACAAAATTCCCACTCGAATGGTTGTTGTAGATGTATAGATCTCACGCATGCGAACATCTCAACCCTATTACGACTATGGTCGAAAACACATTAGCAGGCAGGTCTGCTGATCTCCTGATGGATCCAGAGGGGCTGGCTGCCTCTCCGGACCGGTAGACATTGAGCCAATTGGAAATGGGAAGGCTGCCGCTCTCCTTTATGCCGAGGAAGGGGCGATAGTCGCAGTTGTTGACATTATCCAAGAAGCAGCCCTTTTGGATATCGAGCCGAGGCTGAGAAAAGTAAATGGGTTCAGATCCCTGTCACAATTGCAAGTCGTTATTCAGAGAGGAATTGAGAGGAAAACAGTTAAAAAGGATCAAATAAAATAGAGTTGAATCAATTCGGGTTGTATTCCCCGCCGCTTGCGGCGTAAAATGTCTATGTGAGCGAATATGTCTACAAGAGTCATAATGTTACGGTACTCATATACCATTTGGTATTTCCGGCCAAATACAG
>JBEKDJ010000264.1:0-6900 GCA_050014415.1 Thermodesulfobacteriota bacterium | reverse complement strand
TCCAGCTTTTCTCGCTTAACAGCCTCATACGTTACTTTACCTAGGTAAATGTCAAAGTCTTTGTTTTCCTTCAATGCCTTGTTTAGCCTATCTATCGTGCTTTTTATGGCGACGCCTTCTTTGCTGTCTGAAAGATAAACTTTCCATAAGGCATAGTTTTCTTCTTCAGATAAGCTCCAACAATTGACTAAGATATGAGCTTTATAACTTTCAATGTTTGCAAGTTCAGATTTTGTCCAGTCTTCAGCTTCCTTATTGGAAATATATGCAAAGGCCTTCCTATAATCGTAAAGTTCTTTTTTCGTTAATTCGTGTAGTGTTCCTTCAAAGTTATCGGAGAATCTATCTAATCTTGTAAAGAAGAGAGATTTATGGATTACAAGATCATAAAATTTGGCAAAATTCATATAACGCCATATGCTTAAATGACCATTGGGCTGAATCAAACTGTTCTTCTTCTTTATCATGCGAGTAGGAACTGGCTGAAGGCCATTATAAGTAGGTAGTTTTCCATTTATATCTTACACACAACGTCCGAAATCAGCGGGGCGTATTACGCATCCGCTGGATTTCGTTGTTGGGCAATCCAAATATCACATGAAACTCAAGAGAAGCCTGATAGCGGAGTTCATACAATCTCTGACAAATGTCGAAAGCCACTTCTCCGCCTCTTCCCCAAAGTGTGATTCGCTGAAACTGTTGCGGGTCTTATCGACTGCGTGTGTGATGTGGTTGAGAAGTTTCAGTGCTTCGTCCGGATACGCTTTCACAATACCCTTCAAGTAACCTTGAATCTCCCGAGACATCGCGATGAGTTCGGTCAGACTACGCTTATCGGGGATGTTGTGCTCGATGAATGCTTTGAAGAAACCCTCCAGGCAGGTGTACGATAAGGAAATAGCTCTCTGGTGGTTTCCCTGTGTGATGGAGGTGTCAATATCCTCGAGATACTCGTTTAGTCGGTCGGCGTTCCAGACATGTTGAGGTATAGATACTGCTGGACCTTTAGCTTTCCCCTCAAGAAGAGCGCTGAGTTCAGTGCACTTGGCAGTATTGTGTTCCTGAGCATCTTGCAGGATTCGCTTTAAGAAACGAACCCGAATGTCTTCGGGGAAATCCAATAGGATATCCCTGAAAAAATCTTTCCTGCTAGTGCTCTTCCGAGTTCTCCGCCTCTCATCGATGTACAGAGTGTAGTCGGAGAAATAGGGATTGAACTCCTTTGCGATGGAAATGAACCGAGGACCCGAGTAATAATTTGGACCACTCTCGTTAATTATTTCAAAGAGTCTATTGTAGATCTCGATCCAATTCATATGTCGATTTCTTATAAATGCCCAACAGTGAAGGTCACCGGGAGCCGGATCTATCGGCGATCCGGTGCAGCCGATTGTTAGGTGGTGCATTTACCCGATTCTTTCGATCTACCCTCCGCAGCATCTTTTGTATTTTTTGCCGCTACCGCACGGACAGGGGTCATTTCGACCGGTCTTGACTTGTGCCTTGGCAGTCTCCGGTGGATTGAGGAGCCGTTCAACGTCAGAGATGTCTTCAGGCTTGTTTGGCTCAACTCCAACAATGACTTTCCATCCGTGTTTGCTACAAATTGATAAAATTTCTTCCGCCCGTTTTTGTGACTTAACGCGAGCCACCGCCGGACGTTTTTCACTTCCCAGGTTACCCATTATTTTTCCTCGTTGCACCTAACGAGACTGTCGAAAAACCCCTTTGCGAGATGATTGCTTTGCCCGCAAAGGGATCTGTCAAGAATTCCGTGATTTCCGTAGGTATTATATTTTGAGCATAGTACAATTGCAAAAATAGATGGATAAGACATTAGCCAATCGGGCTTTTGCAGGCAGATTACTGTCCTGTTCCCCTATTATGCTGCCGCCATTTCGTAACTTTTCCCAAAGTTGATGATCTTTTCAATATTGTGAACCAGACAGTAAAGCATCCATTGTATGTTGACCTTGATCCTACCTCGCAAGGTGAACCTGTCCATCTTCTTGCATGCCCTTATGTTGCCGAAGACTGGTTCTACAATTCCCAGCCGCTTGCTGTAAGTGCGGCGTCCCTCTTCTGTGTCGATCTTCCGTTTCATCTCATCTGTAATGCTCCCGGGACGTTCCCCATAGAACACATGAACCTGTCGTGATTCCGTGTCAGGATTGCGTAGGCATTTGGATCGCAATCGGCAATCCCGGCATGCCGTCTTTGGAGCCTGGTATGCAATAGCCTTGTGTCCGTCGGATGTGACAAAATTCCGATTCTTTACGTATAACCCATGACCGGCAGGACAGATAAGCTTGCCGGTTCGATCATCCATTTTAAAATCTTCCACGCTGAACCAACGCTTCTTCGATTTGTATCTTTCCTTGCGCTTGTCCACAGACCGCCGATGCCTACCGGCATCCGCAAATCGGACATCTCGCTTCCGGAACTGCGGGTCAGGCACGTAAGCATCAACTTCATGCTCTTTACATGCCTCAAGATTCTTCACGCTGTAATAGCCCGTGTCGGCACTGATTTGTCTATCCTTTAGAGGAGCTTCCCAACCGATAGCTTCCAGGTTCTCTTTCGCTCCCTTTAGCATCGGCTCCATATTTGTACCGTCTTCGCCTTTTCCAAAAACAGCCGCATGCAAAACTATCTGATGCTTTTCGTCAACTATTGCATTGGCATTATACCCCTGCAATACTCCGTGTGAAGTGGCCAGCTTCGCTGATTCATTATCAGTGACGTTGCTCTGTATCTCCTTGCTGCCAGCTCCGATCTTCGGCTCGTTCTCAGCAAGAAACTTCTCAATGCGATCTGCTTTCTGTTTCAGCCGCTTGATCCTCTTTTCCCGCCTCTGCTGATCTGAATCACTCTTCCCCTCATCTCGTTCATCTGCCGCCCGATGTTCATGAACCGTCTCCTTTACCTTCCGCTCCAGAGCTTCCTGTTTCTTCTTCAAATCCGCAAACGTCCCGCTCCACTCCTTTGCCGCATTCGATGAAAGCTTCAGCCCGTCCAGACTGAAATGCGTGCCGCCTAGCAAACCCTCCTCCTCGCATACCATCAGCACCTTCGTGAATAACGGCTCGATCTCCTTCGCCATCGACGAAACAAAGGCAGCTATTGTGCTGTGATCAGGCTTTTGTCCGCATGCCAGAGACATGAATGTAATATTTTCCCGGCATGCTTGCTCCAATGATCTCGATGTGATCAATCCGCGGGAATAACCAAAAAGCACAACCTTTATTAGCACCTTCGGGTCAATCGCCTTGCGCCCCGTTTCATCATTGCAATAGCGATCATCAAACATGCCCAACTCAAGCCGTTCTTCCACTACATGATGTATCGCGTATTCCAATGTGCCTGGCATCAATTGTTCTTCCAGGGATACCGGCACCATCATCAGCTGATCATAATCGTAAGGTTTGTATCGGGCCATCGGGGTTCTCCATCGGATAGGTCGTTAGGCTAGTAACCCCAGTGTACCATACATCCGCCTCAATTCCATTATTAAAAAGATAAAACACAGACTTTTTCGACAGCCTCAACGTAAAGGCTCACCAGTTGCCCTTGGCAATCTGGTGCAGCCGCTTGTTACAGCCATTTTTTTTAAGGAGGATAAAATGTTTTTCATTTTATACTGCAAAGTTGAGCAAATGTTTAAGAAGTTTTGTGCCTTTCGTATAATTAGGAGTATCAACACAAACAGAAAGGCTATCTCTTTTATGATCTTCGTAAGCCTTATGTGTGGTGTCGTAATCTTCGATATTACTCTTGATGAAAGGGCGAAATTCTATAATGGCAGCAGTGATAGAACTCTTCTTCAAATGAAAGAAACTACGCCTTATACCAGATTCGCTGTTGCAGGAATGCCACAACGAAATTTCTTGAGCTATAGCCGCCCTAAACTTATCGCAAGCGACTTGTTTTCTGGTTTTGTCAGCAATTTGCAAGGTGCGGCTCTTGTCCAAAAAATGCTTAACAACAATGCCAATAAGTGCAGTAAGGAGACCTGCGAGATACCCAAGGAAGTATTTTATATCCATTGTTATTTTCTTGGCCTTTTATCTGGATTTATTTCGTATCTCATATTTAGGCTATAACGTAAAACATAACCCGCGCCGCCACAGACGCGGGAATGAAAAAGAAAGACGGCTATCCGGCGTCGGCGTTGATGTAATTGTTGTACGTTTTCGTCATAAGACCTTCTTAATGCCTTCTACCTGTTGCTTTAAATTCATATCAATAAGAGTTTTAGTAGAGATTTCAAGTAGCAGCATGATAGCTTCAGGAGATAGTGACTTTCCAGAAAGGCTAATAATCCTGCTTATCAATTTAGCAAAAAGGCAGTTTTCAGAAAAAGAGTTTAAATCCTCCAATACTTCTTTAAACAGGACTTCTACAGATGGAGGCAACAATTCGCGGCATGACGAATAATCTACTTCTGCATTATTTAAGTCATCATAGAAATCATTTGTCATTTTCTCTTTCCTGTCCTCGGGCCAGTGGTCGAAAAAACCTGAAATAGCAGGAACGACAATTAATGGAGCTATTTCATTTTGGAGCTTATTTCTACCGTCATTGCCAAGAATTGATAGAGCATTTCTATTCATTAAATGCGCAAAGAAAAAGATGAATTCATAGCAAATTGCGGGAAAGAGCGTATGCTTATCTGCTTGTGTCGTGTCGCCGAGGAAAGGTTTCAATGCTTCACCGCATGAAAGAGACCCCATCAGAATCGCGCGGGCAAGATTGCTAATAGGACGGTGTTTTCGCTCCACCTCTCTTAAAATTTCTTCCGCTTTGCTTTTCTCTGCATTGTCGACCATTAGCAACTCTTTTGTTATCGTTTGTGATCATCTGTGCTGCTTTTTTGATTTCTGTTTTGCCGAGCCCCGCCCCGTATGGGAACTCAACGACTGTTGATTGTGATAAAGCACCTTGTCTGTTTCTGGATCGATAACTGTCTTTTCGTAGCTATCGTTTTTCTTGTCTATAGACATTTTAAGCTGTCTCCATTCCATTGTGTCTTTATATAGGTCATCGGCAACCCTTATTTTTAAGTCTGGATCACCCGTCGCACCCACCTGTTTGATTTTCAGAATTAATGTTTCCTTCACATCGGTGATGGGTTTAGAACGGGTCGCTCCGCACTCATTGCAGGGCAGTAATAAACCACTCTCTTCGTCGGTATCAAGTACTGCGCCGCACTCGGAACACTCAAACAGTTTGGGAAGGAAGGGCATCGTTTGTCTCCAATATTCCGCCGTAGTCATTGAGTCTGCTGCCATAGCGATTGGACGATAACTTTCGAGATTTATTCCTCGGCTGTTTCGTAAGGGACCCAACACCAAGTGTCCGCAGGATTAATATCCGGGCGTTGTATCTTTTGGATATCTTTGGCCTTAGAAACAGCATCATCTGAATCGCTTGCATCAACAAAAGTAAAGAATTGGATATCCTTTGATTCGTCTTTTCTGTCTATAGACAGAAGTTCAACTTTGTAACGAGGCATATCTTCATGAATCTCCTTTCACGTACAACGTTGCCGATAACCGGCTCGCGCCGGCGGGCGAAGCCTGCCGGGGCGAGTCCGGTTGATTGGCGGGTTAGCCGTCACCGCCAAGATACCTGCCAAATCATTCTTTGCAGTGTATGGAGACACAAGTAAGCATGGCTTACCAATCAGTTCCACGAATGCGCCGATCCATTAAGATCGCGTAGAGATACGAAGGGCCACGTAATTTCTGCAACGGGACTGTGTCTTCTAGTGGGACGTGCACAAGTGCTTTGGCAAATTCGGACTTGGGCAAATTTTGTCGCGTTGTGTTCGGATTAAGAACGGAGCCAGTAACTACGTACTGGAACTCCTGACCTCGAATCTGACGAAATGTCTCGCCCTGATGCGCTACGATGCGACCCCAGACTGCGTCGATGTTCGGCATTGTTTGTCCTTGTGACGGCTAACCATTGATTAACTTGCCATTTTGCCCTGATAATGTGATAATAGCTGGGTTTTCGGGCAGTTTTGCCCGATGCCCGTTATCAGCGATATCGGGGTATCATTATGGGAGTCTTATATGCCTGACTCAACAAAAAGTCAACAGCCAAAACTCCTCGATCAAGTCCGACAGGTACTCCGCCTGCACCACTACTCCATTCACACCGAGCGATCCTACGTGGACTGGATCGTGCGGTTTGTTCGTTTCCACAGTATGCGGTCCCGTGAGCACCTCTTCCCCGCCGAAGCCAAAATCGAATCGTTCCTGACCGAACTCGCCGTACACGCAAACGTCGCTCCTGCCACCCTGACCCCTTTGCTCCAGAACCACCTGGCCGGGGTCAAGACGCTGCATCAGCAGGATCTGGCTCAGAGGCATGGCGAGGTGTACCTGCCTCATGCTCTGGCTCGGAAGTATCCCGACGCCGCCAAGGAATAGGGCTGGCAGTATGTGTCCCCCGCCCGGGATCTGTCCGTAGACCCTCATTCTGGTGTGACCCGCCGCCATCACGTTGATCCCAGCGTCATCAACAAAGCTATCAAAGTGGCCGTTCGCCGTGTCGAGGCTCACGAAGCACATCAGCTGCCTGTAACTGAGATCAACCTCCCTCGCCTGCGATCTCCTTCAGATTGACGTGCTTCCGGACCAACTGTTCAAGAAGATCGATCTTGTTGGTGTCCTCTTTTGCGATAAGAGATTCGATCGCATCGATCTGTGTTGCCACCCGATAGGTGTCATGAGGCACCAGAAGCAAAGGAATGTTTCGCTCATGGGCTTTCGAGATGATGCTCGATGAAGGCAAGATATTGTTCGTGATGACCACACAGGCTGCATCACTTTCGATCGCAGCCAGGATCATGTCCGCCCGGTCCCCAGGCGTAATGATCAACTTCCCCTC
>JBEKDJ010000263.1:0-6901 GCA_050014415.1 Thermodesulfobacteriota bacterium | reverse complement strand
TCCCCCGATGGTCGAGGAGAAGTTGAGGTTTTTCCAGAGTTTGAAGAGGGATTGAAAGACATTGACACTTTCTCTCATGTCATCCTTATCTATCAATTCGATAGGTCCGGAGAGGTCAGACTTGTACGCCCGACATTCCTGGATGATGAGCTCCATGGAGTCTTTGCCTCAAGACATCCATGTCGGCCAAATGGGTTGGGCATAACAGTGGTGAAGCTCTTGAAACGTTCAAAGAATCTACTGGAAGTTGCGGGGATCGATGTTTTGGATGGGACGCCCCTGATAGACATCAAACCTTACATACCGAGATTTGATTGCTTTCCGGAAGCAAACGAGGGATGGGTTGCCTCTAAAATACAAAGACCAAAACCGGCAGGAAGAGAATAGCAAGGCATCACCCAACCAAGAAAAAAGAAGATTTCGGGATTGAACGAAGCCAACCAAGGGAGAAGAAATCAGAATGGGATGCGCATCATTGATGTAAAAGGAGACTATCCCGGCGTTGCGCCTAACCCCTTCCATCGCTAACAGGTGAGCTTTGGTGTTCAGTCTGTAGGAAACCCTAAAAACAAGGTTTTGGAGCAAATCCGTTATCCATAGGTACCTGATATTACTACATGTGATTAGCATAGGTTTACTAAGTCACATGCAACTCATTCACGCGCCAGCGGCCGTGCCGCGTCGCTCAACTCGGCCGTCATGGCAAAGACGAATTGGAGCATATCCTTGTAATGTGCTAGACTATAGTTCTGAATGCAGCGGTGAAGGATAAAGGACATAGCGGAGGTAGGGATGGAAGGAAAACTGAGGAAGATCAGTCTCAATGTTGATGAAGCCCAGCTTGCACGCAATCTGCAAGCCTATCAAGACAAGGCACTTGAACTGGGAGCCACCAGTGTCAAGATTGTTAGAACCAGCGAAATCCCCGTGGATGAGCGGGTGACGTTAAAATGTCAGATACCCAGGTGTTTCGGTTACGGGACCGGCGCAAACTGCCCGCCCAATACATTGAAGCCTGCCGAGCTGAGAAGCCTGCTTGAGAAATACAAGTGGGCCGTCTTCTTCGTCAAAGAGATTCCACCAAACATCATCGTCAGAGACAAGGCGACGATCAAAGAGCGGGTCGCGGCTTATCAGGACGTCTACAAGATCGTGACCGAAATTGAATCGATGGCCTTTCACGACGGATACTATCTGGCGTTTGGCTTTGGCGCAGGTTCCTGTCGGCATACATTCTGCGGCCTAGCCGAGGACTGTGCTGCCCTAAAAGGAGGGAAGTGCCGTTTTTCTCTGCGCTCCAGACCTTCGATGGAGGCTGTCGGCATAGATGTCTACAAGATGGTTGTATCAGCAGGATGGGACATCTATCCCATCGGGAGTAATGCCAAGCCCGAAGAGATTCCTTGCGGGGTTCTTGCGGGCATTATCATCGTGCAATAGAGAAACCCTTTACCCTATCGGAGATAACCGGTTTCTTGCATGAATCGGAGTCAACGGCCAAACACACCGGTAATGGATCCTGACCCGATCACCTTTCCTTCTATCGCTTTCTTAAAGGCTGAAAGAGACGTATTTGTCGCAAGACTGAGCTTCTCCACATTGAGCGCATAGAGGGTAATGATATAAGGATGATCACCTGTTCCCTTCGGTGGTTGGGGACCGCCATATCCGATATCCCCAAAGGAATTCTTGAGCTCAACGGAGTCCAGGGGTATTTTCTTCCTCGACGCCCCTTCTTCAAGAGAGGTCAGCTCGGGCGGGATATTGATGACCAGCCAGTGAACCCAGCTCTGAGCAACCGGGTGTAAGTCAACAATTGAAAGGGCAAAGGATTTGGTTCCGGGTGGGACGTTCCTCCATGACAATGGTATGGAGAGGTTTTTCCCCCCTGCTCCTGGCATGACATAGGAAACTGGAATCTTTCCTCCATCTTTGAAAGCAGTTGATGAAATCTCCATAGTACCACCTCCCGAAGCATCGTTTTGGACGACCGATAGACACAGAATAATGACCATCAACAGGAAGCATTTTCCAAAGGTCCTTCGTTCCACCATATCCATTCTCTCCTTCGACTTATTTCGGACTTATCTCTATTTTACATGCGAATTGTTTGATCGGTCAATGATATTCTTGCGGTTTGTCTGTCTTTTCCCATCCGAAGTTTTCTGATATAATTCGTAGAAAAGGTAGCCGTTAGGCTTTTTCAAGGAAGAGGAAATCAAGAACGATGGACACGATTGAGCATTTCTCAGATTATCTTAGAAGGATAGGGACACCGAATTTCTTTACGATCGGCATCGTGATCATTGCCCTCTGGCTTCTCATCTCAGGTTTGAGAAAAGGCTTGAGAAAAAGAAGCCAGAATGAAGAACGTAAAGAAAACAACAATGGGGGTTAACAAACATTAATCTCGATTCTGCCAAGGTGGGGTCAGATGCCAAATGAATGACCAATGATCAAATGCAAGGATTTCTGACATTTGAGCTTTGACATTTGGCATTGAATTATCTCTTAAGAATCTTCCAGGAAAGGAGAAAGGAGAGCATCAAGGCGATCAACATTCCCGACAAAGAGAAGAGAAAGAACAGGAGGATGATTCTTTCTTTCATCAGCGCGTATTTACTTTCCAACATTCCGACATAGAGCATCCCAACAATTCTATGCTCTATGTCCCTTATGGGTTCATAGGCAGTGATATACCAATCATCCACCACAAAGGCCCTCTGTATCCAGGGCAAACCTCTTTCGAGAACTTGCTCATGAACTGCGGCACTTACCCGAGTTCCAGTCGCCCTATTCCCTTCTTTATCCATCACATTGGTCGATATCCTTGAGTCACCCAAAAAGATGGTAGCGGTTCCAATTTCTTTCCCCTTATACTTGGCATCTTTGAAAACGATGTTCTTAATCCGATCGACAATCTCATAATTCCGATTCAGGAGGACACCTCCTGTCAAAACCCCCAAGATCTCACCATTGAAATCAATAATCGGGTGGGCTGACTTCAATACCATTCCAGAGGTCTCCTCCACTTTTTCAGTTGGTCTTGCCTTTGGAGTTGGGATCAATCGAAAGACAGCCTTCTGCGCCAAGGTCTCGCCTTCCTTTAGCAATTCAGCTCTCGCAAGGATCTGAGTCCCTGAATTTCCCTTCTTCTCAAGAGCTCTTCTGATAAACGGGTCCTGGATCATACTGTCTCCTGATACCGGAGGATTATTGAACCTAAACACAACAATCCCTCTCCGATCTACCAATGTCAGAAAATCGAGACCTTCTTCAGCCATCAAGTTAGTCAGTTCATCCTGGATGGGTGAGATATTTTTTTCTTTTAATCCATTTTTCAACACATGTCTGATAGAGGTCCATCGGATTGTCCGGTCAATATCCTTGATTTTAGAAGTGTAGACCCATCTCGCTGTATTGAGGTCTTCCTTCACCCTCTCCTGCGCTTCATAAATGATCTGGTTTGTTATGATGGAATTGACAATGAGGCTTGTGACAACACCGATGAAACAGGCCATCGCCAAAAAAACAAGCGCCAATTTGGTTTTTGTAGAGATTCTCATTAGTTATAGGATATCGAAATTATAGGAAAATGTAAACAAAAAAATCCTTGCACTAAAGAGATTTATCTGCTAAATATGTTGTGAAAAAATTCATTAGTTTAAAGACGGGAGGGGGGGCAGATGAGAAAGCCACAGGTTTAACCGCGAGGTTGCACCTGAGCAACAGGTTAACGAAGAGAGGAAATAAGTGTAGGATAATTTTGAATATGGTCCGTTTGGGGAAATAAAAGAAAGGAGGCTCGTGATAGGAAGATTTGACGCTATATATGATGACTATATGAAGCGCCGGAAAGCGGTATTGGCAATGGGAGGCGAGAAAGAACTCGCAAAACGTCGTGAAAAAGGACAGACAGATGCGAGAGAGAGAATCGACATGCTTCTTGATCCTGGGACCTTTGTTGAAACCGGTACATTCGTCACACATAGGCAAACTGAATTTGGCATGGCTGGTAAACTCATACCTGCCGAGGGTGTCGTCACTGGATATGGGAAGATCAACGGCAGACATGCCGTCATCGCTTCTGAAGACTTTACGTCCATGGCGGGTTCCTTTGGCGAGTATCACGGGAAGAAGTTCGTATGGGCACTCGATTTCGCTAAGGAGAAGGGGTGGCCCTTTGTGGGGATTAACGATTCAGGAGGTGCACGTCTGCAGGAGGGAATGGATACCTTGGAGTCCTATGGGTGGACCTTTCGTGCCCAGATCCTCGCTTCTGGTATTGTCCCTCAGATCGCCTTGCTGTTAGGTCCATGCCTAGGAGGGCAAGCCTATCATCCCATCATGAACGATTTCCTCATCCAGAGTAAGACGACTGGTTTCTTGGGGATCGCAGGACCTGCGTTTGTCAAGACTCAGACTGGTGAGAACATTACCCTTGAGAAACTGGCAGGCTGGGAGGCCCATGCAATGAAGTCAGGCGGTACTCATGTCGTCGGTGAAGACGACAAAGAATGCATACAGCTCGCCAAGAAGCTTCTATCGTACCTCCCTGCCAACAACAGAGAGAAACCACCGAGAATTGAAACTGGGGATGACCCGAATAGAGTGATCCCCGAGCTCGATGAGTTCCTACCAGATCCAGAACTTCGGAAACCTTATGACATGTATCCTCTCATCGACAGGGTCGTAGATAAGGGCAGTTTCTTTGAAATCCATAAGTATTTCGCCCGCAATCTCATTGTTGGCTTTGCGCGGTTCAACGGCATGGTGACTGGGATCGTAGCGAATCAGCCCAAAGTCCTGATGGGAGGACTGGACTGCGACGCTGCGGATAAACTGGCGAGGTTTGTCCGATTCTGTGACCTTTTCAATATTCCCCTTGTGACCTTTGTTGACTGTCCTGCCTTCTGGATCGGATCTCCTCACGAGTGGAAGGGAATCTTGCGCCACGGGGCAAAGACCCTCTTCGCATGGGCTGAGGCTACCGTTCCTCTCATCTCCGTCATCATTGGAAAGTCTTATGCAGGGGCTCACTACGCCATGCTCGATAAGAGCATTGGAGCCGACCTTGTTTTCTCCTGGCCGACGGCGAAGGTGAACATCGTGGGTGCTGAGACAGCGGCGAGCATCATATTTGCAAAGGAGATCAAGTCTTCATCCACGCCCAAGGAGACGGCCAAGACGTTGATCCAGGAATATCGGACCAAGTACGAGCATCCCTATCAGCCTGCAGAACGTGGTTACACGGACGATGTCATCATGCCTCGTGACACGAGGAAGTACGTCTGTCATGCCCTGGAGCTCTTGCAAAACAAGCAGGTAGCCAGGCCTTGGAAGAAGTACTCGAACATCAATTTATAGTGTGTCTCAGACTTCAAAGATGAGATAAGGGCCCGTTTTGAACGGGCCCTTTTTATTTCTCTTCCTCCAATGAAAAGAATTCATATCTTCCAACTATCCCTATCCTTATCTTTCCCCACGAATCCATTTTAAAAGATGGAAGAACTCAAGATGAATATTTCGTTGAATCTCACGTCTAAATACTTCAGAATTAAGAAAGGAGAAATGAAATGAAAAATCGATTCCAATGGCTTCAACTTTTCCTTCTCGTTCTTCTCGTTTCTGGCTGTGTTCAGGTCATTTCAAAAGATTTGAGAACAAAGTCAGATTTTTCTCTTACTCTCGCTCAGGTCCGGCAAAATCCAGAAGCCTACAAGGGGAAAATGGTTGTGTGGGGTGGGGAGATTATCGAGACAGTCAATCAGAAGGACGGAACGACACAGATTGAAGTCTTTCAAAGGCCCCTGGGATGGAGGGAGGAGCCCAAGGAAACGCTCGTATCAGAGGGGAGGTTCTTAATTCTTTCCGAGGAATACTCAGACCCTTACCTCTTCCGGAGAGGAAGGAAGATCACCGTGGCAGGTGAAATTCTTGGAGAGAAGATCAAACCGCTTGGCGAAATGGATTACCGATATCCTTTTCTCTTGAGCAAGCAGATCTACCTTTGGGAGGAATACTATTACCGTCAATATCCTGTCTACTACTATCCGTGGTGGTACGATGCCCTGTGGTGGGGTTATCCTTATGGGTGGTGGGGTTTCGGATTCCATCACCATCGTCATTATCATTAGCCTTCTCCCTGAATATATCCGAATAGAAGACTCCAAACAAAGAGCGACCTTTTGTGCAATACCGCACTGTATTTTAGACACTAGACTCTCGCCTACCAAGAACTTCTTCGGCGAGCAGGTCAGGCTTCAGGTACTAGACCTTCCTATATAGATTGCTGCTCATCATTCTTCATATCTATCGGTTTCTCAGTATTCCCATACTCTTGTAGATCTTCGGTCTCATGTCTGATGCCTATAGTCTGATATCTGAATCACGGAATCCCAAAGGACGAGTTGACAGATTCGTCTTTGTCAGCTATATTTTTTGCCTGGAAGGGAGTCCTCGTGGCACGTAGTCCAATCACCCGTGAGGGATATAATCAACTTAACAAGGAATTGGTGAATTTGAGGAAGGTTGTCCGGCCTCAGGTGATCAAGGCCATTGAAGAGGCGCGTGCCCATGGAGATCTAAGCGAAAACGCGGAATATGTGGCCGCCAAGGAGCGGCAATCTTTCGTTGAAAAGAAAATTTATGAGACAGAGCAGAAGCTGGCCAATTCAGAGATTATGGATACACTTCCCTTTTCCAACGGCCAGGTGGCTTTTGGCTCGATTGTTAATTTGGAAAATCTCGATAACGGAGATAAGGTTACCTACCAGATTGTTGGCCCGGACGAATCAAATATCTCTTCGGGCAAGATTTCGATTGCTTCCCCCCTCGGGAAGGCTTTACTTGGAAAAGAAGTGGATGACGAAGTGGCTGTCCAGACGCCGGGAGGGATGAA
>JBEKDJ010000262.1:0-6937 GCA_050014415.1 Thermodesulfobacteriota bacterium | reverse complement strand
TTGGCCTGTCCCTGGGCTACCACCAGAATGGATTCAGCTTCTCCCTTTGCGGTGGCGACCTTTTGCTGAGCTTCAATCTCGCGTTGGGCCAAAACCTGTTTCTGAGTCTCCACCTGTTGCTGGGCCACCTGCTTGGCCTCGATGGCCCCTTCATATTCGGGAGAAAATCGGATGTTGGCAAAGTAGATGTCGTCGACAATGATATGATACCTTGCCAGGTTATCTCCTAGTTTGGTCATCGCCCTCTTCCTAATCTCTTCCCTTTTGGGAAGAATCTCACCAATTGGGTAGGTCGGCACGACTTCCTTAACAAAATCATTAAAGGCTGGATCAATCACCTTGTCGGCAAAGTCGAGTCCCACTTTCTGGTAAAGGTCATTGACATAAGCTGGATCGATATGGAAGTTCATCATCCCCGTCATTTTCACCATCTGGTATTCTTTTGAAGAGGCATCGATCTCCTTGAACGGATGGGGTTGAACTTTGACATCCACTTTGATGACTTTTTCGGCAATGGGCACCTTGAAGTTAAGCCCCTCCCCCATAATTCTATTCTCTACACTCCCCCACCAGAGGGCAACCCCCCTGTGGCCAGCCGGAACGATGACAAAGGTGCCCCAAAGAACGATAATGATGATGATGAGCAAGATGAGCATTCCAATGGTTCGGGGCTTCAGTCCTCTAATATCAGACGCTTCCCACGATCTTTCTGGCATGGTTTACCTCCTTTGGATGTCTTAACATGACAGAATGCCAGGAACCCCGATCTCGCCAGCCCTGTCCGAATCGCTGCTTCCTCCACCTTTTCACATCACACATCAAAACACTCTTATACGAGGCCTCCGAGGCTCGGCCTTTTTTGGGGTGCTTTTCTTAAAGGAGAAACGATCAGATCCCTTGTTGGGTATCGATTGTGACTTCTCCTTATAAAGGCTTTCCAGCCTTTCCTCCTGACGTTCTGTTAGCGCACGGTTTTTATCAAAGTCCTCCAATGCAGTTTTTAGAAACTCGCCTTCCGCCTTGGTTAATGCGTACTGGTTTAACCCTGACATAACCCATTCAAGCCTTGCTTTGTTCATAATGGTCCTTTCTATCCTGATGATGGTCTTCAAGTTCTTATTGCTATCTTCCCCGGAAGCCACGCCTGACGATCGCCTCTTTTACCAGTAGATTTTTCCCCATGAAATCTGTCCGGTTCAGCATGGAGACAGCTCTCCGGGCCTCCCATTGTGTAGACATCTCCACGAATGCAATCCCTCTCGGTTGGCCAGTATGCTTGTCCGCTACAACCTTGACAGACATGACATCTCCAGCTTTGGAGAAAAGGACTTTGAGTTCGGGTTCGGTGGCCTGGAAAGGGAGGTTGGCGACGTAAACCTTCTTATTCATCTTTCCTCCTTAATTCTTCAGAGTAAGGTCGGAGATAATTCTATGCTATCTCATTGGCTGAAACACTCAATGCACAATAGTTTCTTATCATTCGGCGGGGGAACCTGGGTGACAACTTCCTTCCCACAACCCGAACATAAGACTCTATAGGATCTTGGACGCCTTAAATGGCTCAGTTTTGGCCCACGATGATTCCCACGCCTTCTCCGCTGTACCATTTGGTCAACCTCTTTTCTAGTATCTGATTGAACTGTTTGAAGGAAACAGGATTAATAACGGTTTCCGCGGCTGCTATAATCCATCCGCCCTCGCCCTCCCTGTCCTCCGGTTCTCCCCTGATCGGCGCGAACACGTGCCTCATTCACACTGATTGGTTTTCCCAGGAGGTCCTTCCCGTTAAGGCTCTTAATGGCCGTTTGAGCCTGAGACTGCGCAGGCATTTCTACAAAACCAAACCCCCGGGACTGGCCATTATACTTGTCTTTGATCACTCTCGCTGAGGTTACCTCGCCGAAGGGTTCAAAAGCCTCCCGAATCGTTACATCTGTTGCATCATAGGATAAGTTTCCCACATAGATATTCATAATCATTCTCCTTTTTTTTAAGTTGATTTCTCTTTGCTAGACGGAATCATTCTTGTTCCAGTCACGTGAGAAATTGTCATGATTCCACGTTTTCCATTTCGAAGAGACAACTTCGTGGCGGACGATTACCTCCTTTTCTTTTTCCCTTTCGCCCTCAACTTTGATTACTTTCACACCACCATTTCCCTGCCCCTTGTAGAAGGCAATGACCCTTTTAACCTCCCTGTCGCCTCTTATGCTAATAAAAAAAACCCGCAAAGAAGTCGTTTAGAGTTCTTGCGGGCATATGCTATAAGCCTAAAAGGCTCTGTGCAACTTTTTTGGTCTTAGCAATTAAGTATATACTAATTTAGACTCAAAAGCAAGAAAATCTTCAAAGCATGTGAGGAGACAAGAAAAACGGGCCGTATTTTAAGGAGAGTGTATGCCATAAATTTACAGGGTCAGATGGATTCTGCTCACTCGATCCATTTGACATTGTCTGTCAGGTTCAAAGGTATCCCTTTTTCAACAATCCTCCATACATTATGGGCAATGTGACCTATGGACTCACCCTTGGGATATTGAGAATGTCTCCTATTTTAACTCACAATTCTGACGCAATTTTGGCTTCCAAAAAGATTTTCAACCCTTTCATGGGCATTTGGATCATCATGCCAGACTCCATCAACCCAGAAACGATATTCATACTTTCCAGGGGGTAGAGTGACAATGGCCTCCCAGGTTCCTTTATTATTCCTCTTCAGCAGGAGGTTATTGACATCCCAATGATTGAAATCTCCTGCCAAGAATACTCGCTCAGCTTCAGGGGCATACAAACTGAATCGAACCTTCTTAGTCTTAGGTTTGGCTTTCTCGGATGATTTCTTCTTCATCTTTCTTCTCCTTATCTCTGTATGAGTTATCTGCTTTAAGATCTCATTCAATCCTCTCGACCTCTTTTATAGGCCCCGTTCTCATTTAGTCGTGGGCTCTAAGACTCCGCTTCACCAATCTCGAACAATGCCTCTAAAGGTACAACCGGATCCATAACGGTTTCTACCACCACTCTAATTCATTCGCCCTCTCTGTCTTCCGAAAAATAAACATTCATTGTTTGTGATATTTTAAAAATAAAAATGGTCTGGAGCTATGGCTCGACAAGAGGCAACAGGATACTAAAGGTGGTCTTCCCTTCCCTAGACTCCACGCACATTTTCCCTTTCATATTTTTGACCAGTCGAGTGCTGATGTGAAGCCCCCTCCCTCTGCTTTCCCCAAGAATAATACGGTCTCTTTCCTCTTCCGAGATCTGACCCGTATTATTTATCTCAACCACGGCCCAAAGGTCCTTACGATAGGATCGAATAGAAAGTTCTCCTCCCTCTTCAGGAATTCCATTGGAGGCGTTGTTAAGGAGATTATCTATCACTCTTTCAATATGGAGGGGAAAGCATTGAACCCATAAAGGAGATTCCAACTCTTGCTCAATCAATTGAATGTTTCCTCTATTCAACTCCATAAGCGTTTCTTCATTGACTAGAAATCGCTTCTTCAATACTTCCGTTAAATCAAGGATCGTTTCCTCCCCTTTCTCGTGAAGGATCAGTGCCAATTCTGTAATGCGAGAAGTCTCTTTCACAAGCATATCCAACGCCTGATCCAATTTCTCATCCTTGGGATAGGTTCCTTTTTCAAGGATCTTCTGAACTCTTTTGGCAAAGCCTGCCACTGCAATGGCGGGGTTCTTAAAATCATGAAGGATATCGTCAGTCTTTTCCAACCTCAGTCCCTTGGTCAATTCCTTCCCGAAGAAAGTAAGAATCTCAATCTCTTCATCCGTAAATCGTCGGTGTTGCGCTTGGGCATCAAAAACCAGAAAGTAGTTGACCCCCTCATTCACCCTCAAGGGGATGTAGAGGACCGAATGAATTTGTTGGCCCTGCAGAAAATGTTTGAGATCCATCGGAAGCAGACGACTTTCTTTAGGATTACTAATGAGAATATAGGCAGGGTAAATCTTCTCGTTTTCAAATTCACCCAGAGGTCCTGTCTGATTCACGATGGCATCAATGTAGGGCTCCTTCACAGTAAAGATTCTTCCAATCCCATGTTGCTTCTCTGGATACCCAGCCTCCAAAACGACATACTGCCGGTCTTCCATCACAGAGAAGAGGGAACATCTCTGGATCTCCATGATGTCCGCCAATTCTGGAATGACTGAGTTGAACAGATCCTTCATCTTGATTCCTTCACCTCGGGCTAATTTCTGGTAGATATGCTCCAAAATCTTATCCTTGGTCACATTCAATTTATGAAGATAATTAATCCTCTTCAAAGCAATGACATAACCCACCCGTTTTGAAATCATCTCCGCAATCTCGACCTCCAGCGGTGTAAACACCTTATCTTCCTCTTTATAATAGATCTGGAGGACTCCCTCTGTGTCTACAGCCTTAGAAAAACGGCGGAGGTAGATCGGTACAGCAAGCATCGAACGGATTCCGAGTTTTGCAACCTTCTCACTATTCTTGTATCTCTCTTCTTTTAGGATATTGCGTACCAAGTAACTCTGGCGCGTTTTGACCACCTCACCGGCGACCGTATCTTCAAAAGGGATTACCTCCTCACGATTTTCACCCAGGCTGGGATAAGACCCATAAGAGATCATTTCTTTCTTGTCAGGATCGTAAATCCGTATGCTTGCGACCTCCGCACTAAGATATTCCACGATGGTCTTCGCTACGAACTGGAGAATCTCCCTTTCCGGTAGGGAAGGATCTATGTCAAGGATCTTTTCAACCTGAGTGATCAATTGGTTTACATAACAGTAAAGAATTTCATCCTGGATCAGGTCGGCTACCCCATTCACTTCTTCGATGGAAAGGTTAATACCTTTCTCCGACAAACGGGACCTAATAGATTCAAGGTGTTTCTGATCAATCTTCAAAGGATCCATAAATCTCGTCTCACCAAAAACATTAAGTACACCGGTTCCGCATGGAGACAGCCTCCGGGCTCCCCGCGGGGTAGCTCCTGCCGTCCACTTCACCCTCAGACTCGATTCTTTTCAGAACATTGTTCCGCTTTGTTACTCCTTTTTGCAATGATGTTGTCATCGCCCAAAGGGTTTTTATTTAAGCCTCCTCTTTTGCTCGAGGTCCACAATTCTACTAGAAATATCCTCTATCGACTTAGCCCATATATGCACCGAAAACCTCATCATCACCTCGATCATTCAAGACACAGACATCCCTGTACTCTTGATAGACTCCTCCAATTTTCTCACCCCATCCTCATCCAACCAAATATTAAATCTTCTCCTTGCCTTGCGCAGGTACTACCCCCTTTCTCTGACAAATTCGCCTACAACGCAAGCTTTCGGGATTTTTTGACGAGCAAGTTTTACCAGGACTTTTCGCCAAAGGTAAAATCTTATACCGAACGCTTATTGTGAGGGGCCCCCCAGCTCTCCTTTCCAACTATGGAGTAGCAAAGAACCGTAAACCATGCATTGACCACCATTATGAAGATATTAAAAAGGGGGATTGGGGTTGATTGCAGGATGGGTTAGAAAGCACTTTTACTTGTATAGGATTCTTCCCCTTGGGGGGTCTTCTTCATCCATCTAATTTTTTCCCTGTTTATTCCCTCTAAAATCGATTCCTGTTGTTCTGTGATCATGCCATTTTTCTCACAATATTCTTTGACTCGTCCTACAAATTGCTTTTCCAAGAGGGCTAATTTATAACATCCTAAAACTGCCATAATGGATTTAAGTCTTTCGCTGTTCACATTTCTCTCCCTTGCTTTAAAAACCCCCTCTTGAATCCTTTATGTTGCAATTGTTTAATGAATTTTCCTATTAATTCAATGAAGAAAAAACCGCTCGATCTGATTGTCCCCAGACGTTTTTCTCATGTATTTTTTCCCATGCTATTCCCTCACACCCCATTATTTTTTCCATCGTAAGTCCCCAAACTTCTCCAATCTCCTCCGAAGTCCACGGTTCATTGATCAAACAACAACAGTTTCCTATTTCAAGGGACCTATTTGTGATTTTGAATTTCTCGGAGTTAAGCCCTAACCCTTTCCAGAACAGGTTGTGGGGACATTGATAGTTCAAACAAGGTTTAGGAGCAAGCCGTCTTCTGCACATCTCTTAACCCTCCTCCCTAGGAATTTCTAAATCGTTGGGAACCAGCGACATTTAATTCAGGCCTGTCATTGTTGACTTTGGCGTCCCTTGTTCATCAAATCGGTTCGTAAATTTTGTTCCATATCACCATTTGAGATTCAAATCCTTTCCATTTTAGAGTGGCAGTTTTGGAGCGAACGATTACCTCCTCTCCCTCATCCACGTTGCCTTCAACTTTGATTTTCTTCAGAACATTGCTCCCCTCTGCTTCATTCTTTCGCGATGCAATTAGCATGATTATCACCTCCCATACAACTGACTTGGTCGGCTACCCTTTGCTCCCATAGCCCACTGCGATATAACAGATAGAATGTGCTCAAGAGCCGAAACCGCCTGTCTACCCCAGATTGGCAACATAGGGGAACAGGGGGCATCCATCCGAGTTAGTGATCAAAATAACCTCACTCTTCTAAGCCGCATGAATTAGCACCAGGAACTATTCAACCTTTTCAGACAATGTCAAAATCTCCCGTTTAAGAAGAGAGGGGACATAGACCAGGTCGACTTCTATCTTTTTAAGGGACTTTTCCTTGATAGCGCTCGCTGGGATCGTGACGTCCAAAGTCCCTTCGGCAATACCTTCAGGCTGAAGAGCCTTCCAAAATGGGTAAACCTTCACTATTTTCTCATCAGGTTTATAAGGGATTGGCTTCCCGGTCTCATCCAGGTATTCGATGGTAACCGCCTGGATATCCAGGATATCTTTCGATTTATTGGTGATCTTGATGTTGCCCCTAAGAGTCGGCGTCTCGACCATCTCTTTAGAAGCTGTGTTTTCGAGTGTGGT
>JBEKDJ010000261.1:0-12603 GCA_050014415.1 Thermodesulfobacteriota bacterium | reverse complement strand
GAGAACTCCAACCGGGGGTCCCTTTTCCGGAATGGCCTGAGGAGTCGATAAGGATGTCTTCGATTACCACGAAGGATACCGTGTTCCATCTCGTTCAGGGAAAAGCGAAATCCCCCAATCTCATATGTCATTCGGTCAAAAAACCCGCGAAATTCCCTGACAGACTGCTGAAGCCCCAGTTCGATGACCCCGTGAATCACAGCCGTATTGTAAGTATTGATCCAGAAGGCAAGCCTTTGCCCCCGGTCCTTGAGGGACCGAAGATCAAGAGAATTGAGTCCTCTTGCCAGATTTCTATATCTTTCAAACTCCTCAGAGTCGCGGATGGCTCTATATCGGATGACCCCGCTCTCCACATCGATGAACCTGGCTTTCAAGTCAGCCATTGCGAGGGTCAAGCCGATATCGATGCGGTGTTCCGACTTCAGCGTGGATCGCTCGCCTGTATTTAGAATCACGGTAGTTTGGGATCTCATTTCCCTTCCTCTTTAGACCTCAGTCTACACACTTCTATTTTATGAGTTGCCAAGAAAGGTGTCAATTGGCTTGTGATTTCCGAGAACAGAGATGGACTTATCGAACAACAGCAGGATAGGCGTCTTGCCTGTCCTTGACTGTTTTTCCTGCCTGGCGGGGAGGGAGGTTTCGAAATTTCCATGTCGTAATTTAGTACTTGTTTAGTCATGGAGATTTTGATATCTATATAACATTGGAATATAGGGAGTGAAGGGGAGAGAGTAGGGATTTTCATTGATCGACAATCGACTATCCAGAATCCGCTCTGATTCATATATTAGACCTTAGACTGAAGTGGGGGAATGGCCAGAAATTACACGTAGATGAACTAGCACTTTTGAAATATGAGGCCGCGAGAGAATTTCCAAAAGGAATTTGGATACTTAGACACCAACTGATATAAAGAATTATCGGCGAAATCTCAAGAAGGTTTGACAACACTTCAAGGCTCATTTTCCTAAATAGAAAAGCCTGGTGTCCAAGGTCTGAAGTCTGGTGTCTGAATTGAAGCATATCCCACATTCTACTTTCTAATCATGAGGAGGTGGCTGAAAATGATTACGATTCCAGGACATAGAGTCAGACAGTTTGGAGTGGAGTTCTATCAAACCTCTTTTACTTCTACGGACATTCAGAGGCTAGTGAAGTTTGAAGTGTTGAATTATGCGGCTACAGCGGAAGGGGAGAAGAAAGAAAAAATGACCAAGACCTCAGGTATTAACTGGGAGATGTTGGAAAGACGGATCACACGAAGCGAAGCCGCCTTCCAGAGGCCGGTCATCCGAAAGAAGATTCGGGAATTGGTCCAATACTATTCGGATTGTCAGGAGGCGCAAAATCTGCCTGCGATCCCGGGGGCCGTGATCATGATTGCAGAAAAACGACTCACCTTCTCTCCTCTTGGAAAGAATCCCAGCATAGGGATGCTTCAGATCCCGGAAGAGCCTGGGATCCTGCGATGTCTGGACGGCCAGCACCGGCTGTTGGCCCTTAGCGCCCAAACTGGAAAAGATGCGCAGATCGATGTTCCTGCCGTTCTCTTTGACACGCTCGACCCTCGTCAGACTGTTGAACTCTTTGTCACGATCAACGCCAAACATACGCGACTCAATCCCTCTCACCTGATTTCATTAGCCGGTAGGAGACTTTACGCCGACGTGCATCAGGCCTTGGCCCATGATATCATTCGCCGCCTCAATGAAGAAGAGGGCTCTCCATTACAAGGAGAGATCAAGATATTAGGTGTGGGGAGAGGGCGAGTTTCTCAAGCGTCACTGGCGGATGAGATGGTGGACCTTTTTGGCAACATCGAGAAGCTTGGAGGAGCGAATCGGTTCAAGGAATTTGAGCAGGATGGTAAGAGATTTTTTCTCAATTACTTTAAGGCGATTCAGGCGGTCTTCCCAAAGGCTTGGGCAGGCCGAAAATACAGCATCAAGACCGGAGCAGCCCTCCGAGCCTTCATCCGGCTGAGCCCTGATGTGATGGCCAGATCTAGAGAGCTGAAGAAAGACCCATTCGACCATTTTGGAATTCGGGAGGCAATCGCACCGTGGGGCGACAGGATCGGAGAGGGCCGGTTTGAGACCGAGGGAGAATGGCGGAAGAAGTTGGCAGGAGGGACCAGGGGTACGGTAGAGCTTCTCGCGCGAGAACTGAGGGATGCGATGAAGGCCAGTTGACCAATAAAAAATCCACCCGATTTGTAGGATCAGGTGGATTTTTCAAGGGTTGTAAGTTGAACGAGGAGGAAAGAGATATTTTCTTGTTTGCTTATAAAGTAATATACAATATTCATATTAAAGGAAGATTAAAAATGAATTAGTTTTTTCTAATCTTTCGGTGGGGGTTTGAGACCACTTTCAGTCAAATGATTTGGAAAAAAGGGGGTGCCCATCATGGAGGAGGAGAGGAAGTTGACAGAGGAGGAATTTGTTGTAGAAGCGATCAAAAAATTGCGAAGGGAACCATTTAGGGGCATTCACAGTGTCTACAGTGGGTTCAACGAAGCCTTCAGGAAATATTTCGGGACCAATCCCGTCGAGGTTACATCAAGATTGGCGGCCGTAGGAAAGATAGAGGTCCGGCCTTTCAAGGGAGGAGCGATGCTCTTCCTTCCCGGGGAGGCACCAAAGAGACCCACCACCGAAGAGATCATTCAGATGATATTGGCAGGCGGTCCCTCCCTTTCTGAAGAGGAGTTCGTGGTGGAAGGGATCAAAAAATTGAGAAAAGATCCCTACAAAGGAATCCATAGTGTCTTCAGCGGGTTTAACGACGCCTTCCGAAAACACTTCAACAAAGACCCCATTGAATTGACAAGTAAGATGGCTTCCGAAGGGAAGATTGAAATCATCCCCCAGAGATCGGGAAAAGGGGTGATGTTCTACCTCCCGGGAGAAGGACCGAGAGGACGGAAGGCAGATGATGCCTTGAAGAAGATCTTGGGATGATTTCAAAAGATCATAATTGCAGAATTTCAACCTTTTCTATGAGATTTTGAGTTGAATATCAAGACAAATCATGCTTCAACGCCACTATTTGTAGAAGTAATATTAGGAGGAATGGTAGCGCCGCGCCGTGTGCAGGGCTAATAGCCAAATTGAGCAGCCTTTGTAGCCCGAAGAAAGTTGAGAACGAACGATGAGCAGCTTTTTGAGTACCCCTCCTGTAAACGAGCTTACCCAATTTTGCCAGCGCTGGAAAATCCACGAGTTGGCAGTTTTCGGCTCTGCCTTGCGGAATGATTTCAGCCCTGACAGCGATGTGGATATCTTGGTTACTTTTGCTCCTGACGCTGATTGGGGATTGCTAGACCATGTCAAAATGGAGCTGGAACTTCAAACACTCATGAATCGAAAGGTAGACCTTATGACGAAACGTGCTCTTGATCGCAGTTCCAATTGGTTGCTTCGCAGCGAAATATTGAGAACCGCTCAAATTCTTTTCTCTGAACGAAGGACAATCTATGCAGCGGGATGAAGCGACACTACTTGACATTGGTAGAGCGGCTCATTCAGTTTTCGATTTTGTGCAAGACTCGGAGAAAGAGCTTTTTCTCAAAGATTATAAAACGCAGTCGGCTGTGTTGTACCAATTGATTGTGATCGGTGAAGCCGTTAAGCGGCTTTCCCTTGAGTTTCGCGATCAACATTCGGAGATTCCTTGGCTGCTCATTGCTGGAATGCGGGATCATCTCATTCACGGATATGATGTGGTAGATTGGGATGAAGTTTGGAAAACGGCAACCCGCGATGTTCCTGACTTGTTGAGCAAGATAGAGCCGCTGCTTCCGCGAGAGAGTTCGGAACAGTGAAAAAGATTGAAATCATCCCCCAGAAATCGGGGAAAGGGGTGATGTTCTACCTCCCGGGAGAAGGACCGAGAGGACGGAAGGCAGATGATGCCTTGAAGAAGATCCTGGGATAATTTCGAAAAACCAAGCCCCAAACCGCCGGGACTGCAGTTTATTTGTGAAAGGTAGGTTTGACCTTTAGAAACCATAAGTTTCGTGTTGGTTTCTTCCTGAAGTCATTGACCTCTAGTTTTTCTCAAATGGTGCAGTTTTCAACCAGTAATCTCCATATCGTAAAAGAGTGAAGGAAAAGCCTTTTATAACTTTCCCTCCCATCAATAAGCCTATGATGAATGTTGATCGCGTGTGTATCTTATAAAATCAAAACGTAAACCAAAACTATCCACTTTCGGCTTGGCTTGAAAAAGGGAAATCCGGTCAGCACGAGATCTTAGAATCGATATCATTTCATCTATATTCGTAGGGCTGACCTGACACCCTAAAACAACTCTTCTAATAACCCCATTAGGGATTTTCAAGGGCTTGTTTGCCCCTGTCAACCAAAGAATTCTGTATTCGTTCTCATATCCCCAATCCGTTGATTTTGTCCACACCATCTTATTCGTCTTCTCTTCGTCTGACGTTCTATAAGCATTTATGAAAGGATATTCTTTAGTATAATTGACTGGTCTTAAGTCTAACAATGGTCCGCACTTTTCAAGAAACGCCTTCAGATTCCAGGTATGAAAACCGACGCAAAATCCTCTGTGCGAATCCGCATAGTGTGACCAAGAAAGAATACTTTTCAGATTGGCTGTAAGGGAGAAAACCCCAATGTCCTTTGATCTCATCAGTCTGATGGTTTCCTCCTGTATTTTTGCCATCATCTTTCTCCCATCCGGTGATCGGAATCTATTGTAAAAATCTTTAACCTTTTTCCTGATATCGTTGTCGCGAGCGTTCGGGAAGTCTTCTTTAAATCTAAGAGTCCAATGTCTAATAAACTCATTTTTAGTGAAGTCATCGTAACGCATTGGCACGCAACAGTCGAATGGATCGTTGAATTTATCAGGAGAAGGGAAAAATAGTTCGTTATCGGTCAACATTCTCTTGTGGTTTTCATCTCTAAAAGAACGAAACTTGTAGAGATACTTAGGGTCAGCCATTTGTTTATCCTGCCTGCTCTTATTTTGCTCAAATCTATACTCATTCAATTAACCTGTCAAACCCTTATCGTTATGCCCTCTTTCATCTTATAATCTTCAATATTCAAACATGCTTCTCCGTGATGACTTGGTAGGTGGAATGTTGAGCGAATGGGGTTCTATTTCAGCCTGCCTTCTTGAAAACCCTTATTCCACTTCTCGTTTAATCCTTGTTTGAAAACGGGCATCTACGGAAACGGATTCTTAATCCCGATCTCGCCTTGCAATATGTTCAATCATCCTGTCCCCCCACGTTGGAAACCTCCTATTTTCGGGAATACCTCTGTTGATTATAGTCTGAAATCGATATGAGGGGACGAATGGAACTCCTTTGGAGATGGTTAGGTAGGAGGTATTATCTCACCAATTATCAATATAAATCTTTAGCCTTTGGGGCATGCCTTTTAAATCCATGACTGATCAGTCTGCCTATTTTTGAGTCAGCAAAGAGGTCAACGATGCAATGTTTATTCCTGTAATCAATAGAACGCCCCTCTTCCCTTCCAATGCCGATTTCAACCACATATCTTCAGTTTGGGCAAAGTGCAGGTATTGGCAAGATATCCACGGATTTGGGGTCTTCACTGGACAGCGTGTCAATTTGGCAGAAAAATTGTCTCGAACCTTTGAAGATCTTGTTGGATTTGGGGTCTTCACTGGACAGCGTGTCAATTTGGCAGAAAAATTGTCTCGAACCTTTGAAGATCTTGTTGATCGAGAGATGGGGTCGAATTGCAGGTAGTCTATATGAAGTAAAGAAAATTGAAAATTTGATTGTAATTTTGGAAACAAAGGATGCAAAGAATCAAATATTGACTTACGTTAGTAGGCTACCCGTATTCTATGACAAGAAGGGGAAAATAGATTGATAAATAATAGATGTTGAAAGATTTGAGTCCAAATTCTTCGTAGCCACCCCATGTATTACTTCCTTATTAAAACATCTTTACGAACAAGCGAGATGTTAAATGGTAATGATCGGAGCCAAGTCACAATGGGAAAATAGAACTGAACTTGACTAGCAGGTTTTAAGGGTCTTTACTGTTGCTGCCATTAATTACAAGGTAGGCACATTGTGGACCTTTGGAATCTCACCCTCATCGAAGCCGTATCGAAGCTGAAGCGTGGGGAAATAAGGGCAGCAGAGTATATCGAAGCACTGCTCCAAAGATGCGGACGGCATCGTGAGCTGAATGCCTTCATCTACCAGGATTTCGAGACGATACGAGAGGCGGCTCGACACGCGGATGAGATCTTGGATTCAGGGATAGCCTTAGGACCACTGCACGGTGCACCCATTATTCTAAAGGACAATATTGATACCGCTACGATGCCAACAACCGGTGGCACTCCGGCCCTGAAGGATCATCGCCCTTCCAGAAACGCCCCTATTGCCCAGGCCTTGATTAATGCAGGTGCAATCATCTTTGGCAAGGCCAATCTGCATGAGCTTGCTCAAGGGATTACCAACAACAACAGAACTTTTGGCCCAGCTCGCAATCCTTATGACCCTGATAGAATTCCTGGAGGAAGCAGCGGCGGATGCGGTGTCGCTGTTGGTGCCCGTTTGGCGCCTGCAGCGATTGGTACAGATACGGGAGGGTTGGTCCGGATTCCTGCCGCTTTGTGTGGCATCATTGGATTTCGGCCGACGATTGGGCGTTATCCCCAAGGAGGAATTATTCCGATCTCACACACCCGTGATACAGCGGGTCCTATGACCCGGTCCGTGGCAGACGTAGTACTCATTGATAAGGTTATTACGGGCTCCATGGAAGAGATTTTGCCTGCAAGACTTCGAGGACTCCGTTTGGGTGTCCCTCGCGCCTATTTCTATGAAAATACTGATCCGGCCGTAGCTGATGTGATGGAAAGCGCACTTACAAGGTTAAGTGTGTTTATTGGATCGCCTCTCGAAAATGACGTATGTCGTGGTGCCAATTATATCGCATGTTGTCCTTGACTTGTATGGATCATATGCGATATGTTATCGGCGTCAAGGAGGCACCCATGTTCGCCAGAGTCAAAAAGGTAGGCACCTACGAATATATCCAGATTGTGGAGAACCACCGGAAAGACAAGAAGTCCGTCCAGCGCGTCATCGGCACGCCAGCTAAGGATGGATCAGCTGCGGGCCAAGGGTGAGATGGAAACGCTTGCGCGCTCCCTCTCCCGCTTCTCCGAAGGTGTGCTCCTCGTGCTGTCCGGAAAGAGCGACCTCCATGCCGAGGCGAAGAAGATAGGACCTAGTCTCTGTGACTAATCATTAGGATGGTATCATTTATATGATGGGACAATAGCTGGACACGAAGCGTAAATTCGATGCATATTGCATGAAATTTATGTTGACATACGTTCCATAACGCGGGTATCTTTCCGGACAGGATATGATCGTGGGAATTGCCTCAAAAGCCAAGAGCACCTGTGAAGGGGCGGATGGGATGCATGTGGAAGTCGAAAGAGTGCAGGCTGACGCTAAATGGCCAAGAAAAGGAGGATCGAAATGGGAAAAAAGGCATTGATCTTAGGAGTGTGTATCGGGCTATTGTTCGCAGGGGTAAGTGTGTTTCTACTGGCCACGCCTGGAGCAACGCAACCAGCCGGGCAGGCCAAGACGCTGAGCATAGGCGCGCTTGTCGCTTCGTCAGGCTGGTTTTCAGTCATTGAGACCACTGATGTGGCGGATCTGCTGAATATGGCGAAGATGATCAACGAAAAGGGCGGGGTAACGATCAAGGGCCAGAGATACGATGTCGAGATAGTAACCGAAGACACCAAGAGCACCTTTGACGGTTGTACCGCTGGGGCTAATAGGCTAGTCTTCGACAAGAAGGTCAAGTTCGTCCTCGGACCCGGTGGCTTCTTTGGACCGGCCGCAGCACCGGTCTTCAACCCCAACAAGGTGCTCTATGTCCTGAGCTACGCCACCACCCAGCCCGGCGCCCTCGGGGCGGAGCACCCTTATGGCTTTCTGGGCAATAATGCGAGCGTGGGCTTCGCGATCGTCGAAATCAAAGCTCTGAAGAAGGAGTTTCCGAACGCCAAGAAGGTCGCCCTCATGATGCCGGATGATGGGTCCGCGCCGTACCTCGTCCCGGCGATAAAGAGGGTGCACGCGCAGCATGGAATAACCATGGTCGGGGATGTTGTCCTCTATCCTAATGAAATGCAAGATTTCAGTCCCATAGCAGCCAAGCTCGACTCGATGAAGGACGCCGACGCCATACAGCACGCCATGGGTATCCCGAGCCACGTGGGCGGCATTATCAAAGCCTTGCGGGAATTGGGCAACAGCAAACCGTATATTGGTTCTCCGGGGGTGAACGGCACCGATGTCGCCACCATTGCGGGAGCGTCAAATGCGACGAACCTCGTCTGCACCGCCATGACACCCCTTGACCCGAGCAATCCGCCTCTCATGAATGAGCTGCTCAGGAAAAGGACGAATGACCCGAAGACGCGATTCATGGCTAACCTTCCTAACCTGTTGTACATCCTCACCAACGTGATGAAGGCGGCCGATAGCCTTGACCCCGATGTGGTAAAGGCGAAATGGGAGAAGTTAGATTTCGTCGACACCATAAACGGGAAAGGATATGTCAGTGGGGACCTCACTTACGGGATCAAACACCATGCGGTGGGCTACCCCTTCCCATATCAGAGAGTCCAGGACGGCAAAGTGGTGTCGAGCCAATGGGTGGAAGTAGGGGCTATTCCCTAGCGGGTGAGTCTTATGCTCCTGGGTGAGACCGAATGGTTTCTCGGTGGGGCCAGGGAGGGGAATAAGAGGGTATAGAGATGGGGCAGGTCCTTGCAACCACGACCAATGTGCTGATACTGTCGTCCATGTACATACTGGTGGCACTAGGTTTTGCTCTTCTGTTCAGCATGCTGGGTTTACTCAACTTTGCCCATGGTGCGATATATACCATCGGCGGCTACATCGGCTATCAATTCGCGGTGAGAATGGGTCTAAACCCGTGGACGGCTTTGTTTCTGGCAACCGTGATAGTGGCGGCCTTTGGCGCGTTCCTGGAGAAGTTCTGTTTCCGCCCCTTCGTGGGAGACTTCAACCGCATCGTGATGGTCTCCGTCGCCATCACGACGGTCCTACAGACATTGGTCAATATCTGGGAGGCGGGAGAGGTGCTGACGCTCCCGCCCTTTGTCACGGGGGTGTTCAGGTCTGGATGTCTTGCGGTGAGCTATCAAAGAATGGTGACCTTCGCTATCGGCGCCTCACTGTTAGGGATAGCGTCCTGGTTTGTAAGCCGAACCAGGTGGGGTCAACAGATGCAGGCCATTGCCCAAAACACGGAAGCAGCCTCTTTGCAGGGCATTAACGTCCACCGTATTTCTATGTTTGCCTTTGCCCTGGGCTGTGGATTAGCAACGATAGCAGGATGCCTGATGGGCGCCTATTTGCAGTTAAGCCCTTTTATGGGGGACACCATGTTTACAAAGGTACTCATCCTGGTGATCCTCGCCGGGGTCGGCAGTATCGGTGGAATCTTCCTTACCGGATTGCTCTTGGGCGGCCTGGATGCCGTACTGCCTATATTGATGAGAGGCGCTTTTAGTGAGGCAATTGCTGTGGCAATAGTCGTCATTCTTCTGCTCTTCAAACCCAAGGGTTTCTTTGGGTACGAAGCGTGATGCGGATTGGAAAAGATCACGAAAGGTAACACGGCGTCTAAAACCATATCTGCTAGAGCTCAGCTAAACAGGAGGAAATGGGCCAAACTTGCTGCTACCGGGGGATTCATAATCATTCTATGCCTGTTGCCGGTATTCCTCAGTTCGTCCTATACCCTGCATATCTTCATCCTGACCTTCATCTACACCATCGCCACAGTTAGTCTGCGCACCATAACGATTTCGGGCCAGTTTCCTCTTGCGCATGGGGCTTTCATGGGCGTTGGGGCCTATTCTGCTGGTTTGACGTCCAGATGGTTGGGCTGGTCTTATTGGATCACGATTCCATCAGCAGCCTTATTCACGACGGCCCTGGGGATTCTGATTGGGTATCCCTTTGCCAGATTGAGGACTCTTTACTATGCCATGGGGAGCCTTTTCTTTGGGCTGGGGGTAATACAGGTCATCTATGCCTTTGGAGATTGGACCGGCGGTTATTCGGGTTTCTATGGTATCACTCCTATGTTTACGGGCTCTAAGGTGCCTTATTACTATTTCTTCCTCGGTTTGGCCGTGGTGTGTACGGCAGCATTGTATAGATTTGAATTCTCCAGGATTGGTACGAACCTAAGGGCTATCTCCCAGTCACACATGGTCGCCTCCAGCGTGGGCATAAACGAAGGCTGGTATAGAGTTATGGTTGTGGGTGTGGGGTGTTTCTTTGCCGGCATAGCCGGGGCCTGCTACGCTCATTACAATCTCGTCATCTCTGCCGCCAGTTTCAACTTGGGTGCAACCTTGGGACTCTTCATGTGTGTACTCGTAGGCGGCATATTCAGCTTTGCCGGACCCATCATCGGAACTTTTGTTCTAGTCTTGGCCCCTGAGTTTCTCCGCGATCTCAAGATCTACTCTCCTCTTGTGTCCGCTGCCATACTACTGATTGTCGTCTACCTGATGCCCCGGGGATTGGTGAGTCTGCCCTGGCTCCTATCATCTGGTCGTTCAAAGGCGAGAGAAGAGAATGGGGTTGCCCACGCTTCTTGAACTGAAAGGATTAACTAAGCATTTTGGTGGGTTGGCTGCGGTGAACCAATTTGATCTGTATGTCAAGCAGGGAGAGATCGTAGGCTTAATTGGTCCCAATGGTGCGGGCAAGACCACGGTTTTTAATTTAATCACTGGAGTTTACCCACCGACCCGAGGGCAGGTGATCTATAATAGGGGAGATATAACTGGTAAAAAGCCCCATAAGGTGGCCGAGTTGGGGATTGGGTGGACGCTTCAGTTAAACCCGCTATTTGGTGATTTTACCGTTTTGGAGAATGTGTCGGCGTCGTTTCATCTTCAACCGAGGTCGAGCTTGTTGGATATCTATTTCAATACGGCAACCTATCGCCGGAATGAGGCGTATATTCTGGAGCAGTCTTTGGAGATTTTACGGCTGGTGGGGTTAAAGCACATGAAGGGCGAATTAGCCAGAAACCTTCCTCACGGGTATCAGAAGATGTTGGGGGTGGCGAGAGCTCTGGCGACCCGGCCTAAACTTCTTTTATTGGATGAGCCATTAGCAGGGATGAACCCTGCAGAGATCGAATTTACATTGAAGAACATACGGAAGACTAAGGAGCAGGGAGTGACCATTTTGATAGTGGAGCACAACATGCAGATATTGGAATTATGTGATCGGGTGGTGGTGATCGGCTTTGGGCAGAAGATATGTGAGGGGTTGCCTGGAGAGGTGAGAGAGAATAAAGATGTGATAACAGCCTATTTAGGGGGTGGGCATGTTGCTTGAGATAAGAGACATGACGGTGCACTATGGGAAGTCGATGGCGATCCAGGGTGTTTCGTTGGGAGTGGTGGAAGGGGCAGTGGTGAGTATCATAGGGGCCAATGGGGCGGGGAAGAGCACGATATTGAGGGCTTTATCTGGGTTGGTGGCATCGAGTTCAGGAGAGGTATGGTTTAGGGGGGATCGGATAGACGGGAGGGAGACGACGGAGATAGTGCGGTTAGGGATCAGCCTTGTGCCGGAGGGGCGGCAGTTATTTCCATATCTTAGTGTGTTGAGTAATCTCAGACTGGGTGCGAGTTTACGTAAAGATAAGGGGGAGATAGAGGAGAGCCTTGAGGAGGTGTATAAACTATTTCCCCGGTTGCAGGAGAGGCGGAACCAGAAGGCGGGGACGTTGAGTGGGGGAGAGCAGCAGATGTTGGCGATAGGGCGGGGGTTAATGGCGAGGCCGAAGCTTCTTTGTATGGATGAGCCTTCCCTGGGATTGGCTCCGATATTGGTGGAGCAGTTGGGAGAGGTGATTCGGGATATCAATAAGAGGGGGGCGAGTGTTTTATTGGTGGAGCAGAATGTTCATTTAGCGTTGGGGGTTGCCAGCAGGGCATATGCGTTACAGGTGGGGAGAGTGGTATTGGAGGGTGACATCGAAACCATGAAGTCGAGTGATATTGTCAAGAGAGCCTACTTGGGAGGATAAAATGTTATACGATGGCTTTGTTTGAAATGCTGTCAATCTTGGGATAGGAAGCAAAACAATGACAAGTAGTGCATAATTTGAGAAGTTAATGGAATCTGGTTATATAGGTCGCTTGCTTACAAGAAATCAGACAATAAAAACTGCTCCTATCAAATGTAGGTTTCTCCATTTATATGTCATAGGACGAAGGTAAACTCAGAAATTGTGTTTTTTCTTGCATGTTTCTATCCGTAATCACTTACTCTAAAGGTTAACTCGGACCGAGGACTTGTAGGTGAACTCGTTGATTTGGGGCATCGGTTCGGATTGAAAAATCAACGAGGAAAGATTTTGCTTGTTCCTTCCTGAAGTCCACGAGTCCCCGGTTCGGCAAAGTATGCTTGATTTCGATTGGTAATAATCGGTTCTTTATTGACATACAACTCCCTTTTTTATATTCTTAATTCGTCCAAAAGCG
>JBEKDJ010000260.1:0-6948 GCA_050014415.1 Thermodesulfobacteriota bacterium | reverse complement strand
AGTCCCCAATTCCTAATGTGAGCCTTGGCTGTCCAGATCTCCCTTGCAGCAATTCGGTGCTCAATGAGCTTGGGAAGACCGGTAGTGCCGGTGGTGGTAACCAGAAAACCAACCTCGTTTACAGCATCCAGTTTTGTAGTCTCCAACTCGCTAAGGTCGTATTCTTGCTCATAGGGGTGCTCCATTATCTTTTTGAGTGAGATACATTCCTTAGGCACATCTTCGCCCATAACAATAATATGTTTTAGTTTGGGCAAACCGCTCTGAATTTCCTTCGCCATCTGATAATGGTCGAACTTTCGGTATTCTCTAGGGATGACGATACCCACGGCTTGGGTAAGGCTGGCGATTTCATTCAACTCAGCTTGGCGGAAGGTAGTTAATTCAGGAATAGATAAAATACCCGCCTTTTCACAAGCAAGGCGCACCAAAACTTGCTCCACACAGTTAGGTAACTGCACCATTAACCTATCATCGCGGTTCATCTTCAACTCTTTGAACAGAGCCAAAGCAATTCTATCTATCCGTTGTTTTGCTTGTGCCCAGGTCAACCGACTGCCTGCTGAATCTACTAATGCCTCCTTATTAGGCCAGTCTCTTGCATTTTTATCCCAGTAATCGGGCAAAATGGTTTTGTCCCAATGCGCCTCCTTCAAGTATTTATCTATTTCCTTCTGGTCATACCGCACTGGCTTCATGTCCTAGCCCCCCCATCCTGTCTTTTGTAATAAAGCGAGTTCTGTTTATTCAGTAGGGTTCAGTAAATCCAAACTCCTGCCACCGGCTGATAACACGTTTTTTCGTCGCTTCATCCAGTACAATCTTGGTCGGTTTTTCTTTCCATTCATAGGGCATGGTGGCATCCATAATGATTTGAGACACGATCTCTCGTTCATTGATCGGCAGTGACGGGTCGAGAATCGTTGAACGTGCCCTTTTGACGATATCCGTATCTCGGATCGCGTTGTAGCGGACGGAGAGGGACCACCATACTCCGGTCAAATCATCGGCAGGGATATCGTCGTCGACAACAATGACCCCTTTCAAGCCGTAGTGTCCGGTGGTGGTTGAAATGACCGCATGTCCTATCTGATTGGCATGACCAGGATACATGGTCTTTATTGAAACAATCGCCCAGAACCTTCCCGTGGCCTCGTAGGGAAAGTATACCGACTGGATCCCGGGCAAATGCATGTCTTCAAGGTCAGACCATAAAGTGCCTGTCCGATTCAGGGCTTGGATCATGTGATGTTCCCCAACCGGTGGGCCAACAGAGGTCATATGATAGATAGGCTTCTTGCGACGCAAGATACGCTTGACGTTCAGCCACTGCTTCGGGAGACCCCACTTGGATTTGCCAGAGTAGTAGCCAGTGTATTCGCCAAGAGGTCCTTCAGGTCTCAGGTTAGTCGGGTCAATCTCGCCCTCCAGGATAACCTCGGCATGGGCAGGAAGTCTTAACTTGGTCAGGTCGCTACGGAATACTTCAACAGGGGCACCCTTGAGCGCTCCAATCACGTCATACTCGCTCACATCGGCTGAGACCATGGTGCTGGCGACAATGAAGTGCAGTGGGTCGCTGCCTATGACCGCCGCTGCCGGTACCTTCTTGCCCATCTTTTCATATTTCTTGATGTGGAACTCGGCATGCTTCCCGGGAAGAATCTGAAGCCCAAGGCTTTTCTCATCCAGTATCTGCATTCGATAGGTGCCCAGGTTCGTCCAACCAGAATCGGGGTCTTCTGTAACCAGGTAGCCCGTTGTTCCGATGTACCTACCGCCATCCAGGGGGTAAATCTGCGGCGCTGGGAAATCAAACAGGTTAATTTTGTCACCCTCTACTATTTGTTCCATAACCGGGATATTCTTCTTCACCTCAACTGGTTTCACCAGCTCTCCTTTGGAGGTCTTCTGCATCCAGACACGCGCCATATCACACATCGAATAACTGGTGGGCAATCCCAAAGTAATGGCAAGCCTCTTGGGAGTGGTAAAGGCACTGGCTAAAACCGGGATGTCGTATCCTTTGACATTCTCGAAAATGAGGGCCGGTCCTTTCTTACTCTCGTTCAATCGGGCTACATGCGACATCTCCAGGTTCCAGTCCACCTCGGCTTTTATCCGATGTACTTCTCCTTCCTTTTCACAGGCTGCAATCCAGTCTCTCATGTCTTTCATGATGTTCTCCTTTTCAAAAAGGTTCCGAGAATTTATATATCTCTATGTAATCTTGACATCTTTAACGATAAGTTGAATGCCCATAATCTGCCTGCTAAGTCCCTGATTCTGACCACATGTCTCCTCTTTTTAGCTCTGTCCTTTGACTCCAGCATTTACAGTTTGACCTTCGTCCGCGACGATGCCTTGTTTCTTGACTCAATCCCTTAAGTACGCGTTAGTTTTACATTTTAGCCTCCTTGGTTATATATTCATCAATTAAACTACTGACATTTTCCAAGATCCTGTTTATTTCTACTTCAGTGACATTATCGACATGGATACCGGCGATAACGCACACAGCCTTTCTCGTAGACTTACTTATTGAGTGAGCTACTTTTTGGGCCACAGCATCATCCTTATGTCCGACCCTGGTCATCACCGATGTAGAAGCCCTCTTTCCCTTGTCATCGTATTCCCCTAAAGCGACTGCACCTATATGAGCATTTTCATTGTAGATGTATATTATTGGGTAACTGCCCATATAGTGTGCTGACAGGCTGACCCTTGTCCTGCCCTTCCCTTTGGTTATCTGATAGTCTCCCATTGTCTTGATAAAAAGGAGTTCTCCTCAGCAGGAAGTCCTGACCATCTTTGAAACAAATCATGCTCTATACCAAGCATATCTAACGTCTTACCGATCGTATGGTCGATGATATCTTGAATCGTTTTTGGTCGATGATAGAATGCAGGCACGGGTGGCATAATAATAGCTCCCATCTCAGATAATTTCCCCATATTTCTTATGTGACCTATATGGAGGGGCGTTTCTCTCACTAATAGGACTAACTTCTTTTGCTCTTTAAGCGTCACGTCCCCGGCACGGGTTAATAGATTTTCGCAATACGAGTTAGCCAGTGCTGACATCGTTTTTACAGTGCATGGGGCGATGACCATACCATCTCTCTTGAATGAGCCACTGGCAATCCGAGCCGCAATATCATGAATACTGTAGGAGAAGCTTGCCATAGCCCTGATATCCTCTACCTTCCATTCGGTTTCGTGTCTGATATTTAGTTCCCCGGCCTCAGAAATGATAAGGTGCGTTTCAACTTCCTTCATGCTAGAAAGCACCTCTAGCAATCTAATGCCATATATCACACCTGATGCGCCCGTAATCCCTATTATGAGTACCACTATTCGTTCTCCTCAGTCGTATAAGTCTTCTTTCTCAGTTTGATTCTTTTGAGAATTCTCACATGGGTCTGTTCCGAATTTTCCATGCTGGACTATCACCACCGGCTTTTAGCCAATTTTTGGTAAACGACACAAACTGCATCTATTGATTAAGAAGTTGATTCAGTCGATTTATATCTAAAGTCTCGAAGGACTGAACGGTTTCGATAAATGGACTAAAGGCACGATTATTCAAAACCCGACTTACACAGAGCTGGTATTTTTCAATCACCTCTTATGCGTCTGGCGCTCCTTCCCTGCCTTGAATATACTTCGGTGGGCATCAGCCATGCCTTCTGAAATATCGGGTCAAGAAGAGGCTTTACCCTTGATCCCAATTCTTTTTGAATTGGTTTTGAGCCTCAAAGGTATCCTTATCAAGAAAGTGGCTCGCATCTCTCAGTCCGCTTTTGCATTGGATTTTGGAAAATATAATTCAATATTGGTAACCTTGTCAAGCATTCTTCTTGAGATCTCTGAAAAAGTGGAAATTTTGATGGGCTCTCCTTCCTGGAAGAAACTCAGTGGGCGAAAGGGCGAGCAAAACTAAGCAAATCCTGGAACGAATTCTCTTTTCTTTACTTCTATCTCTGCTCCTTTCTTACCCCGTTTCAAGTAATTCTGTCCCCTCCTTTTTTAGCTGCACCAGTCTTATCATCGTTTTGACATTCTTCGCCAAGAAAGCCCTATGCTCTGCTCTATGCGCCATGCTTTATCTTACAGACCTAATTCTGACCATTTGGCCTTCACTTTTTTGACTATCTCTGGGTCAAGTTCAATGAGAACCGGTTTTTCCTTCCACTCAAAAGGTATCGTGGCATCCATGATGATCCTGGAGGTGATGTCTCTTTGATCAATAGCGAGAGAAGGATCCAGGGGGGTCGATCTTCCTCGATCAATGATCTGAGCCCTGCTCGGCTGGAACCTGAAACTGAGAGCCCATAGCACACGAGGCAAATCCCAGGGATCGATATCCTCATCCACGACAATCACCGTCTTTAGACCATAAGCACCCATCTCGGTAGAGATGGCCGCAGTGCCTACCTGGTTGGCATGGCCAGGATACATCTGCTTCACAGAAATGATCGCAATGAATCTCCCCGCCCCTTCAGGTGGGCAGTAAACAGCCTTTATACCCGGAATCCTCATTGCTTCAAGTTCCTGCCAAAGTGTTGCACCATAGCCGAGGGCCATGGTCATATGTGTATCTGTCACAGCCCTCCCTACAGTGGTAAACCAGAAGATCGGGTTGTTTCGATGAGTAATGCAGTTCACCTTGATGAAGCTTCTAGGTGTACTCCCGATCCCTGAATAATAGCCTGTGTATTCCCCAAGCGGGCCTTCAGGCTTCGTTGCTTCAGGATCCACTTCTCCTTCAATAACGATTTCTGCATCTGAAGGGATGGGAAGATCAACTGTCTCTCCCTTGACGACCTCAACAGGTCTACCCCGAATGGCTCCGGCAAAATCGAACTCTGACTCAAAAGCAGGCAGCCTGGCTGCACCCATTAAGAAAAAGAGAGGATCACCACCTATTCCAACGATCACGGGCATGGGTTTCTTAAGGGCCCTATATTTTTGAAGCATAAGGTCTGCATGTTTCCCCTTAATGAACTGGGTCCCCAAGTTCTTTTCATCTAAAAGTTGAAGCCTGTAAACACCAATATTCAGCCATCCCGTTTCAGGGTCTTTCGAGACCGTATAAGCCGTGGTCCCCAAATAGCGACCGCCGTCCCGCGGGAAGCACTTGGGAACCGGGAACTTGAGGAGATTGATCTGATCTCCCTTCATCACGTTCTCTTTACAGGGCCCACTTGCCACCCACTTTGGAGGGATTTTATTAACCGTTCTTTTTACCCACTCCCTCATGAGTTCAACCAAACTTGTATTCTTGGGCATGTCCATGATAAGGGCCAGCCTGGATGTAGTCGTACAGACACTGGAGAGCACTTGATTAGGGTAGTCCTTAACTTTTTCAAAGAGGAGAGCAGGTCCCCCACGTTCTTCATTCAGTTTTGCAATGTGAGACATCTCGAGGTTCCAATCCACCTCAACCTTAATCCTCTTCAATTCTCCTGCTCCCTCACACTTTTCTATAAAGTCTCGAAGATCCATAAAATCCTCCTTCTTGGGATTGAAGTCTCTGGCAATTATCTTTTCAAAAAAAATCTCTTGTCAATTCATTTATGTTTATGTATAAATAACTAAAGGTTATAAGGAAATGGAGAAGGGAGGCCCTTTGAATACTTCGCTAAATTCTTTTCTTGTCTTCCATGAAGTAGCGAAATTTAGAAGCTTCTCCAGGGCCGCAGAGGAGTTATTCATCTCCCAACCTGCCGTGTCCAAACATATCAGAGGGCTGGAACAGAAAATAGGAATGGGACTCGTTCGGAGAAAGAGAGGGGGATTTGCCCTGACTGAAGCAGGGGAGATTGTCTTCAAACATACCCATAAGATTTCTTCTCACCTCCTGGAGATTGAAAATGCCCTTGGCAATCTGAAAAAAGACCATCACGGTGTTTTGAAGATCGGAACCACTGAGTCCTATTCGAAATGTTTGATGCCGAAACTCCTTTCTGGATTTCAGACCTCTTATCCTTCCATTAAAATCACCCTGGATGTGGGAAACTCCGAGGAGATTGAGAAGAGCCTCCTCGATTATAAAAACGACCTCGGCCTAATCGGAGCGGTCAAGGCATCCTCGAAATTTGAATTGGTTCCCTTCTTAAAGGAGGAACTTGTCCTTATCGTTTCGCCCACTCATCCCCTGGGCAAAAGAAAAGCAGTTTCTCTGAAGGAGATCGAGGGATATCCCTTCATCATTCGTGCAAAGGGTTCGACGACCCGCAGAATCTTATTCCACGCCTTTGAAGAGTTCGATATTCACCCCTCTCTACTAATTGAAGCAGGCAGCTCCGAATTTATCAAACAATGGGTTTCGGAAGGGAAGGGGGTGTCTGTCATTGTTAAACGACTAGGGGAAGATGAGGAGAAAAGAGGGATGATTAAGATGATCCCCTTGCTGGAGATGCCCCACCTTGAAGTAGCCGTCCTCTATTTGAAAGAGGAACGGGCTAACCCTGCCATCAAGGCCTTCATCCGATATATGGAAAACACGAGGAGAGTTTTTTCCACAGTTTAGGGAGTTGCCCCGAGTTCAACCAGAGAAGATAACCTGAATTTATATCCATATAACAATAAATACATTGACAAAACCCCATTGAGATAGATAATTAGCCGAGTAGGTCTTTTGGCAGAGCTAATACGAAAATCACCCCACCCATTCAAGATAACTCGATACGTACGTCCTAATAACGTCCTTCTAAGGGAAAGGAGCCGCTATTCCTTTTAGACAAGAACCAGAAAAAGGAAGTAATAACAAGATGTTAATGAAAAGGAGGTGGTAGGGGAATACTCTGTCTTTAAGGGGGTCTTCTATTCGGATGTCATCTTTCTACTATGCAGAGAAATGAAGGAGGTGCAATAATGGCGCAAACGAAAGGTTTCCCAATGCCGTTGGAGGTGGAGTATCCAAAGGAGCTGGAGGGGTGGGAG
>JBEKDJ010000259.1:0-6977 GCA_050014415.1 Thermodesulfobacteriota bacterium | reverse complement strand
AAATTGCAGCTTCAATTAGAACCGTCATTCCGGCGAAAGCCGGAATCCAGTCCTTTCAAGACCTTCTGGATGCCGGATCAAGTCCGGCATGACAGAAAAGGCTGTTTATGGACAGACACTAATTACTACGAACTATTTTTTCTACCAGCCAAAAATCGATATGCCTTCTCTCTATGTCCACTCGTTCCACCCTCACTTTGACCTCGTCTCCGATCCTGAAGGTTCGGTGGGTCCTTTCACCAATGAGATAGTAACGATTTTCATGGTATTGATAATAATCGTCGTGCAGGCTTGTCACTCGAACCAATCCTTCCACAAAAATATCTCTTAGTTCTACAAAGAAACCAAAAGCGGTCACGCCGCTGATGACCCCTTCAAATTCATGACCGATCTTCTCCTTCATGAAACGAACGCGATACCGGTCCAGGATTTCCCTCTCTGCCTCCATCGCGACTCTCTCTCTATGGGAAAGATGATCCGCTCTCTTTGCCAATTGCTCCTCTGAAATCAATACTTCTTTTTTCGATAGAACCCCTTTCAAGAGGCGATGGACGATCAGGTCCGGATATCTCCTGATGGGAGAGGTGAAATGGGTGTAGGCCTCCGAAGCCAATCCAAAGTGGCCCAGATTTTTGCCCGCATACTTGGCCCACTTCATCGATCGAAGGAGGATATTGTTCACGACCCTCTCTTCGGGCTTTCCCTTCATCTCCAGGAGGACTCTTTGAAGCTCCTTGGGAGAATGGTCCGAGTCCTTCCTCATCTTATACCCTAAATGGGAGACAAACCTTCGAAACTCATCGATGGCCTCTCTTCCCGGGGGTTCATGAATTCGGTAGATGGACGGAAATCCGCTCCTCTCCATGAAGTGGGCGACTGCCTCGTTGGCAGCGATCATGAATTCTTCGATGATCTGATGCGCCAGGTTTCTTTCGGCTCGGATGACCTCCTCGGTTTCCCCTTGGAGATTGAGGATGATCTCGGGTTCAGGAAGATCGAAATCGATGGCACCCCTCTCCATTCTTCTTTGGCGGAGCCTTTGAGAGAGAAAGGCCATTCGTTCTAAGGACGGGAGAAGATGACGATACCTCTCCCTTAACCCAGGATCTTCATCTATCAAGATTCTTTTCACGACGGTATAGGTCAACCTCTCATCACTTCGGATCACACTCGGATAGAATCGAACCCCCTTCTTCTCTCCGTCCGCATCATATCTCAGCTCAACAGTGAGGGTCAGACGATCCTCTCGGGGACGGAGGCAACAGAGATCATTGGAGAGTTCAGGTGGAAGCATGGGGATGGCACGATCCGGGAAATAGACACTCGTTCCACGCAGAAGGGCTTCTCCATCCAAGGCGCCTCCATCTTCCACATAGTGGCTCACATCAGAGATCGAAACATAGAGCTTCATCCCCCCACCTCTCTCCTCTTCGATGGAGACCGCATCATCGAAATCCTTAGCATTCTCTCCGTCGATAGTGACCGTAGGAATCTCTCTCAAATCGACTCGATCTCCGTATTCACGGGGAGATGGCGTGGATCGAAGGCTTCTTGCCTCCTGTAAGACAGTCGAGGAAAACCGATGAGGGAGGTCGTATTTGTGGATTATGATCTGGGGCTCCACCTCAGGATCATCGGGATACCCCAAGATATGAGTGATTCGGCCTTCCGGCCTTGCTCTTTCGGTAGGGTATTGAGTGATCTCTGCAACCACTATTTGATTGGGGCGGGCCCTCTTTGTCTCTGCTTCGGGAATATAGATCTCCTGAAGGATTCGTTCGTCCTCTGGGATGAGGTAAGAATAATGTTTTGCCTTCATAAACTTGCCCACGACCTTGTGAAACCCTCTTTCCAGAATGCGGATGACCTTGCCTTCTCTGCCTTTCTTTCGGACCGACTCCACTCTGGCCACCACACGATCTCCATTCATCGCCTCCTGTAGGTTCCTCGGGCTGATAAAGAGGTCCTCTTCCTCTTCTGCTTCTGGAATGACAAATCCATATCCATCGGGATGACACTTGACCCTCCCCACAACGAGATTCATCTTTGAGGCAAGGCCGTAACGGTTGCCGCGTATCCTAACGATCTTCCCCTCTTCAGCCAGATCTCGCAATACTCCCTTCGCCTTCTGCCTATTCTCCTTCCGGAGATCCAGGCGACGGACGATCTCTCTGAAGAGAAGGGGCCGATCCTCTTCTGCCATCAATTCAAGGATCTGTTCCGTGGAAAGATCGAGGCCCCTCTCTCTCCGATTCGAATCCCTGTCCTTCTTTGTCCGTTTCTTACCCATCGTCTCCCTAAAAGAGCGAGCGAATAGCTCTTAGCTCTCTACTTCCAGTTCCGATCTTCTTACAAAAAAAAGGGGCACTCAACGCCCCATTCATACTGTATAGCAACAATCTTAACCTTAACCTCAACCTTAACCTTTCATTCTTAGATCCATTACACTCCAACTCCGCGGGAGAGCCCCAGCGATCCGATGTAAATGGGAAGTAGGATCGCCATCAGGATGCCGAGGCCTGCTGCCACAATGAGAGGAAGAAGGACCGCCAGAGCGGCCCTTCCGGTTGAGATATTATGACCCTCCCTCATACCGATGATGGTCAAGATAAAAATATAAATACCTCCCACAAAGTTCCCTATGAATGGAACGACATAGAAGAGTTGAGCGCTATAAGAGTAGGAGATCGCACGAAACGTTGCTTCAAACCCCTTCCGGTTCCCTCCGACGATCATAAGACACAGGTGTGTCACTGCACTTCCTATCAAAATGGAGAAGGCAATCACAAAAGGGATTGAAATAACGACAACGCCAAGGAAAAGGCTATAGGGAATCATTGAATGGATTCGAGGCGGAACCATTCTAGAAAAGAAAAGCCATTGCCAGAGCAGGACTACCCCGAACCCGATGATCCCTGAAATCATGGCAAAGATAAAGGGAGACCAGTATCCCTTACCCGCTGCAACCTTCTTGAAAAACTTAGTAGGTGAGAAAAGGACCTCTTGTGTTGTCTGGAAAAAAGCCCCAACAAAACCCTCCTTACTTTCCCACGGTGACGATTCCTCCGACGAAATCTCCCGAAACTTGCCCTCGAACGAGCGGGCCATCTCTTCGTACTGTTTGTATTTAGAGAAAATGATCCCGCATTTGATGCATTCTTCGGTCTTAGGTTGGACGAAACCGCATTGGGGACACGTGATCATGCCTTCTTGATAAGCCCCACTTTCCCGATAGGGCCCCTTCTCTTGATAAACCTCCCTCTCTTGATGAGGCTCTCTTTCTCTATCAGGCTCCTTTCCTCCATAAGGCTCCCTCTCAAGATCAGGGGCCAATCCGATTTCTGGCTCAACCGTCATTTCCTCCTCAACCTTGACTCTTCCCCCAATCTCCTCAAAGGCTTTTACATACCTCTCCATCTCTTCTTTCGAAAGGCCCTTTTTCACGACGACAGGAACCTTCTGGAGTAAACGTTCAGCCTTTTCGGGAGAGAGATTGAACTTTTTCTGAAGGCCACCGATTAACCGGGCCTCCTCCTCTTGCCCGGCCACTGTCATACCCAGAAAGACCACCTTATAGAGCCCCACCTTCCTACCTCCTTTTTTGAACGATCGAAAATCACCGCCCTTCTTCTCAAAGCAGGGCGGATCTCTCAAAAATGCTTATGTCGTCCAGTGCCTTTTTCACTTTGCTGCTTTTAAAAAAGGAGCTGCCGAACGCAGTGCTGATCGCGATGTGATGATAGTTACCATATTTGTCTCAAAACCACAAGAATTATTTGTTCCATTCCTAGGTTGACTCAAAAGCAAGGATAGACATCGCAGATCTACTGCCATTCCCGCCAGCCGGAATGGCTTGAGGGTTTAAGGACACAAGTATCCGGCCAATCCCCCAACTCCTCAGCCTGAAGGTAAGTGCTTGCCTTTCGGCCGGAGCACAGGTGGAAAGCTCAGGGATACCCCTGAGCAGCGCCGAGCGAATCAACTTGCCCCTTATCATTCATTTTGTTAAACTTCAAACGGTGAATCTTTGAAATAGGTTCAATCCTGCCGAGGACAGGACTTAGACCCTCGAATGCCAGGACCCTTTATTTGCATTCAATCCCTATGAAAAAGGAAGAGAAAATGATCTTGCGCAACCTGGAAAACCCCGAAGTGAAAGCCACCCGCTACCAGGCCCATGGCGGCGGCGTTGCCCACTTCATTCTTGACACCCGTCACTTACAAACCCTGATGTTCCTCGCCCACGCCTCATTGACCCCTGGAAAAACACTGATTGGCCATGTGGATCCCATGGAAGAAATCTACATTATCCAGAACGGAACGGGGCGTATCCGGGTGGACGAAGAGATCCGCGACGTCAAACCTGGGGATGCCATACATATCCCTATAGGCCGTTTTCATGAATTGACGAATACCGGTGAGGAAGAACTCACCATACTGGTGGTGGCTGGTCTCATTCCGCCCCTTTGAAAGCTTCCACTTCTTTTCGAAACGCTTCGAATTCGTTCCTGAACCCCCATTTCTCCATGAGCCAGCCGATCCGCTGGCTGGCATCCATCTTCTTGAATAGGTTGTTCTCATAACCGGAGAGTTCCTGAAGGACCTGACGAATTCCGCCGTCCTCGGAAGAAAAGAGCCGGGCGACCTCGTGAGCAATCAATCCCATATTCGCTTTCTTATTACGGGAGAAATGCTTTTGAATCAATACGATTCGGAGAATAAACTCTCCGCTTCCCCTCTCTTTGCCAGCTTCTCCTGGATGGACAGCACGGTTGCCATTGACTTCCTCCAGAATCAACTCCACCGTGGACGGCGAGATCGGAACGGTCACCGTGGAAGAGAATCCGTCTTGTGGTACTTCCAAGAACACCAGAAGATTTCTGAAGAAAACTGTCCCCATGGGTGAGCTGTAGATTCTATTCAGAAACTCCAATAGACATTCTCCGAGCTCATTCGAATTGATCTGGGAAAGATCGATGACCTCAGTGATCATATTTTGCCTTTTCAGCTCATCCTTTTCCCTCTTCTCTGATGCCGCCTGTTTGGAATCGCGCAAGCAGTCCCGGATTTCCTGACACGCGCGGCACTCGGGTCTTGACTCGGTCATGGTGAACCCGTTCTTATCGGTGATCTCACGAAGCGAACTGAAGCATTCTTTTCTCTCCATCGGATCTCTCTCCCTTTTCGTTGAAGTCTTTCCCTCAGTATCAATCCTTCTTAAATCTCCAGAGCCAGAGGAGGCCGATGACGATCAAAAGGATGGGCAGGAAGTATGTCTTGATGACGGAAGGGATCGAAAACTGGATGGAGTAGTATTTCGCACCCAGGATCAAGATCCCGATGATGGTTGTGATCCAAGCGGACACGCTTTTGCTGTTTCGAAAAAGGCCTCCCACTCCAAGGGCAACGACTAACCAGGGCCATCCCTCTCTCAGCCCATATCCAGTGCCCAGCCGATCTAAGAAGATCAGTACCCCCATCACAATCAGAGTCAATGCTAAACCAATCTCCGCCTCCTTCAAAGGGAATTAAACCCTATAGTTGCAAGAAAATGGTTCAAAGATTCAAAACAGGCTGATTCTGTCGATTCAAAAAGCTCTTCTCGAATAAGTTGTAGGATCTCACCTAGAGTGAAGTCCTCCCCCCAGCTGCTCAAGGTTCAGGCGACCTCTCCGATCGATGCCGCATGAGAGGTAAAACAGACAGTAAAAGCCAAAACAGAAAGGATGAAACCTCGTGCCAATTTCTTTTCTTGAAAAATCTCGAAAAATTCTTCATAATGGCCTTTAGGTTAAGAACTATACATCAATAAACCATATTGAAGAAAAAGGCAATCGGTCTACCAATTTTATTGAGACTCAGACATGAGACTATAGCCTTTAGACATTAGACTAAAAGGAGGAAATTGGCCATAGATTACAAAAAGGTTAAGGCATGGAAGATAGAAAAGGAAGTCAAATACCTGGACACCGATACATGTGAAGAACGATGAGCAGAAACCTATGTAGAAAGCTTTGGTGTCTGAAGTACGAAGTTCAATGTCTGAAATGCAATTGATTCGAAGGAGAAAGACATGATGGAATCCAAATTAATCAGACAATTCATCATCTTTTTGATCATCCTCTTTGGCTGGACCATTGCCGTCTTGCTTGCCGTACCCAAATAGCTCTATTTTTCTCTTAAAAAAAGGCAATAGATTCAGGTAAGGGGCAATAGGCATATTTTTACTAATGGATTGATCCATTAGCAAAAATATGGTAATAAACCGGGAAGTAGTACTGTAATAAGAAGCACGCAACATCGCGTGCTTCTTATTCCCGCCCACGTAGCTCAATGGTAGAGCTGCTGATTTGTAATAAGAATCGGGCTCTTTGCGTAACCCCCTGAAATGCCGTCCGGTTTCCCTTAAGCCCTTAATTTTTCAGGGAAAAAGTTTTCCAATCCATTCCATTCTGTTACAGTCTGTTCCAGTCCTTTCGGAGCGGCTCTATCACATTTTTATCACATTCGTCTCTAACCTCAGGCTAGATTTTTTCGATCTCCTATCGAATCTGGACAAGGAAAACAAACTACTAAACCAACACCGGAGTTCGGATGCAGTCATTCCTGGAAAACGATCATGCTCCCCGAGTCATGGTCTTCAAAACCGTCGAAATATTCAAGGGGAACCAATCTCACGTAGCCGCGTGACAGGTCTATCTCGAGCTGGCGCTCAGGTGTCCTCACAGCGTAGTTTTTCCTTGTCCTTTGTAGTAGTTCCTGGTCCTTGAGGAGGGTCTCATAGGCTATCTCGCTGGCCACCTCGCATATCCGGGTCAGGGGGATTCCTGTGAGCTGGCGAAGCCGGTAGCTGTAATACTAGTTTGACGTCAAACATAGAGTATTAATCCAGTCGAAGCAAGTCATTGAGCGAACCATTTCCGGCTGATGGAGCAGGGTATTGATGGTTACACAGAGAAGATCAACAACCTCATTAA
>JBEKDJ010000258.1:0-7005 GCA_050014415.1 Thermodesulfobacteriota bacterium | reverse complement strand
TAATAGGACTCGATGACGTTATACCCCGAGGCGACCAGTAGTCTCATCAGTTCGTTGCCAACTACAGCCGATCTATTGATGACGATCTTGCCGCTGCAAGCGATTCCCCTGATAGTCTCCACCGCCTGTAACGCGTCTTTGGCAAACGTGGTGTCCACCTCAGTGTGCGCACCCAGGCAATCAGTCAACTGAGTGATTAGCGTGTCAAGGTGGGCCAGTGAGTAGTTGCGTATTTCCCTGAGCCTTTGTTTGACGTCTTCAAGAATCGGCAGGCGTTGCCTCTTTGGCTCCCTCAGCATCTCGGAATAACGTCGCCTCTTGCCGTATGAAACAGGCTCCATTAACAAGACTGGTGGCAACACATCCTCCCAAATATCACGCATGTTTGGCTGGCATCCCTAACCTCTCAGCAACATCCTTCAGCCCCAGCTTCTCCAGTCTTTCTCTGGTCGGAATGCCCGTCTTGGAATCATAACCTCTTATCTTACAATAGTCTTCCTGTATCATTCTTAGCTCAGCGCCTTTCGGCCGCCCGGGTTGAGGGAAAGACACGAGGGATTCAATCGGTTTAGCAACCACAGGCTTTTCGCCGATCATACGTGCACACAAAACATTGTACGCATCTATCAATGTCCGAATTCGACTTGCCGTTTCGCGCAGCTCATCTGCCGTGTATTTGATACCCGTTGCGGCAGCAAGCCATCGAGCGTTATCGTTGGTGGTTCCAAACTTGATACCGTAATGTTCCAGATATGGCGACATCACCTCGCAATGGCCGGTTATGTCGCCCAGGATAAACTCAGTCTCTTTCTCTATGATCCACGGACCTATTCTCTTATCGTATTTTGGCTTTCTCCAGAGATTAGGATCGCCCATGAGTCTTTCCGATGCCTCATTGCACCATTGATCGATAAGCTTCTGAGCTTCCCGGGGAGATACTCCAAGGATGTCTGCATAGCTGAAGATGTTGCCATAAGCGTCTGCATATCCGGGCACACGCTCCAAGTCTCCAGCCCTGTACTGCGCCACAGGACCTAGATCCGGGGCATAGTCATTCCACCCATAGGGGAACTCGTTGTTGTACTGATCGGCAAGGTCAAGATGTCCCTTCCCTATCTCCTGCGCAGCTTGAACAATGCCGTTAGCGAAGAGCTCTCCAAACCCCTCCCTTTTAGCGATCTTCTCGATGAGAATCGTAATAGCTTCGTCGCTCCCCCGTTCCATGGGTATACCGTCCGTATCAGCCGCGGTTATTATTCCTCTCTTGTAAAGCTCCATCAGCCAGCCGCCGATCATTTCTATTTGAAGAGTATCGAGACCGTACCTATTCGCCAGCATTGTTCTCTTCCACCAGAGTTCGAAATCGGTAGCATTGTACATGAACTGAAGGAGCAACCCAAAATAGTTGACACATACTGTTCCTCCGTTTCCTATCCCGGGCACTCTGAAATTCTGGTGGCACTGTATGGGACAGAAGGCGCACCCTATGGGGCCGGCCATGTATTTGCTCACCCACTCCTTTGTTGGCGACAGGGGCAGCTCGTCAGGGACTTCCTCACCATAGGCACAACGATAGCCTTCGGCGATTTGCCTGGATATGCCCTCTGTATGCAGCATTTTGGCAAGAGCAGTAGCTCGTCCTTTGGTAATTTCGCCATAGAACTCATCATATAAGCCCAGGAATTCCTTCGGGTCTGCCACCTTCAGTCCCCTGGTGCCCCGCACAGCGATAGCTTTCAGGTTCTTTGACCCCATCACAGCACCAAATCCCTTCTTGGACGCTGTGTTGTCAATATCATGCAGAATAAGTGCGTAAACAACCAGATTTTCACCGGCAAGCCCAATACAGGCAACTTGGACCTCGGGATCCCCTAACTCTTCCTTGATTCTTTGTTGTGTTTCATGGACGTCCAGACCCCAGAGATGGCTGGCATCTCTTATCTCTACATCGTTATTATTGATGAAGAGGTATACGGGCTTTGCTGCCTTTCCCTTGATTACGATATGGTCATAGCCGGCAAATTTTATCTCGGAAGGCAGCTGTCCACCAATTCCGACAAACGCGAAAGGATTGTTGGCTCGCACGGGGGTTTTCGACGCGACGGTAGCCTTGTTTCCCAGGAGTGTGCCTGTGAGAGGCCCGGTACTGAACATCAGTATGTTCCTGGTGTCAAAGGGCCTGGTCTCTGGCGGTACTTCCTTCCAGAAGATCCTGGCTGCAATTGCGGCATTACCGATATAGTCCTTCACATATCTGGAGGTTGGCTCCTTTTCGATCCTTCTTTCGGTTAAATCAACTCGAAGTATTGTTCCGGCCCATGACATGCTAATCCCTCCTTTCCATCTCGAGGAACTTCTGGGCTTTTGCCCTCGCCCTTGCTATGCCTACCCTCTCAGCCGGTAGAAGCTGGAGTGCCTTAGGATAACAGTGCTTGACACACTGCGTTTCACCTACCACGGCACATTGGGTGCACTTTATCGCTACATGCTTGTCGGGGGTTACCGTTATTGCCCCAACGGGACACGCTATCTCATATAGTTTGCAGCCAATACATCTTTCCTCATCCACAATTAATGCCCCGTTACCATTTCGATTCACGGCATGAGCAGGACACACCTTCTCGCAGTACGCTTCCTCGCACTGCTGGCAGAATACAGGGATGCTGTAAAGTATAAGATCCTCTACCGTGCGCACCACCCTTATCCTCGATTTTACCGGGTTAGCCTCCCCTTCGTTGACGAGACTACATACGCCTTCACATACCCGGCACCCGCAACACTTGGCCGGGTCCAAAACGATCCTCAGCATGGTTCCACCCCTTTCTAGGCCTCCTTGACCTCGTCCTTCTCAATAACCTTGTCTACCTCGCTTTGACGAGGGTGCCGAAAGAGTCCTTCAAATTTTTCCCTTGTCATTGCTCACCCTCCATTTCCGATGAGAGGTCTGAATCATAACATGATTGCACATCTAACGCTTTATGGATGCGGCCATGTTATGATTCAGGCCTCACTCTGTACATGATTTGCATCATAAACTCGTGAATTCATCATCCCGGCTGTGATCGCATTCTAAAGTATATACGGATGGTCTCGTCAACATCGCCAGGGGCGGCATGGAAGACGATCTTATGCACACGGCTGCAGAATCCCGCGAAAACCTGACGCTATCCTAATGGAAGAGACTGCCTCACGTGGTAGACAAAGGGTATCAGCGATTCATCCGGTGAAACCTCATCAAAGCAGGGATTCATCGTTGACTATTCCACAAGACAAAGCTACAGTTTGTATGCCATTTTTTTTGTGGGTCTTAGCGTTGTCGCCAGAATGCAGCCGGCCACCCCGAACGCAGCACAGACCTGAAAAGCTAACTGATAGCTACCGGTTAAGTCGAATATGTGACCGGTCACGACCGGACCGACAGCACTTCCAATTGTATAGCCGAAGCCAACCATCCCGTAAATCAAACCGTGGGATCTCAGTCCAAAAAGCCTGGCCATCAGAGGCGACTCTGAGGTGGCCATGCCTCCAAGAGCAACACCAAAGACAGCCATGCACATATAAAGCATCCACATCTCTCTGGCCAGTGCCAGCCAGAACACTATTATCGACATCATGACAAAGCCAGAAATGAATATCCGCTTATTGCCGATCCTATCACCAAAGCTTCCCAGCGTAAAATTACCCAGGACGCTTAGCCCTCCAATGGAAGCCAAAATGTTGGCGGCATCGATCGCCGAGATATCCAGCTCAATAGCATAAGGCACAATATGCACCATGATAGAGAACGTGAGAAACCCATAGCTGAAGAAAATAGCGCAACTTAACCAGAATTGTATGGTATGGGCTGCCTCTTTGAGAGAATACCCCTCACGTCCGGATTTCAGCCCTGACGGTACCTCTTCATCGTCACCGTAGGGCAATAGTCCCTTTTGAGCCGGGTCACGTTTCAAAAACTGAGATGCCAAAATCACGACGAGCAGGATTATGACACCCTGAAAAACATAGGATAGACGCCAGCCGTAAGCGGCAATCAGGCGACTGATGACCGGCGGCGCGATCAATCCGCCTATGCCCACGCCGGATGCAACAATAGCCGTCATCAGGCTCCTTCTCCTGACAAACCATCTGGCGACACATGACAGCAATGGGACCCAGATGCCACTTACACCGATTCCTATCAACACCCCGTAGAATAGGTAGAACTGCCAGATACTGCTTAATCGTGACATCAGCAAATACCCCGAACCTAAAAGGACGCCACAGAACGTCACCACCACCCGGGAACCGAACCTGTCAGCCAGCGCCCCCATGAGTATTCCCACCACCCCATGCAGTAACATAGAAAGAGAAAAGGCGCCTGACGTCATGGCCCTGGTCCAGTGAAATTCATCGAGGAGGGGATTGAAGAAGACGCCAAAGACAGCGTACAGACCCCATGATACCATCAGGATAACAAAGGCAAGGACGACTATGACATAGCCGTAGAAGAACCGCGGTGCTGTATTGTGGAGCCGGGAGAATTCTCTATCGGTCACCCGATACTGCCTCCTAACCAGGATTGCGTTTCAGAAAGCAAATGGAAAGAAGAAGTCTGTCCTTGGATTCACGATACTGAAGACGCTGAAGAGCTAAGGAGTGCATCCTCTCCGCAGTAGATGCAGCATCACAAGGCAGAGAGCTTGTGTCACTTTCGCTCTTTTGCCTTGGCTCATTCTCTATGCCTTCGTCATAAGACGTTTGAGCTGCCTTTGGGCAGAGTATACCGTATAGATCTTCATTTCTGAAATGCCCGTTACTTCAGTCTCATTCCCACGGTTGACCATGGTGATCGCATGGATCATGAAGCCGAGACCCAAGGCTCCGGGAAAAACCCTTCCTCAGGTCTCTTACTCATTCATCTACACAACCCATGAAAGCAAACAGGTATCACTTGACTTTGGGCCGGCTAAGATCATAAAAATCAAAACAGTCGGCCCAAGATACAACTTCGCCATTTTTTTTCGAGGATTGATCATTGCGAGGGCAGCGAATCTCGCATTTTGGACACCCGTGAGGATAGAATTCTAGAGTTTGTAGAAATATCCTGCCAATTCTTATTCTTCAACAAAATCAAGCTGCTCTACCTTACCGTTCACAATTCGGGAAAGCGTAAACGGCCTGATAATCACATGATTGACGCCAAAAATATCCTGACCGCCCCATTTCCCTTTTCCCCATATCGTATCTATGCTTTTCATCTTCTCTATCGTCTCCACTACCTTGTCGGGATCAAGACTCTGTGCCTTCTCGATACATTGTAACAGAGGATAGAGAGCATCAAGGCCAAGCATACTATCCATGATAAACGGCTGTTTAGCCCCCTCCACCAATTTGCGAAGATCCTTCACTATAGGTGACATCTTGTCACTTAATACGTCCGGCCCCCCATGAAAAAGATCATTGGCATATTTTTTGTTTATCATGCTATTTACCAAATTAATGTCTCCAAAAAGACATGGGGCAAATATGGGTCCGGTAAAGCCGAGTTCACGCGACTGGTTGATAATGCCGGCAGCCCAGGGTACTATAGAGACGACCATATTAATGGCATCGGGTTTCTGTTCCAATGCTTTGGTTAATAGAGGATAGAAGTCTTCGCTGCCGATTTTGAATTTCTCGATGAAAACGAGTTGTAATCCGTGTTTTTTAGTCGCTTTCTCGTTCAAATCTAGAGCCGTGTTGGCGCCCGGGTCATCGGGCATAATGATGGCTATTCTCTTTGCCTTCGGGTAAGTCTTTACGAAATAGTCAAAGCACGGTTCAATATTATATAGACTCGAATCAGCGAAGAAAGCATAGCGTAATTTAGGGTTGACTTCCTCCGGGCCCAAGCCAAAGGCCTTCATCCGAAGGACTTTGGCTTGCTCAGCGGTCGGTATAAGTGCTAGATCGGTGACCATGAACATCGGGGGAATCATAAATTTGACCCCGTCCTGTATCAGTTTATTGGCGGCAGCTATTGCGCCGGGCGGTGATGACTGATCATCCTCTGCGACAATCTTAATATTGTATTTCTGACCACCAACGGTAATTCCCCCCCTCTGATTGATCAAGTCTTCCGTCGGTTTCACCGCATCATACATAGGTTTGAATGCCGGTGCCATCGGCCCTGTCACGGAAGTAATTAAACCAATCTTCAACATCTTTGTTTGAGCGGCTGCTTCATTGACAAAAAAATTCGAAGAAGAGAATAATGCAAGTATCAACAGCCAACAAGAAACAACCACGACTGATCCTATTTTTTTCATCTCGTCCTCCTCCTAAGAAGTTATTGTGGAGAAATAGTCTACATCCCTTCTCGTCGCTCTGATCAAGCGATACAAGATACCTCTCTAAGTCCCTTCCAACGGCCTCCTCCTTTTTAAGTTTTCCTAAAATGCCTGTTACTTCACCTCCTTCCGACATTCGCCCATGCTACTTGTATACACGATGGAGCTAAATCCAAAGGTCTTGGGTAAACCCCTACCCATCCAAATGACATACCGCGTCGGGTGGACAACTGACGCATTCACCGACGTTTGAAGGCGCGATCCTCTGCCGCTTGCACCTCCCAAGAGAATCTATCTCGCAACCGCCGCGAGCGCGCGCGGGTGAAGCCCTGCGGGATTTGCCCAAGGGGGCCACGCATGCCCCGGCAATTGAAGAACCACCCTGTGGAACCATCAGTCGGATGAAGGTAAGGGTCTCGGTTCCTGAACCTTCATCTCCTTCTCGCAGCAGGTGAAAACCCCTTCACCGGCTTTGGTGCAGAGTATCTCGGTCCCACAGACTTCACACTTGTACCGCTTCCCAAGCTGACTCATGATCGTTCACTCCCTGTTTCAAGAAAGCATCCAGAGGATGCTACTTCTTCAGTTCCATCGGCTGTCCGCAGCAAGTAGCGGTTCCGTTGCCGCCGCGCGTAACGATAACTTCCGCACCACACTTCTTACACACGTATCTCTTTCCAACCTGGTTCGCCATTTC
>JBEKDJ010000257.1:0-7042 GCA_050014415.1 Thermodesulfobacteriota bacterium | reverse complement strand
GAAAGATATTAAAAGTCAAGCCTTTTCTTAAATGCGAATTTGCTCTTCGGAAGGCTTTGGTTCTAACTGATTGAAATTACGTTGGACAATGGAACTAAAAAAGTTTAATTGCGGAATTGTTGGGGCTCAATATGGTAACGCTTGTCCTTAGGGACCGCCTCAGAAAAGGCATCCAGGGATTTGGCCATCTCTCCCGCATCAACCCGTTCCTTCTTGGGTTGATATTCCTGTTCGAAGATAAATCCATTCAAGTTAGGACCTAGAATCTCGACAGTCGGTTGGTAAAACTGGTTTGTGAAGATTTCCTGATTCAGATAAGCCTCATTGTCAATAAATCTCCCACCCTGCCGGATTCTTCTTGCAAAGATCAACTGGGGTACCTTGAGAATCAGCCAATCGTCTTTTTTGAGATATTGCCGATATTGCTTGAGGGTTAAAAAGTTGGGGGTTGGCTTTCCGTTTTTATCCAGAAACGGTCGGTAAAAGGTATAATCGATCTCCAGGATGGGGAAGTGCTCAAAATATTCTTCGACGCTTTCCACAGGGAGAATTTCTTCCACAAAGGATCTTTCACCTACCTTATGAGTTCTGTGGGTCATTCCCTGGGAATATCGCCCCTCCGAGTAAATTTGCCCGGTCCACCCGGCATATCGGTCACTTGCCATCCCGATAGAAAGATCTGGGCCAAGTCCCCGGAGTTTAAATTTTCTAAGATCAAGTGTTTCTCGGCTTGGCATCCGGAGGCTTGAGAAAAACGGGATCGATCCCTGTGCATTATCAGAGCAATTCATTCATTCTTTTGTTAATTCCGCAATCCGCATTTGGAATACGCCGACTTCCTAGGGATGACACCTGTTTTTTACTACGTCAATTCCTTTAGTAACTTAAGTAGGTCCCCGCCAACTTGGGAAAAGACCCGCGAGAACCGTGAGGGCTTCTTCCACCATCTCCCAGATGCTCTTTTCAACCTATTCTGACTCCAGAGCAAAGCTATTCAAAACTCGCCACGTTGCCGGCAATTGAAAATATCGCTTCTGCCCTTTTTCCCATAAAAAGTATTGATCCATGATTGGTCCACATCTCGTTTAGAAATTGTATTTTACGCATTCTTGATCAACGGTGTCCTGGATCTCTTCGATCTCCTTCTCAGTGAGATGGCTGAATCGGCCCTGCCTGGTGAGATATTCTGCTACCTGTTTTCTTCGGGTTGGTTTGTAGGTCAATTCTCGTTCACCCTTTTCGATTTCATAGAGAAGCCATATCCCGCAATCGACGGCAAGCCTGGCCATCTCAATCGTTTTCTTCTCAGGAAAACGCCATCCCGTAGGACATGGACTGTGGACATGAATATACCGAAACCCTCCCTCCATGTCTCTCGCTTTCTTAGCCTTCATGATCAAATCTTCGGGAAAACCGATGGATGCCGTTGCAACATAGGGAATCCCGTGAGCGGCCATGATCAAAGGAAGGTCCTTTTTAGGTTGGGGCTTGCCTTCCAGCGTTGAGGTGGTCCAAGTTTTCTCCGGGGTCAGGCTGCTCCTCTGAATTCCCGTATTCATATAAGCTTCGTTGTCAAAACAGAAATAGGTCCCGTCGTCGTTTCTTTCGGCAGCTCCTGAGAGGCCTGCAAAACCGATATCGGCTGTGCCACCATCGCCGGCAATGGCGAACACATTGATCTTTTCATCTTTTGCCAGCTTTCCCTTACGCTTGAGAATCCTGAGGGCTACGCTTACCCCGGTGATCAAAGGAGCCGGTGTTGCCATTGAAACATAGATCGATGGAATATCGAGGACGCTTGGGTAAACCGCGGGAGGAAGGCTGATGCATGTGGCTCCCAGTGTGTTAATCGAATTTTTCCCCATGACTTTGGTCACTAAACGCCAGAGGATACCGCCAGGACATCCAGGGCAGAGCGTATGCCCTCCTTTGAAATACTCCCCTTTTGGAAGATCTCGAACGACCTCGTTTCGAATCACTCTACACCTCTTACTCCTACCCAACGAACAGGTCGGTCGATTCTTCCCTCTTGGGCATAGGTTATGGCATCGTTTATCAATCCCTTCAGATCATGAAGTGTCATGATCCGACCACCCAGTCCCACAATGTAGTTCACGAGAAGGGGTTTCGACTCCATTGGGAAAAGACTTCCCGCCACCTCTGAGTAAACGATCCCTCCCATGCCGATCGAGACGTCACGATCCAGAACGATTAGAAGGTTTAGATTTTTGGTCATGGCTCGAATTTCCTCTTCTGGGAAAGGTCTGAAGACCCTAAGTTTCAAACTCCCAAGAGCAATACCCTCTTTTCGAAGGTCATCCACTGCTGTGCGGGCCAATCCGCAATTGCTCCCCATGGCGAGAATCGCGACCTTCGCATCCTCCATACGATAAGGCTGGACAAGAGCGCCATAGTTTCGGCCAAATTTCTCTCCAAACTCCTGATCCACCTGCTTAATGATCCTCTTCGCGTTTTCCATCGCTTCCTGCTGCTGATATTTGTACTCCATAAAGTACTGATCGTTAACATATACGGAAAGGTGCATCACTCTTCTTGGATGAAGCAGGACATGGTCGGGTTCGTAAGGCGGTAAAAATTGATCCACCATGCGTTGATCTGGAATCTCCACTGGCTCGAGGAAGTGAGAAACAATCAGTCCTTCATAGCAAACAGCAACAGGGAGAAGAACCTCTCGATGTTCTGCCACCCGATAGCTCTGGATGACAGTATCGATAATCTCCTGCGCATTTTCAGCATAGAACTGAATCCATCCCGTATCCCTCTGAGCCAGAGAATCGGAATGATCTGGATAAATGGAGATGGGTGGGGTGATGCACCGGTTAGCGAGGGCCATGACGATCGGAAGCCTCAATCCAGAAGCGGCAAAGAGATTCTCATGCATATAGGCGATTCCTTGAGACGAGGAAGCGGTAAAGACCCTTACTCCTGTCGCTTCCGCAGCAATGGCCGCTGCCATGACGCTATGCTCCGATTCAAGAGGAATGTATTCGGCCTCCATTTCTTTTCTCTTGATGAGTTCGATGATCTTCTCCATTACCGTGGTCTGGGGTGTGATCGGATAAACAGGAACAGCCTCTGCGCGGGCCAGTTTAGCACCATACGCCGCTGCATAATTCCCGGTGAGCATCATTTTCAAAGGAGTTCTCTGATCCAATCCCATTTCAGGTTTCCTTCTCCATGTCGATCACACCAACAGGACATTCGTTCTCACAAATGCCACATCCCTTGCAATACTCATAATCGATCATATTAAGGGGGCCTTCGTCCTGCTTCAACACAGATCCATCCGGACAGAGGAGGTAACAATTATCACAGAAATAGCACATCCCGCAACTGAAGCACCGCTGGGCTTCCGCCAGTGCCTTTTCAAGGGTAAGATTCCCATAGATTTCCTGAAAATTCATTCGAGCCTCTTTTGGAGTCTTATCTCTGTCATAACGTTCCATTACCGTGAAATAGCTGAAGTTAAGATCATCAGAATGGATGACCTCTTTGTTCTCTTGAGAAAACTTCCTTTCGCAGTACTGCTTGAACGAAAGACCACCTTTCTCGCCAATTCTCAAGCCATCCAGCCATCCTCTTTCTGATTGACCTTTAAGATAGCGATCGATGGCGATGGCGGCTCTTTTGCCAGAACCAATGGCATGAACAACACTTCGGGGCTGGTCAATCAGGTCACCTCCCGCAAAGATACCGGATCCGCTCGTCGAACCAACCCCATCCACGGAGATCAAACCACAGGAAACTTGGATATCTTCCGGAAGAAGAGATATATCGGGCATCTCACCCGTTGCAAAGAGGATCGCATCAGCCTCTACAAAAAAATTGGAGCCTTCGATGGGAATGGGCTGACGACGTCCATCTGGACCTTCATCACCCAACCGATTTCGCATACATTCGATTCGCTGCACGGAACCCTGTGCCTCAATCCTAACAGGCGATGCAAGGTAAATCATTTTCACACCTTCTTCAAGAGCGTCATCAATCTCTGTTTGAAAAGCAGGCATCTCGTTTCTGCTTCTACGGTAAATAAGGGTTGACGGCGCTCCCAGTCGGAGAGCGACTCTTGCCGCATCAATGGCTGCGTTGCCACCTCCGATGACAACAACCCTTTGGCTTAAAGAGATCCTGCCTTTCAGGTTGATCGCTTTGAGAAATTCCAGGCCCGATATCACTTTTCCATCTTTCATATTAGTTAAGTTTAAGGGGAGGTCCTGGCCAGCCCCGTAAGCTAGAAAAACGGCATCAAATCCTTCCACGTATTTCCAGGACCCTCTATCGATCTGGCAGCCTGTTTTGAACTCAATCCCCATGGCACAAAGTTTCTCCACTTCGTGATCGAGGATTTCCTTGGGAAGGCGGTAAGAGGGAATACCCGTCCGTAGGAGACCTCCGACAACCTCCAGCGCTTCGAATACAGTGACTCGATGTCCCAACTTTGCGAGGTAATAGGCACACGCCATTCCAGAAGGACCTGAACCAATGATCCCAACCTGCCTCCCATTTATTGGTTGATTCTCTTTAGTGGACGACTCAAAATCGCTGAGAAAACGTTCCAGGGCATGAATAGCGACGGCCTTGTCAAAATCCTTCCGGTTGCACGAACTCTCACAGGGATGAAAACAGACTCGCCCGCAGATGGCGGGAAATGGATTCTCCTCCATGTAAAGCTGATTGGCTTCCTCGAAAAGTCCTTGCTTCATGAGTGAAATAAACCCACGGACATCTACCCCTGCCGGGCACGCTTCACTGCATGGTGGTGTCTTCGCTTTGATGACCGGACGGATGAATCTCCAGAGTCCAGTCTTAATCACATCGTCACAAATACCGATCGAGGTCGAGCCAATAGGCAGTTCTTTGTAAGTATACAATCTTCGAATGTGGGGACCGAAAGCCTTCTTTTCACTCATCTGGTTTTGATTCCTTCCATTTTCTCGAAGGCCAATTGAGCCGATATCTTTGCCTTTTCAAGTCCTTCTCCAGAAAAAAATTGGTCAAGAGTCTCCTGTATGGAATCCAGGCGAATGATCCTTGAAACCGAGGCGAAGGCTGCCAGCATAGCAACGTTAGTAATGGGAATTGATATTTTCCCGTAGACTTGCTCTGAGATCATTGAAGCATCAATCGAGAAGACCCGAATCTTCTCCCTATCGACTTCTTTAAGAATCCCATTCGAGGACCTTTCGGAGTTAAGGATGGCACAACCGGATTCTTTCAAACTGCTAAGAGGATTGGACATTTTGAAGAGGTTGGGGTCGAGAACGATCACATAATCCGCTGCCACAATGGGGCTTCGATCAACAATCGCCTTTTCATCGACTCTGGCATAGGCCGTTACCGGAGCACCTCTTCGATCTGGGCCGAAACTGGGAAAGGCCTGAGAGTATTTGCCTTCTCGGAATGCAGCCATAGCTAAGACTTGGGAGGCCGTTACGGCCCCTTGTCCTCCCCGGCCATAAAAGACGATCTCGATCATCTGAGTCCATGTAAAGCTTTAGTCTTTTGAACGGAAGACTAAACCTCGATACAAAATTCAAAGCGCAAAAATCACTATGGCAACTTTTTTTTATAATTTCATATTTTCCAATGTTTCTTTAATTCAGGGATTACCTAATCCCCTTCGAAGGGATCAGTCAGATAAAGCGCAAGGCCGCTTTATGTTTCAACTGATGCTTCTCATTTGGCGGGATGAATATTACATCTCCGCTTTTGAAGGGCTTTTCCCCATCTTCTCCCACGACAGCCCCTTGTCCTTCTAAGATATACATCTCATGCTCATAGGGATGGTCGTGAAGGGATGGTCCTTGGCCTTCAGGCTCTACTTCGATCACCCTCATATAGAAGTTTTCGGCCCCATCCTTTTCAGAGATGACCCACCGGATCTGCACTCCTTCCGACATTTTTTCAGCTTCAACTTCCTTGGCTGACTTTACATTCATCGATTCACCTCCTCGAAACAATACAATTGAGCTCCTTTTTTGCCGTTGTCTTTGAACATTCAAAATGTCAACCAGTTCCATCGTCCCTGATCCGCCAATGATCCAAACCTCTATCGTTCATCTTATTCCGCACTATCTTTTCCATCAATTGATCGGCGTAAAAAAAAGATGCTCTTCCTAAGATAACTGATTCCTATTGCATCTGCATTTTCCTAATAGCTATTTTAACGATCCATTCTAACATATTGTACTGTCCAAAATGAATTACTTCATCATCACAACACACATCTCTCATTCTTCCGAATCGATGCAATGCGTTCCAGCCATTGTTGGGCCTCTCCTCGAGAAAATAATTCCTCAGCCGCAGGAAGCAGTTCGATCACTGTGGCTTCGGGCACAGCAGATTCACAACATTGTCCACAACCGGGAGGGCATTGTAATCCAGTCCTTGATTGGAACTCAGACGTCCGACTATCCATTTCAGAATACAACTCTAAAACCCTGTGGCTTAAATCACTATTAAAAGAGTGAAGAGGCATAGATCATTCAGGAACCGTAGACTTAACTTAATGTACTTTAATCTCTCCAACCCATTCGTTGCAGACCGCCTTGACAATAACCATTATATAATGAGAGATGACTTCATCTCAAATGGGTGATAAAATCATTTTCAATGATGGCCCCTTGGATTTCGAAAACAGATCCCATTCCTTCGGGGAACTGGTTTTTCCACCGTTCTTTGTCAGACTGCCTTTGGTCATATCGGTCCCCATGTCCCGGATGAAAGGAGATGAGTTGTCGAATGAGCACGCAGATTCAAATGATAGCCCACGAGGAGGTAGACGAGAGCTTCTTGACCCAGGTTAAAACGTGGGTGAACGAGGTTCTGGAAATAGAGGAAGTACCTTCTTCTCCTCCTCCTTATCTGTCCATATCGATCTGGAAAACGATGGAGAAATATCAGGACTTCTATCAGAGAGAAAAGAAAGAACTCGGTGTTGTCACGGGAGAAGAAACAGACTTTTTGGCCACCCATGATGCATGGAGGGGTTATCCAAGGATCCATATTTGTCAAGAAAGAT
>JBEKDJ010000256.1:0-7542 GCA_050014415.1 Thermodesulfobacteriota bacterium | reverse complement strand
ACAATGACTACAATGGTCGCCCAATACCCGTTCCGCGATAGCATCCTGCCTAATGGAAAAAAGCTTTGGGAAGAGGGCATGGCCCTCTACCCGTTCATAGAACGTATCAACCGCTCAGGCATACCGGTCTATATGACGACCGGCTGGTACGACATTTTCACAAGTGACATGTTTTATTGGTACGACAATCTCGCCGTGCCTAAGAGGCTGACTGTTCGCCCGCTGGATCATAGCGGGATAGACGCAAACGGATTCGACCTGGACTACGGGGCTGAAGCACAATTCATTACTACCTCATTGGAACACCGAAGAAAGAAGCCTGGCAGGCTTCCAAACAATGGCCGCCGGAAAAGCAGAAACTAACTCGCTTCTATTTTGAAAAAGGTAAGACCGGGAGCATAACCTCAGTCAATGACGGCTTTCTGACCACAGAATTGCCAACCGTTCCGGATGGCTTCGATGCCTACATTGTGGATTACACGACAACGAGCGGCAAGAATTCACGCTGGGTAGCCATCGAGGAAGCACATAACTATCCCGATATGCGCTCGAATGACAAAAAGGCATTAACCTATACCACTTCTCCCTTAGGGACTGATGTGGAAGTTACGGGACATCCGGTGGTACATCTTTGGCTCACGACGGATGCCCCGGACCTGGATGCCTTTGTCTATCTGGAAGAAGTGGATCGCAGCGGCAAGTCCGCCTACATCACCGAAGGTACTCTCCGGGCATCTCATCGCAAACTGAGTCAAGCGCCTTTTAATAATCTTGGGCTGCCCTTTCATTCTCATTATCAGACTGACTTAATGCCAATCCCTGCCGGGGAACCAATTGAGCAGGTCTTCAGCCTGCTGCCAACCTCATACCAGTTCCATAAAGGGAATAGCATACGTATTACTGTTGCTTTCTCGGATGCTGACAACTTCGATACACCAGTTATCGATCCGGTGCCAAAACTCCATTTGCTGAGAGATGTGAATCACCCATCATCCATCCAGCTCCCGGTTGTTCAAGCACGATGAGGCCAAAATGACACAGGAAAGAAGCTATACAACGTCTGCAACAACGTTACATGTTGTTATGGTTGGAACGATTGGGATTATTGAGGAGGAGATATGAACAGATCTGGTGAGATGAACCGAATTGAAAGGCCGAACGCCAACCACATGTTTTTCTTTGACATGGTGCGCAATCTGGCGATGCTGTCTGTTGTCCTCTTTCATGCAGCAGGCGCATACAGCACGGTGACGCCCTATTGGCCGGTCCACGACGGAAGCTCAGTCATTGCGGATGGGATAAGGGAGCTCTTTGAAGTGTTCATGATGCCGATCTTTTTCTTTCTCGCCGGGTATTTTGCCCTTCCTTCCCTATACAAACAAGGGACCCGGAGGTTTCTTATAGGGAAATTCAGGCGCCTCGGGGTTCCCTGGTTATTGGCTCTCTTTGTCATCATCCCAATGACGTTATACTTCACCCGGGTGAAGGCTAACCCGAACCTCGTGCATCAATCCTTCTGGCAATACTGGATGACATACCTCTCCGATTTCGGCACCTTCCGGATTGGTCTCCCGAGTGTGGACAAAACGAACCAGATGCATTTCTGGTTCCTCTCGCTGCTCCTCACCTTCTTCCTTGTATTCGTGCTTTTCTACGTCGTGAGGGGGAAGCTGCCTGCATCATCCAATTCACTCACCGTCAGAGAGCCTGGATCGAAGAAGTCCATCTTAAAGGTCCTTCTCTTGGCAGGATTACTGGTCTCAGCGGACTATTTCGTCGTCACCCTCATGACCCCCAATATGTCGTGGGTAACCGTTGACCTTCTGTGGCAGTTCGAGCCAGGCGGTCTGGTTCTGTATATTGTGTGCTTCGCCCTGGGAGGTTTCGCCTATTCAAGGCAATGGTTTGTCGGCGACCGGTTCCCTGACCACCTTTCCATCCTGGTTCCTATCGGTCTTCTCCTGACGGCAGCGTTCTTCCTCGTCGGGCGAGACGTCTTTGCCCATCCTTCGGATTCCAACCTCCTCCCCCTGGGACTGCTGCTAGCCTTCGCGGTCGTCCGAACACTCCTTTGCCTAACCTTTCTTGTCGTATTCGTCGCATACGCCCGCACTTACTGGAATCGCCCATCCGTATTCAATCAGAAGCTTGCCGCAAATTCGTATAACATTTATTTGGTTCACCTCTTCTTTGTCATTCCCTTCCAGGAGATGTTGATGATTTGGCCGGGAGGGCCAGCCATGGCAAAGATGGCAATCGTTTTCCTTCTTGTTTTACCCATAAGCTATGGGATCAGCCGACTCATCGATCGATTCCCCCGGGTATTCGTTGCAGGTTTTATAGTGCTATTCATTCTTGTCGCCATAGTTACGCGGTAGATTCCCGCGGGCAAGCCCTGTACTCGACATTGAAAAGGAAAAGGGACAGGCTGTTTTTCTTCATTGCGATTCACCATTGGCCAGTCATGCACTGCGTAATATAGTCAACTCTAGCCCCAATACGGATGTTCCGGATCCGGATGTCTTGCTTTATTTAGAAGAAGTGGATCGCAGGGGCAAGTCCGCCTACATCACCTAAGGTAGTCTCCGGGCGTCTCATTGCAGGCTGAGTCAAGCGCCTTTTAGTAATCCCGGGCTACCCTTTCATTCCCATTATCAGAGTGACTTGATGCCAATCCCAAACCGGGGAACCCATTGAGCTGGTCTTTAGCCTGCTGCCAACCGCATACCGGTTTCCCATAGGTAGCCGTATCCGCATCACTATTGCCTTTGCCGATGCTGACAACTTCGATATACCGGTTATCGATCCGACGCCAAAACTCCATTTGTTGGGAGATATAAACCATCCATCATCCGTACCAAGCCTTAGATCCACAAATACGAGTTCAAAGGACCTTCGTGATGCCTCTGCTAAGGCCTCCTGAGAATTGCTCACAGCAATCACCTTGTGGCCTTCATTCTCGAGGCACACCGATCATGTCTTACGGCTGCTAACCTCGTCATCCACGACAAGGACATCCAGCCATTAACTTACAGTTGGGATCATCTATGACTGAATTACAACATCTTCCGGAGCGCCTGTTCACTGGCGCGCTTGACGAGGGCAAGAACTTTATCTTCTGGCTGGAACTCGGTCTCCCCAGAAGGAATGATGACTTCGTCTCCTCGAATCACGGCGATGAAGATCGACCCTTGAGGCAGTGATAGATCCTTGATCTTCTTCTTCACGATGTGTGAAGAACGGGAAAGCTTTACTTCCACGATCTCTACGTCCCCTTCTTTTAACGTCAAAAGGGGAATCATCATATCTTCGGCCTTTACCTGCTCCTGGATGATGGCATTGATAAGCTTCGTCCCGCTGACCGAGGCATCGACCCCTAAGCCGGCAAAAAGCTCCTCATTTCTCGGATTATTCACCCGTGCGATCGTTCGAGGTTTGAGAAACACCAATTTTGTGATCTGACAGATCACCAGATTATCTTCATCATTGCCCGTTGCAGCCACAACCACATCCGCACGGTTGGTCCCAGCCTCCTTCAGGACCTCGACGGTTGAGCCATCTCCCTGCATGATCGCATCATGAAACTCGAAAGAGAGCAGATCCACTTTGGCTCGATCTTTCTCAATCAGCATCACCTCATGACCGTCGGCCAACAACAATCTCCCCAAGTGATATCCGACCTTTCCCGCACCGGCAATAATGATGTACATGACCTCCCCCTTCAGCTTTCTCTGATCGCCTGTAGTAACTCCTTGATCACCAGGTCAGTGGGACAGACGGTCTCCACGCCCAGTTCTTTATAGAGACCTGCCAACATAGAGTCGTGTACCACTGCGATGACTCTACCAATCTGAAAATGTCGCTTCACTCTCTGGGCGATCATCAGGTTGATATTGTCCTTATCCGTCATGACAAAAAGGAAATCGGTCTCTTTTAGAAGTGTTGGCCGTACAAACTCGTCCACCAAACCATTGCCCACTATTCGCTCCCCAGAAAATTTTTCAGAGAGCCTTCGAAAGGCCTGCTGATGCCTATCGAGAACGATCACCTGATGCCCCGCCTCATCAAAACGGTTCGCCATGACAGATCCTACTCTGCCGCAACCGATAATCATAGCTCTCATTTAACGCCTCCTAACCTGATGCAGCCGAAGATGAACAATTTTAGAAGAATTCAACAATCGGAGGTGGATCTCTTGGTTCGTAATGGGTAAGGTGTTAGGGTTAAGAGATAAAACCCCTTACGACTTCCCGTCTCACACCCTCGCGAAATTCTGAATTAGGTTTCTACCGAGAGTTTGTCCACAATTACTTCACAGGGAGCCCGGTGAAGGATGAGATCGGAAGTCCGACCCAAAATCTCCTGGGCCATACGGATCTCTGATCGAATCCCCATCACGATTAAATCGGCCTCCCAGTCCTTGGCTGTCCGAATAATCTCCTCCCCTGCCACTCGACCCCGTTTGACCTCCCCCTTCCCTTCAAGTCCTCTCAGACTGACAATCTCCTCCCCGCGCTTGATGATCTCCTCTGCTCGGACCTCTGCTTCACGCATGGGGGCCTCTAATGGCAATGTTCTGGGTACTTCGATGACGTTTACAAGAAAGATCTCTGCCTTCTGTTCCTCTCCTAGACGACATGCCAATTCAATCCCACGCTCGGAATAAAGAGTCCCTGACGTCGGAACCAGGATCTTCTTGATCGCTCCAACGGCCCTTCTCGCCTTGGCTGCGGCTAAAGGAATCGCCCTGGGAACATGGAACATCCACCAAAGCAGGGTCCCCATTGAGGCGGCAAAAAAGAAACCCAGCAAAGCCCCTAGAAAGCTCAGTTCAAGTTCAGGAACCATCCGTCTTCCCTTTCCGATGAAAATAATCCAAGATCATTCTGATTCGAAAGAGACCAAAGAGCAAAAGAGCACCTCCGAAGATTAAAGAAGGAAAGGCCCATCTTACGAAAATGGTTTGCCATAGGACGTAAAGGCCCAGAACGACCATGAGGCCCGTCGTGACGACCTGAAAATAATCCCGCCATTCTGGCCGGTCAGGTAGCTCTGGTACCTTTCTCAACTGCCTTCCTCTTCTTCCGCTTGTCTCTTTCTGCCAAGGCAATATTATACTGTTCAAGTAGATCGAACTCCTCCGCAGACTTCAAAATACTCTTCTGTTCTGCCTCCCAGTCATGTTTCACACTGCCGAGTAAAGGGAATCCGCTCTCCTTGCGAAACCAGAAATAATAGATCAGACAGGCCAGAACCCAGGCTGGACCTGCGATACGGCCAATCTCATGGGTCAGAATGACTTCAAAGAGGATGAAACTGACCCCGATCATTCCGATAAATCCAAGTACCGGGATGTCTACCGTCTTCCCTTTGTGGTTCCACTTGATGTTGAGGGGCATTTTATAAGGCCTTGGAGAGTAGGGATCAGAGAAGCGAAGCTTGATCATGGAAATGAAGACAAGGAGATAACCACTTGCTGCTCCGAAAGCGTACATATTCGCCAATGTATCCATGGCACTGGGTGTTAAGAAAGCGAGAATGGCCTCCAGCATTCCGATGAGGGAGAAAAAGACGATGGTTCGGACCGGAGTACGATGTTTCGGATGAACCTTATCAAACCAAGGAGTGATCAAATGGAGTTCGCTCATTGAATAGGTAAGCCTTGATGCGCCCATCACACCGGTATTGGAAGAGATCAGAAGGATCGTTGCCCCAAGGATAGCCGCAAAGGGCCCAGCCATCACGCCGAAAAGAGGAATGGCGTGGGCCAGCTTGGCCACAGGATCCCCTTGTGGAAATTCCTGCCATGGAAGTACGCCCAGGCCCATGGTGGAAAAGGCCAGGGCAAAAATGAAAACCGTGAAGATCAAAGTGATGGAAGTTCGAGGAATGATCGTTGCGGGTCTTCTGGTCTCTTGAGCCGCCTGTGAAATCGATTCCAATCCGACAAACGAGATGATTGCTAACGAAGACCCATACATGAATTCTCTCAGGCTGGGAAACTGAGTTTTCCATTGAAAAACAAAAAGTTCGGGTTTCCATGCGAAAAGAAAACCCAGAACAATAATGGACGATTCAGTGATGATGTCAATGGCGCCGATGACTTCATTGAAGAGAGAAGATTCACGGACTCCCCGGATATTGAGCCAGATGAGAAAAGTGATGAGGATGAGGGTCTCGGCTGCCCATATGGGGTTGACTTTTTTAAAGATCCAGATATCCATGACAAAATATTCCGGCGGAACACCGATGACAAAAGGCATGAAGAAGTTCATGTAGCCGGCCGAGGCAGTGGCGAAAAGAGCGATATCAATCGTATAGTCCAAGAGAAGGGCAACACCGGCAGCATAACCCCAGAAATCTCCCAAACCCCTCAGAGCGTAGTAATGGCCTCCTCCAGCAACCGGGTAAGTAGATGCCATCTCAGTATAGGAGAGTCCGATCATAATATAGATGAGGCCGGCCACGAAGAAGGCGAGGCTTGCCCCACCGTGGGCAGCCCCCATCACCAGTCCCAAGGCGGCATAGATGTCCGCACCGACGTCGGCATATCCCCACATATAGGAACCCCAGACAGTGACGTCTCTACGGAGCTCCAATTTCTCGACAGGGCAAGATGCTGCTTTTGCTGTTTCGTTTCCCATTCGCACCTAAAAAAAGGCCAGGAGAAGATCCCCTAGCCTCCATCCCCTTCCCTTAGACGCCTGCGAAGTTAGCTGACGGGTTAGAATTAAGGGATATCCTTGCTGGCTTTGCCAGCATTCACCCCACTAAATTGGTTCCTCCGCTTTATCCATTCGGCCAATGTTATATGAAACAATATTATAAACCATCGATCCTTGTCAATCATTTTTGAATGGTGCCCTTCTGTCACAGGGCAAAACATTGGGAGGTTGTACTCTATTTCAGCCTGGGCGACCCAAGTCGTCCCCACCCGCTTTGCCTGCTGCCTTACCACCCATCACTGCAAGATTGCTGCGAATAATGATCATCACTGTACAAGTTTTTTCCAAGCTTTGCCAAAAAGTCGCCCCCACCAACAAAATTCTGTCAATCACTGATTCTTAGTAAGATTCAAATTAACTTTAAAAATTAACCACTTATTCAATTGAAATACGCAAGGAAAGAGTTTGGCATTTATCTTGCAGAAACATCGAGAAAAAAATGGTAAAAACGGGTCAAGATGATGTCACCGTCCTAACAACAAAAGAGGCCATCCAATATCTGAGGATTTCCAAACCCACTTACCTGAAGTATATCCGCCTTGGAAGGATCAAGGCCGTCAAAGCCGGGCACGGCTGGAGGGTCCACCAAGTCGAGTTGTACCGATTTCTAAAGGTAACGGAGAGGGAAGAAATAGTATGATTGAAAATTCAGCAGGTAATGCTCAACTCAGCATCGTTCCTGATGTCACCGAGCACAAAAAAGCCCAGGAGGAAATCGCAGCCTGGAAGAACCGTTATGAGTTGGTGACGGCGGCCTCTGGACAGCTTGTGTACGAGTACGACGTCACCACGGGCGACAGAATGTGGGGCCCACGCC
>JBEKDJ010000255.1:0-7064 GCA_050014415.1 Thermodesulfobacteriota bacterium | reverse complement strand
AACATAGGCCAAGGAAGAACTAGGAACCCATTTTGCTCGAAAGGGTACAAATGGTAACTCTCTTCTTAAGGTGCTGTGCGCCCAGTTTCTATCCCAACTGAGGGCCTGGGGGTGAAATTCCCCCGGGCTACTCGACTCGACAAACGACGTTTCCATCTCTTCCCTCTTGGTGTAATCTGCAGTTCCAAATATTCAAAAGATGGTGTATATTATTATGCACGCTGATTTGTGAGTGTAAAGATGATATGGCTTAAGAAGGCATGGATTGAAGATTTATATTTTATGGATGGAGGTAAACTTACAAAATGAGGAAGAGACTCTTAGTGATTGGCGGGGTTGCGGCAGGGCCGAAGGCCGCGGCCAAGGCGAGAAGGTGTGATCCTGAAATGGAGATCGTGATCTATCAGGAAGAAGAGGAAATCTCCTATGCAGGGTGCGGACTTCCCTATTACATCAGCGGCCTTGTCAAAGAGAGAGGCGCATTGGTATCGCGGACTCCCGGCAAGTTCGCCCAGGACGGCATACGGGTCCTGAAACATCGCAGGATTGAAAACATCGATGCTAAGAACCATACCGTTTCTGGCCGCAATCTTGATTCAGGCGAGACTTTTTCAGATCGTTTTGATCGATTGGTCCTTGCAACGGGTGCTCAACCCATACGGCCAAAAATCGAAGGCATAGATCTGGGCAATGTCTTCTACCTCCGTTCGATTTTCGATGCCGATGCCGTCCTCGAATGGGTTAGGTCGAAAAGCATCACAAACACAGTGATCGCAGGAGGAGGTTATATCGGTCTGGAGATGGCTGAATCCCTTGTCCAGTTAGGCAAAAAAGTGACGATTGTTGAGTTGGCTCCTCAAATCTTGACCCTGTTTGACGAGGATTTTGCCGGTATCCTTCGCCAATACCTTGAGAAGAAGGGAGTTCGAATCTATACTTCGGAAGGTATTAAGGCATTGAAGGGGAGAGAAGGGAAGGTGACTCACGTTCAAACCGTGGCACGAGAGATAGAATCTGATGCGGTCCTCATGAGTCTTGGAATTCGTCCTCAAGTGGAGCTCGTGAAGAAGGCCGGCCTTAAGATTGGCGAGACGGGAGCGATCTGGGTCAATGAAAAAATGGAGACGAGTGTGGATGGGATTTACGCAGCAGGCGACTGTGCCGAAACAACTCATCTTATCACTGGGAAAAAGACGTGGATCCCTCTGGGTTCCACAGCAAATAAGCAGGGAAGAGTGGTGGGAGTGAATGTCTGTGGTGGGAATGCTATCTTTCCGGGAGTGATGGGGACAGCGATCTTCAAGACCTTCGATTTCAATGTGGCCAAGACCGGCCTCAACATGAAAGAAGCGGAGAAGGAAGGGTTTCAGCCCATTCAAGCAATTGTGAGAGGGTATGATCGAGCTCATTACTACCCGGGAGGTAAGGAATCAACCTTGAAGGTAATCGCCGACAAAGAGACAGGCCGTATTCTGGGAGGAGAGGCGATTGGTGAAGGACCTTCAGATAAGTTTATTGATATTCTGGCTATGGCCCTTCATGGCAGAATGACCTGCCGGGAATTGATGTCTGTGGATTTGGCCTATGCACCGCCATACAGTCCGGCCCTATCACCGGTGATCGTGGCAGCCAATGTATTGATGAACAAATTGGAGGGTAGGCTTAAAGGCATTCAAGCCTCAGAGGTGAAAGAAAAACTCGAGACCTCAAAAGAGTCTTTTCAAGTATTAGACGTCAGGGAAGAAGATGAGGTAAAGAAGAAGCGAATCCCAAATTCGGTTTGGATCCCTTTGGGAGAACTGAAGAAACGAGTCAATGAGCTCGATAAAGAAAAGGAGATTGCCGTCCACTGCGAATCAGGCCTACGCTCTTATAAAGCCTGTCTCAATCTCCGGCACGAAGGCTTCGAGAATGTGAAGAACATAGACGGTGGAATGCTCTGTTGGTGTTATGATATGGAATCTGGAAATAAAGTAGCACCTTAGCTGTTTGCAACGCTGTTAAATCCCCCTTCATCCCCCCTTTTCAAAGGGGAGGATAATATGGGTTTTTTGACATAAATAAGGAGATTTCTCCTCCCTTTGAAAAAGGGAGGGGGGAGGGATTTTACAAGCTTGTTTTCAAAAAAGTGAATCTTTATAGAGAGGTGAGGATTAAAGAAAAAGAGAGTGAAAATACGACGATGTGATGGTACAGATTTTGAGGTAATTTATTCGATCATCAATGATGCTGCCCAAGCTTACAAGGGGGTCATCCCGGGCGACTGTTGGAAAGAACCTTATATGCCCAAAGATGAGCTTCGACACGAGATAGATGATGGCGTTATATTTTGGGGATATGAAGAAGATGGAGAACCAGCTGGGGTGATGGGCCTTCAACAGATTCAGGATGTGACCCTCATTAGACATTCTTATGTCCGCACGGTGAAACAGAATAAGGGAATCGGCAGAGAGTTGCTATTCCATCTTCTAAAGCAGACAACCCGCCCGATCTTGGTCGGCACTTGGGCTGATGCTGTTTGGGCAGTTCGCTTCTATGAAAAGAATGGTTTTCAGTTAGTTTCAAAAGAAGAGAAGGATCAGCTTTTGAAGAGATACTGGACGATCTCCGAGCGCCAAATCGAAACCTCTGTGGTCCTCGCCGACGAGAAGTGGAGGAGACTCTGTTTGTAGAAGATTTTTCACGATAGAAATAGGCGGCTTAGAATCCTTATTATGAACGAAATGCGTCCAGAACAGTCTTTCGCGGCCTTCGTTGGGCTGAGGATTGGGATTTCACGGCTCATCGTTCAAGATGCAATATAAAGAAGTTATTCAACAGCTTGAATCTCTTTCTGACCCAACGGCCGTAGCAGGTATGCAACGGTTCGGGATTCAAACGAAGTATATCTATGGTATATCCATTCCTCATTTGCGAAAGATGGCGAAACAGATAGGCAGAAGTCATCCTCTCGCTCAGAGGCTGTGGGCTTCGGGTATCCATGAAGCTCGGATTCTTGCGAGTATGGTCGATGATCCAGAAGTGGTGACCGAAGAACAAATGGAGAGATGGGTCAAAGATTTCGACTCCTGGGATGTTTGCGATCAGTGTTGCAACAATCTTTTTTACAAGACCAAATTAGCTTATCAAAAGGCAGTCCAGTGGAGCGGGAGGAATGAAGAATTCGTCAAAAGAGCAGGTTTTGTCCTGATGGCTGTATTAGCTGTTCATGACAAGGAAGTGAGAGACCGCAAATTTGTCAAATTTTTTTCCATTATTAGGAGAGAGGCTACCGATGACAGAAACTTTGTGAAGAAAGCGGTAAACTGGGCGTTAAGGCAAATTGGCAAAAGAAACCTCAATTTGAATGGTATGGCAATTAAGATAGCCAAGGAGATTCGGGAAATAGATTCAAAAGCTGCAAAATGGATTGCCTCAGATGCACTTCGGGAATTAACAAGTAAAACGATTCAAGTGAAATTGTGTAAACAATGAACTGAAGTTACCTTGGAAAATTTCTTCTAAGAGGCTGAAAGGAGGTTAAAATGAGCCTGAATATGTTCTTACCTGAAGTTCAGGTACTTGAAAAGATTGTGCGACCCCTAATCGTCTATTTCTTCCTGCTCATTGCTTTTCGCGTTGTGGGTAAACGCGAACTTGGGCAAATCACACCTTTTGACTTAATTGTTCTGCTGACGATCAGTAATGTCTTGCAAAACGCCATGATCGGCCCGGACAATTCACTCAGTGGAGGCCTCATCGGTGGTTTGACTTTATTTTGTGCCAATGGTTTGATTGGGCGTCTCACACTTCTTTTCCCCAGCCTCGCAAGGCTACTCGAAAGCAAACCTACACCATTAATTGAGGACGGCAAGATACTCACAAAGAACTTGAGGCGCGAGGTCATGACGAGGTCTGAATTGGAGCGTGCTATCCGTAAGCACGACCTCGATCCGGAGACCGATCTGCCTTTGATCAAACGGGCCCTGTTGGAGCAAGATGGGACGGTGACGATCCTGCATCACAGTGGACACAATGAAGGACACCAGCACAAAAGCGCCGGGAAATTACCGGAAAAGAGATAGAGGGTCATACGTGATGATCGAAGGCGCAGTGGTTTCTGATGCAGAGGAGATCCTTTCCCTTCAGAAATTGGCCTACAGAAGTGAGGCAGAGATTTATGATGATTTCAATATTCCTCCGCTCGTTCAGACCCTGGGAAGCATAAAGAACGATTTCGAAAATCAGGTCTTTCTCAAGGTGGTCATCAATGGGAAGATAATAGGCTCCGTCAGGGCATTTGCCAAAGAGGGAACTTGTTACATTGGAAGACTGATTGTTCATCCCGATTTTCAAAATCAAGGGATTGGGACAAAGCTGATGAACGAGATAGAGCAGATTTTCAAGACGTGCGAGAGATTTGAGCTATTCACCGGAGACAGGAGTTACAGGAATCTCTATCTATACCAGAAACTTGGCTACAAGATCTTTAAAACTGCGAAAATCACCGATCGAACAAATATCGTATACATGGGAAAAAACATGAGAAGTAGCATTTGAAGGGAATCTTATGATCCTGTTCCCTGTTAGCGACGAGAAGAATAGATGGCTTAAGGAGAAGATGGGAGCCCTCGGCATCCATGAGAAGGATATTGAGGAAAAATTCATTCGATCCTCGGGAAGGGGAGGGCAGAAGGTCAATAAGACATCCACATGTGTGCATCTCAAACATATCCCTACAGGGATCGAAGTGAAGTATATGAGGGAAAGGAACCAATCCCTCAATCGTTTTCTTGCAAGAAGAGAACTTGTGAAACAGATGGAGAAGTTGTCAGGCCGGTTGACAGCCGATGAGATTGAGATAGCAAAAATCAGGCAGCAAAAGTCAAAAAGAAAAAAGAGGGCGAAGCTGAAGTACGGAAAGGGAATTAGTTGATAGTCTTAGGCCTGTTTAGGGATCGGTCCCCACATTCCTGCTGATATATGGTTGCGCTAAGCGAGTTGATATGGAGAGAGAACATCTAGTAGATGGCCAGGCCCATCTGTATGAGTTAGCTCGGCTTCAAGGATTAGGCCGATTCAAAGTATCGGAACAGACGACTGCCAATGCCCCTGGGTTCTTTCAAATCTCTTTCAATGCTAAACGCGACCGAGCGTCCGAAAGTGGAGAGTAACGAGTAGAAAGTGGTCAAATCGGCATTCCAAAATCGAGTTGTTGAACTCTTGATCCCTTTAATCCAAGGACCCGGAGCCTTCTTGGCAAGTCGGTATGTCAGTAGAATTGGCAAAGGAGGGATCGAATCATCCCATGGAGCTTAAGAACCTTTTCTTAGAAATTCCCGATTCATCAAAGGACGAAGTCTTTGAAATCCTTTTAAAAACGGATCACTTTATCCTTGAAAGAATCGTCTCGTCGGGTCAAGCAACGCAACCAGGAGAATGGTACGACCAGGATACCAATGAGTTGGTTCTCTTATTGAGCGGGCGCGCCGGTCTGTTATTTGAGGGTGAAAGAGAAGTGCGTGTAATGCATCCCGGCGATTATATCCATATCCCAGCGCACAACCGTCATCGGGTTGAGTGGACAGATGCTGGGTGGAAAACCGTCTGGTTGGCATTGCATTACAAGTGAATTCAGGCTTTGATTCGTTTCGGATGAAACACGTAGAAATCTGCTTTCTTTCGCAAGAGGGATCTTTTGGCCAGAGAGAAATTTCCCGCCACGGCGGCGATCCGGTTTCTGAGAGAGAATGGGGTCGATTTTACCGAGCGTCCCTATCAGTACGAAGAAAAAGGGGGGACGGAGACATCAGCCAGGGCGCTGGGGGTCGATGAGCACCTGGTGATCAAGACACTTGTTATGGAGGACGATCAAAAGCAGCCGCTCATCATCCTGATGCACGGCGACAGAGAGGTTTCAACCAAATCATTGGCCAGGATCACCGAAGCCAAGTCTATTACCCCGTGTTCTCCCCAGGTGGCATTGAAGCATACGGGCTATATGGTGGGCGGTATTTCCCCATTTGCTACGAAGAAACGTCTCCCGATTTACATTGAGGAGACAATTCTCAGCTTGTCTAAGATATTTATCAACGCGGGAAGACGAGGCCTGTTAGCGGAAATGTCTCCTGCAGACTTGGTTAAGATCCTACAACCAGTCCAAGTGAATGTGGCGAGATGAGGATGGTTTCTTTAGAGAGGTGAGGGGTGAGTTTAAGAAATATAATTTTCGCCAATGCATTTCTTGGTTGACAAATGTGAAAGATCTTGATATTTAAACTCTCAGCCAAACCGTATCATTCCTGCGTTCTGGAGTAAATGATGAAGCCGGTCAATTCCTCTGGCGGTCTGCGGATCAGGGTTCTGCCTAAGTATCGTGTGGGCACTTTTGCAGCAGCCAATTCAGTATCGTACGGAGGTGAAACATGAAAAAGTACGTACCACTAATCGGTTTTGTTTTATTGGTGTGGTTTGCAAGGAGTGCAGTTGCAGACGAGATAGACGGACTCATCAAGCAGCTAACGAAAGGTGATCTGACCCAGAGGATAGCAGCGGCGAAAACGCTAGGGGAGAGAAAGGACCCACGTGCGGTCATCCCTTTGGTGACGATTTTGAAGAGGGATACGAACTGGGATGTGAGGCTATCAGCAGAAGATGCGTTGGTGAAGATCGGTGCTCCTGCAGTGGAACCTCTAACCCAGTTGTTGATGGAAGAGAAGAGTTGTTTCGTCAGAAGAAGGTCTGTAAGGGCAATGAAGGGGATGAAGGACCCGTGTGCGGCTGAAGGACTAGTAAAGGCTGCGGCGACGGATGCTGATTGTTGTGTCAGGAGGTTTGCTGCAAGGGCGCTCGCAGACATAAATGATCCTAAGGCGGCGGAGTTTTTAAATGAGGCGATGACAAGAAAGAGCCTGGAAATCATATCAGCAGCCTATCCATATTATATTCGCAAAGGACTGCCCGGAACAGAAGACATCCTCGTTGAAGCTCTGAAAGAGTGTTCTTACAACAAGAAAATGGTACTCGACTTTGCCGGCTGTCGTAACGAGAAGCTGAAACAGGCGGCAGATGAGATCGCAAAGAAA
>JBEKDJ010000254.1:0-7086 GCA_050014415.1 Thermodesulfobacteriota bacterium | reverse complement strand
CGACTGAAGGCGCGCACATCATAGATACCCTTGCCATGGTAGGAGCCTTCACCGGCGAGATCCTGATTGACATCGGAAACGGCCTTGGTGTATGGGTCAATTCCGACCGCGTCTGCGAAGAGTCGGCTGAAAGGCGAACCACTCGTGCTCGGAAGCGTTGGGCTTACACGCGGTTGGATGACGGTGTAAGAGCCGGCCAGAATCCTGCCTGCGGCATCGAAGCGCGGCCGGTTGAGAGGGTGTGCCAGGGTCTCGACCATCCTGCGGGCAGTGCCAAGAGGCAGCTGTGTGTCGCTGTCTAACGTGATGACGAACCTCACATTGGACAGATGATCCGGGTCGCCGACGTATACCAAACGATCGGCATCTTCAGGCCGGGTTCCATCGATCAGACGATTGAGTTCTTCTATCTTCCCGCGTTTGCGTTCCCAACCGATGAATTTCTGCTCAGATTCACTCCAGGTGCGGTCCCGATGGAAAAGGAAGAAACGCTTACCACCATACCGATGGTTGAGAGCTTCGAGGCTCTCGGTCGCCATCTGGAGAAGTCTTTCGTCGCCCTCACGATGCGCCTGATCCGAATCAGTGTAGTCCGTGAAGAGGCTAAAGAGGAGATTGCCTTCTTTGTTTGCCAGGTACCGGATTTCTAACTTCTCCACCTCTGCCCGGATCGTCTCCGCGTCCGCCAGAAACACGGGCACAACGACCAACGTTCGAAATGCGTCAGGAATGCCCGAAACCTCAAAATCCATCTTTGGAAGGGCTCGGGGTGGAAGTAGCCGCATGAGGAGGTAATTCAAAACCTCGAGCGCGAGTTGGCTGACGGGGATCAGCAAAAGGAGGGCGATCACAAGCCGGATCCCGGGCGTCTGCCCGCGCAGACCCAACAGGACGATCAGGGAGATGGATACGGCGGAGAGGAGGCTGAGCCCAAGAAAGTAGACTGCAGAATGATGGCGGTATACCCGCTGCAGGACGCGGAAACGTGGCGCCTCATGGCAACGGAGGAGCCGCGCAAGCTCGGGCCTTCCTTCACCCATCAGATAAGTCCCGACGTGGAGCCACCGGTCATCTTCCGCCGTTTCACGTGCGGGTTGGGTAGATAGCTCGATGGCGCGTTGGGCGACCTGGTCTTCCGCCTGACCGGACCGACGCGCGAGTTCTTCAATCGCACGGCGATACCGATCGCGTGTGTCGAAATCCATCTTGGAATAAACGCCGGATGGATCGAATCGAAGCAACCGCTCCACGCGGCTGAGACGCTCGAAGATCCCTCTCCAATCCAACAGGGCGAGATGTCGCAAGCTGGTAAATGCGTTGCCGATAGAGATCTGATCCTTCGTCTGGCGGTTTTGCTCACGCAGGTTGAGCTCGCTCAGGGACTTGCGGTAAGTGCGCTCCAGCCAGCTCTGGACCGGTACTAACGCGGCGTCTTCGTCGTAGAGATGATCGACCAGTTGAGTAGCGAAATAGGGGCTCGGGCCGGGTTGGGTCGCAGCAAGTTCTGCCAGGATAGTGAAGAGCTGTTTGGGGTCTCGCCGGTTGGCCGTAATGAGCCTGTTCGCCCAGAAGTCGGCGATCTCACCCTCCCGCAGCTCGGTCAGAGCGCTGGCGGCAAGGTCCCGGATGCTCTCAATCAACGCGATGCGCAGCATCTGGGGGACAGCCCAGAGTTCGCCGATCGTCAGCGTGTGCACGGATTGATAGGCCTCAATAAATGCAAGCATGTTCTCCCGGTCTAGGCGCAATTCCGCAGAGGAGACGAGTTCCTTCGCCAGACCGTAGATGCGCGGTAGATCCCGGTAGGGCTCGTTGGCGAGTGCCGGCAGCTCCTGGTAAAAATGCCGAGGAAGGTTCAGCTGAACGTCGCGGGCGTTGCTCTCGATGACGTACTCATTATCGAGGATCCACTCGGCGGTCGGAGGCGTACCCTGTTCCAGTCGACTCGCTTCGGAGAGATCCAAGCATACCTGATGGATCCATTGATGGGCGTTTTCGACCCGCCTCAGCAGCTCAGGGTTCCGCCGCGGCCTTGGGTCCACTTCGTGGTCCATGGCCAGGCGCTGGGCATGCTCCTGGATCTGCGTCGGAGAGAGCGGCACCCCAGGGCTTCGCACATCTCCAATTGGATTCTCACGCTTCGGATGCAGGACGAAGACTGCGGGCGGGATGTCGCCGCTTTCTCGAAGTATCGCCACTGGGCTCCGCAGTGTTTCAATCGGCGCCTGGAGGATCAGGACGGTCTCCTCGGACACCAACCAACGTGCGTGATCCACAAGCAGCCTTCGTTCGACACCGTACTTCGATCGTCGTATCCATAGCACACTAAAGAGGATTCCGACGAATCCACCTACAAGGCTCGAAACCAGGGTAGAAAGGCTTCCGCTCAGAATCGGCACCGGCCAGTGAAGGACTAGGGATGCAACGCCGGCGAGACCCCCGAAAACAATGGCAGTCAAGGTCGCCCCGAGAGCACGGCGCCAAAGGAAGGGGTCCCTTATATGTACATCTCCGTCCGCGGTCTTGTGCACCCATGCGGCGCGGCGGAACCCCCTTCTCTGCAGCTCCCGTAGAGCTCTACGAGCTTCATCTCGTTCTGCAAAGTAGCCTATGAGGGTGCCTGCTTCCATGTTTATACTTGTCTTTGATAATTCTTACTGAGGTTACCTGGCCAAAGGCCTCAAAGGCCTGTCGAATATCTTTCTCTGTTACATTTTAGGATAAATTTCCAACATAAATACTCATAGTCCATCTTCTTATTTAGAATTCTCTTAGTAATCGACAAAACTTTTTAGTTGATCGGCCCGGCTTGAATGTTTCAACTTCCCTAGGAGCCTGTCGGAGAACTGATAATGAGTGAATAGTTTCCCCACTTTCATCACTCTTTAGCTATATAATAGGGCATTTTGTGCCATAATTTGCTTTTAGATGAAGATGGTTTCCCACTTTCCACAAGGTAAAGCCGAAAATTGCAGGTACTCCGACAGGCTCCTAGGGCCTTGTCCTCAATCTGTCGGATCCGCTCCCGGGAAAGATCAAAGTCCTGTCCCACCTCTTCAAGGGTATGGTCGTGTTTCTCTCCGATCCCGAACCGCATCCTCAAAATCTTCTCCTCCCTTTCGTTCAGTGTGGAGAGGACTTTTTGAATCCGCTTTGCCATAAAGGATTTAAACCCCTCCCCTTGAATGGAAGAGTGATGGACGAATACATCCTTCGCGCCTTCCACTTGAATAAACCTAAAGCCCCTTTGATCGCTGAACCACTTGACTCGACCTTTCGCCATTACAGCCTCTCTCGAAAATCCGATTTATAAGTTGTTATACCCTTCCAGATCTTAAGAAAAACCGCAAAGCGTGAAATCCCTTCGTGGTTAATCGGTCAGTTCGTACAAAACGCTCCACAACCTACTTTGTTGTTACAAAAATCCATTGCCCTTCAAAAAGGATGAAATCTTTCGGGTCGTCTATAGTATTTTATTCTCCTCATTATGGTACGGTTCATCGTCATTATATGGGCTACGATCTGTTGAAACCTGAGGCGGAAAATGGGCTTTATCTCAAGAAGAGCCAGCGATCTCCTTTAGGACCTTATCATCGGGCCGAATCTTCTGAGAATTCCACTTTTCGTTGTTATCAGCCCAATCAAGGGATGTATCGATGCATTTTGCCACGCTTTTACCAGCGATATTGAGTAACAGGAAAAGCAAGGCCCGCCTAAGGTTGATGGGAGAAACTCTTAAAAGAAATGGAATATGCCGAAGGATCGAAGAGAAAGAACAAAACTCGCTTTGGACGTGATGGTGTCCCTCGGCAAGCTCCTGGGGAGTCATGTTCTTGGGTTGAAATACGACGGTATGGTGGTCGTAATGGCTCCAATCGTGAGAGATGATTCGCCCCTGATCTTTGAAACGCTGGTATATTCGAGTTCCAGGATAGGGCGTCAGAACCTGTAAAGCCATCGTGGGAAGTTTAGCCCTCGCCAAAAATTCCAGGGTATCATCAAAAATGGCTTTCGTATCCGTATCAAATCCCAAAATAAGGGAGGGGTGAAAGGCGATACCATTGTCCTGGATGATCTTAATAGCCTCCTCAGTCTCTTCTATAGATTTAAGCGCTTTTTTCATTCCCATCAGGCTTGAAGGCGATACAGACTCAAGCCCAAAGAATAAGGCCGCACAGCCCGAGAGGCGACATAATTTCAACATCTCCTTGTCTTTCGCCAAAGAGATGGAACTTTGTCCTGCCCATCCGATGCCCAGGGGTACCAAAGCTTCAAATAATTCTTTAGAATATTCCGGGTGCCCGGCGACATTATCGTCTAAGATCAAAAACGTCTTTGAGCCAGATTGTTTGATATCCTCAACAACCATAGAAACCGGTCTATGCCTGATTTTCCTGCCATAGAAATCCGTCACCGAACAGAATTCACAGGCGTACGGACATCCTCTGGTCGTCAATAGCCCTACACAGTTAAATATTGCCGTGTCAATATGAAAATCTCGCCTTGGGAATGGATACTTTGAAAGATCAGGGTTTGGTACATGATAGAATTTCTGGAGCTCTCCCTTTCTGAAATCGTTGATGACATCCGGCCAACAGCCTTCTGCCTCTCCGATGACAACTGCATCGGCGTGCTCTATGGCTTCTTGCGGTAAGATAGTAGGATGAATTCCACCGAGAACGACTTTGGAACCTCTCTGTCTAAATATATCGGATAATTGATAGCTTCTATTTGCCGTTGCGGTCATGCAAGAAATCCCAACCAAATCGAAATCCAAAGAAAAATCTATCTCTCTGATTTCTTCATCTATAACGGTAATATCAACATCATTTGGTGTCAGTGAGGCCAGAATGTGTAGACTTAATTGAGGTATTTTAATAGCTCTTAGTTTCTTACGAAACTTATGAGAAGGTGAAATCAGTAAGAGTTTCATTACTGTGCCCTCGTTTTTTATAGAGATTTTTAGAAGTTGGTGCCCCCTCTACCACAACATCGAAGTTTGGAAGGAGTTTAAACGCGCCTATTCATGCAGAGAGTAAAGTGAATGCCTTAAAAACCGGGATAACCTCCCCGAAGGGATTCTTTAGAATATGGCTTAGGTTATTCCTTCTCCTTCTTTTCCAAGAATGCTGTGAGCAAGTCTATCGGCAGAGGGAGGATCGTCGTTGAGTTTTTCTCGGCCGAAGGATCCATCTTAAAGTATCTGTTCAAGAGGATCTAATATTCCTTATTCTTTCCCTTAGTTTCCGGGTCTTTGTGGAGCCAAAACGGACTTTCGCCCGTGCCTCGGATTTCTTCCATGTCTACTACCCCTTCTGAATCTTTTCGGCAATTCAGGGACGATTGAGGGGAACGTAGGTTCTAAAACATTTTAAGGTATTTTCCACATTTATCGCTTCTTTAAAAGGCCAAACCGATGTCAAGTTGTTTTGGAATCTACGTCCCCTCCTTATCCCTATTTTCTTTGAAGTACCGTCGAACTTTCGCCGCTACTTGACGATCCGTCATCCTGTCAATGGTTTCAATACCGACGATGCGTCCACCCAGTTTGTCTCTCTCGAGACACTTCTTCAGCTCGCCCTTGGCCTCGCCAGGACCCAATATCAGAATAGATTCTGCATCACGAATACACGCAATGACCGCATTATAGTAAATGTTGAGATGTCCCGTAAACTTTCTCTCGCGGCTATCATCCGCCGGCACTTGCTGTGCTTCGTAGGGAGTCTTAGAACGCATACCACCGGAACGTCCGGGCTGTTTTTCAACCTTTGATATGATCAGTCTTATTTCTTCCCCTTTGTCCGTAACCGCCACGATCAGAGCCTTCCTATGGTCAATCCACAAACCCATTTTTGTTCCCATCGATTTCTCCTTTGTCCATTAGCTCCACCTGACATTATCTCTTATGCTGACGCTATATCTTCCTTAGGAAATGGCGGCCAGGCTCAAACCTTCAAAACTCAATTAAAGGATGAGAAATGACATCTATTTCTATATTGCTGCGTCGAAATAAACGTTTCTTGAAAGTCGACCAAGCACTGATTAGTGTTTTTCATTGCTGAAAACGAAGAGATATCTACACCACTACCCTGCAGATTCCTGATTGGAATATACGTTTTTTATGAAAATGGGTCAACTGAAACTTTCAGAAAGGAACGGTTAAGAAGGAGTGCTAACCTTCGAAGTTGACGATGAACTGATAGAGAGGACACATGAAAAAGCTTCAGATGAACCACACTAGATCCATGCTTGACCCTGCCTCGGTTCTTCGAGAAATGCATCTGCTTCAAGGGGTTATGTCTTCCAACTTCTCGCAAGTTCGTTTCAAACTTTGTTTACCAGTCAATCTCCGGCCCAAACCGTTTTCCCCCTCCAGGCAAAGCGTATTGTTATCAATTTCCATTCTTATGATGTATATCTTTCCGGTTGTCTTATCTTTGAACCTGTCCCCTATCTTCATCCTTGCAGCATCTCCTTTCTTGACCTCCCGGGAAACGATTACGGTTTGAGGCCAGAAATTAGCTTGCGAAATCCGGACCTATCCGTATTGCCTTTTTTTCGGGATCGGCGAGGTCTAGCTTAATGATTCTTCGGCAATGAGGACACAGGATAAACTCTTTGGCTTCCAGGCCAATCATGCTCAGTTTGAATTTTTTCTCACAATGCGGACACAAGGCGTCAAAATCGAACATATGGTTTCCCTTTCTTTAAGATTTAGAAAAGAGGGTACGAATCTCTGACTTCGTTTATTATTTGATTTTTTCCTTGACCTCGTCTTCTACGAAAGGCAGGAATGCGGATTCGATGCTGTTTGGATTGACGAACATTGAATGGTTTCCGTCCTTTGTTGCCAAAATGATGACGCTGGGATCAACGCTTTTAACTGCAAACATTTTTCCACTTTCTATGTTTTTGAACATGTCACCTGCTTTTATCATGGTATTTCCTCCCTTGGGAATTGTTAGGGTTCTGAACTCTTCACTTATCTATTGCTTCCTTCCGCTCCGCCCGGCAAGCCACCCATCTTGCCCAAGTCAATGAAGGGCACGGCTCCTCCTGATACTTGAGGTAAAATCCCATTCCATT